>NZ_JASVWB010000003.1 GCF_030287445.1 Streptomyces sp. ALI-76-A | reverse complement strand
CCGCGGAGCGGGACGTGCAGCGCTGACGCGCTGCCCAATGAACGCCCTCCGCTTCGCTCCGGGCCACAGCTCCGCTGACGCTCCGCCACATTCCCGCGCAAGCGCGGGAATTGAATTCCGTAAACGGAATTCTGAATGCGTGTCAATTCGCGCAAGCGCGAATGGGGGGAATCCCGCAAGCGGGATTCCCGAGGCTGGCTACGAGGGGAGGTGCATCGCGGGTGGGCTTGTGTAGCATCTGGGATTGCCAGCCATCACCGGGCACCGGGATTGTGACACACCATCGGTCGATCGTGTGCAGGCCGCGCCACAGTGACGGGTTCACTTCGCTTCCCCCTAGGTCATGCCCCTCCAGCCGGAGTGGGGTTGGCGTGGGCCATGCATCACGGTGATGCACTGTGTATGGCCTGACATGGGGGCAGTGCATCACACACCCTCAGCGCTGTCCTACCTCGCACCGGGATTTTCGTGCTTACGCCGGCCGATCCGACGACGGCGCGGGCGGAGGGAGCTACAGCCATGCCCCGTGCTCTCCTTTCGGAGGCGCTGGGCATGGCTTCAGGACACCTTGGGCCAGGCGCGCAGCAATGTGGCGATGTGGTGCACGGTGCAGGTGGGCTTCAGCAGGAGGTCACGCAGGGCGGTCGCGTCCTCGCGGGTGGGCTTGACCGCGATGCCGCAGGCTTCCAGGTACATGACGCCGGTCGCCGCCGCGACGGCCAGGTTGGAGCGCTCCAGCCAGCGGCAGCGGCCGAGGATGTGGACCAAGGCGGCGGCGCGCGCGTAGGGGCCGTCGTACACCGGTTGTTCCAGCAGCTTTGCCGTGTGGCATGCGATTGCCGCCACCGGGACCCCGTAGTCGTCGGGGGCCGGGTCGCGTGCGCCTGCGAGTTCTGCGACCTGCAGGATCCAGGGGACATCGATGTGCAGGTCCATTACGCTGCGTGCGCCCCCGGTGCGTTGCGTTCCGTGTCCTGGGTTCCGGCTTCGGCTTCGTCGAAGAGGGCCTGGTGCTCGTCGAGGAAGCGCCGAGCTGCGTCCAGAGCGCGTACACGCAGCCCGTCGGCGTCCTCCCGGACGAGCCCGGCGATGTAGTCGCCGACGGTCAGGCCGCGGTCCCTGGCTCGGGCCCTGGCGAGCTCCGCGACCTCGTCGTCGACCCGTGCGCCCAGCTGTGTCTTCGCCATACCCGCATGGTAACAGCTGTTACCATGCAGGTGGGCCAGGCGGTCGCGGAAGGTGTGACCGAGGGTTCGGCGGGCGGCCGGGGCCGTGCCGGCGGGCCAGACGGGCGGTGGGCCCGGAAGCCGGCCGGGGCAGGCTCGACGATCGCTCCCCGGTGGGGCCGGTCTTGCTGAGGGGGCGTCAGCGGGACGCGAGAGCGGCGGGTGGTGTGCTGTGCGGGAGGATCCGGTCGCACAGGGGGACGGCTCCGCAGTCGGCCGCCAGGTGCCAGGCGCGCCGTAGGACCGCCCGGGCCGCCAGGCCGTCGCCCAGGGCGTGCAGGGTCTCTCCCAGATCGGCCAGGGTACGGGCCAGTTCGGGGCGGTCACCGGCGGCGCGCAGCTCGTCCGCCGCCAGGGCCAGGGTGGCAGGCCGCCGGGCCGGCTCCTCGGTGGCGGCCCGCAGACGCAGTGCGATGCCACGGTGGCGCGGACCGACGGCGGTGGCCCCGGTGAGCTGCTCGGCGATCAGTTCAGCGGCCTCGTCGGGCCGGCCCAGGTGCAGCAGCGCCTCGGCGGCGTCGGTGCGCCAGGGCATCCGGGCGAAGGGACCGTTTCCTTGACGGTACGTCAGCTCTCCGGAACGCAGGAAGTCGGCGAGAGCGGCTCCGGGGCGCCGTACGGCCAGGCGGTGGCGGCCCCGGGCCCTGAGGTACCGCGGGAGATCCGCCGTGCGCGTGGACGCTTCCGGCGCGGCCCGGCACAGCTGTCGGTCGGCCTCCTCGTGCCGGCCCAGCTCGGTCAGCACCTCGGCGAGGACCGCCGCGGGCCACCGGCCCAGGGAGGCGCCGGGAACGGCCGCGCGTACGGCGGCCCCGGCCTCCTGTTCCGCCGCGGCGAGTTCGCCCAGGCAGAGCAGGGCCTCCGCGCGCAGCGCGCCGAACGCGGCCTGTCTGCCGCGGGCCCCGGCCCGGGCGGCCCGGGTCCGCGACCGCGCGCAGCGGTCGGCCGCCGCGCGCGGGTCTCCGGCCATGAGCAGGGCGTGGGCGACTCGCAACCGGGTCGCGAACGTGTCCGGCCGCGGCGGGGTGTGCGCGTGACGGTCCATGCCGCCAGTGAACCCCGCCACCCCGGCCCCGGCCACGGTTCTCCAGCGGGACTCGAGCGACGCTGCGCCCGGGCTGGACGACAGCAGGGCGGAAGAACACACCGCGGTGCGAGCGGCCATGGCGCGGCTGAGCGGGCGGCAAGTGCTGTCGCGCCGCCGCTCAAGGACGGAGACGTTCACGGCGGCGCGTCTGTGACGGCGCGCCGCGGCTCCGGCGTCCTCGGCTCTGCGGTCTCCCGAGCGGTCCGGCTTGTTTCCCGAGGAATTGCCATGTCTTGCCAGATGCGGTCGTGTCATGCCATGGAGCATTGTCCGTACAGGTCAGAGGGTTGAAGGGTGTGAACGTCGTTGTCCGGCGGGGGTTTTGGTGGAGGTGTCCGGCGCCTGTTTCGAGTGTTCTTCGAGTTGTCCCCCAGAGATTTCCGAGGCCGGGTTGCCAGTCTCTTGGCAAGAGGACGCCGAGCACCGAACACAGAGTTGTCGCAGAGGAGTCAGCCGTGAAGGTCATCCTCCGGATCGCCGTCAGCGCCGCCGCGGTCGGCGCCGCCCTGCTCGTCTCCGCCGGCGTCGGCACGACCGCGACGCCGCCCGTGGCCTCGACGGACGACATCGGCTGGCCCAGCTCGGTCGCCGTCTGACCCTCCCCCCGGTCCTGCCGCGTGGCGCGCGTCTTCCCGTGAAGACGTCCGCCGCTGCCGAGAGACCTCCGTCGGCTCCGTGCCGCAGCGGGAGCAGAGTTTCGCCACGTCGGAAGGCCGTTCCCGAAGGAGCCAGCCCTGATGTCCATCTCCGGCCTCATCGAGGAGCACGTACACACCCGTCCCGACGCGATCGCCGTCACCTACCCCACCCCGGCGGGCGGTGGCGTCTCGCTCACCTACCAGGAGTTGAGCCGGGCGGCGAACCGCCTCGCGGACCACCTGAAGACCCGCGGTGTGCGACGCGGCGACCGCGTGGTGACCTCGCTGCGGCCCGGCCCGGACATGGTGACCGCGTTCCTCGCGATCGTGCGGGCGGGCGCTGCGTACGTCCCCGTCGACCCCGCCCACCCCACGGAGCGCCGCCGGCTCCTCGTGCGGGACAGCGCGGCCCGCGCCGTCGTCACCGACGCCGCCGGCGCACCCGGCTACCAGGACCTCGGCGCCGCCGTCGTCGCCGTGGACACCGAGGCCGCCGACATCGCCGCTCGCTCCGACGCCCTGCCCGCGGAGGACGTCGCGCCGTACGACGCCGCCTACGTCTGCCACACCTCCGGCACCACCGGCGCCCCCAAGGGCGTCGTCGTACCGCACAGCGCCGTCGTGGACCTCGTGCAGCGCACCGACTACGTCCGCCTCACGCCCGACGACGTGGTGGCGCAGGCCGCCGGCCCCGCCTTCGACGCGGTCACCTTCGAGATCTGGGCGACCCTCACCGCCGGCGCCCGCCTGGTCGGCCTGGACAAGGACACCGTCGTCGACCCGGCCCGCTTCGAGCACGCGGTCGCCGAGCACGGCATCTCGGTGGTCTTCCTGCCGACCGCGCTGTTCCACCTGATCGCCCGGGAGCGGCCGGCCGCGTTCGCCCCGCTGCGCACGGTGCTCTTCGGCGGCGAGGCGTGCGACCCGCGCCGGGTGCGGCAGGTCTTCCAGGCCGGCCCGCCGGAGCGGCTGCTGCACGTGTACGGCCCGGCCGAGACCACCACGTTCGCCACCTGGCACGAGGTCGCCGAACCCGCCGAGGGCGACCGCACCATCCCCATCGGCCGCCCCATCGGTGCCACCGTCGCCGTCGTCCTCGGCGAGGACGGCACCCCGGTCCCTCCCGGCGGCACCGGCGAGCTCCTGCTCGGCGGCCCCGGTCTGGCCACCGGCTACCTCGACCGGCCCGAGCTGACCGCGCGGCGGTTCGTGCGGGACGCGTTCACCGGCGGCGAGGGCCGCCTGTACCGGACCGGCGACCTGGTGCTGCTGCGCGAGGACGGCGCGATCGAGTTCGTGGGCCGGGTCGACAACCAGATCACGCTGCGCGGCTTCCGTATCGACCTCGGCGAGATCGAGTCCGTGCTGACCGCCCATCCCGCCGTGTCCGCGGCCGCGGTGTCCGTGCACACGGCTCAGGACGGCGACCGCCGCCTGGTCGCCCACGTCGTACCGGCCCCGCAGGCCGCCGAAGCGGCCGGGGGCGAGCAGATCACCGAGTGGAGAGAGATTCACGAGGCGCTCCACCACGGCGTCGAAGCCGGCGAGCTCGGTGCCGACTTCACCGGCTGGAACAGCAGTTACGACGCCCGGCCGATCCCCCTGGAGCAGCTGCGGGAGTGGCAGGCGGCGACCTTGGACCGCGTCCGCGAGCTCGGGCAGCGCCGCGTCCTGGAGATCGGGGTGGGCACCGGACTGCTGATGGCGCACCTGGCCCGCGCCGAGGAGTGCGAGGAGTACTGGGCCACCGACTTCTCGCCGTCCGTCGTGGCGGCGCTGCGCGCCCGGACCCAGGACGATCCGCTGCTGCGGGAGAAGGTGCGGCTGAGCTGCCGGGGCGCGGACGACACCACCGGGCTGCCCGCCGGGCACTTCGACACGATCGTCATCAACTCGGTCGTCCAGTACTTCCCCGGCCTGTCCTACCTGCGCACCGTGATCGAGCGGGCGCTGCCGCTGCTCGCGCCGGGGGGCTCGCTCCTGCTGGGCGACCTGCGCAACCTCGACCTGTCCCGCTGCTTCCAGACCGGCATCGAGCTGGCCCAGCCGGGCGCGGCCGCCAAGGACCGCGCGGCGACGCGCCGCGGCATCGACCAGCGCGTGGCGATGGAGACCGAACTCCTGCTGTCGCCGGCGGTGTTCGCCGCCCTCGCCCGCGAACTGCCGGGGGTGCGCGCGGTCGACGTACGGGCCAAGCGGGGCGTCCACCACAACGAGCTGAGCCGCTACCGCTACGAGGCCGTCCTGTCCACCGCCGCCCCGGTGGCCGACCTCACCGACGCGCCCGCCGTGACCTGGGGCGACGGGATCCGTGGCGCCGACGACGTCGAGCAGTACCTGAGCGAGCGGCACCCGGCCGTGCTGCGGCTGGCCGCCGTGCCCAACCGCCGGGTGCACGACGAGCACGCCGCGATGCAGAACCTGGACAACCCGCGCGACAGCCTGGACCTGCCCGCCCAGGACCCGCTCGCTCCCGACCCCGAGGTGCTGTGCGCGGCCGGTGAACGCCTCGGCTACCGGGCTCTGCCGACCTGGTCGGCCGCTGGCCCGCACGCCCTGGACATCGTCTTCGTCGACCCCGACCTGGTCGGCGACGGCCCGCTGACCGGCGTGTACGCGGCTCCCGCCGCCGACATCGACCGGTGCGCCAACGTCCCCACCGCCTTCGCCCGCACCGTCGACCTGGAGGTCGTGCTGCGCGGCCACCTCCGGGAGCGACTGCCCGACTGCATGATCCCGTCGGCGCTGATGACCCTGGACGCGCTGCCCCTCAACTCCCACGGCAAGGTCGACCGCACGGCCCTGCCCGTCCCCGTGTTCACCGCGGACCGGCCCGGCAGCCCGCCCGGCACCCCGCTGCAGGAGATCGTCCGCGACCTGTTCGCCGAGGTGCTGGGCGTGCCCCGGCGCACGGTCCACGCGGACTGCGACTTCTTCCGCATCGGCGGCCACCCGCCGGCCGCGGCCCGGCTGCTGTCGCGGGCCCGCGAGACGCTGGGCACCGACCCCGGCGTCCACGCCCTGTACGAGGCGCCGACACCGGCCGAGTTCGCCGCCCTCGTCGGTGACGGCCCCGTCGCCGCGAGCGGGCCGGGCGGATCGGGTACGGACACCGTCCTGCTGCCGCTGCGGCTGCGCGGCGCACTGAACTCGGGCGCTCTGGGGAAGGCCCTCGAGGACCTCGGGCAGCGGCACGAGGTGCTGCGCAACTCGCGGCTGGGCACGGCCGGCACCCGGCTGCGGGCCCTGGCCGCCGACGACCATCTGCTGGAACTGGCCCTGCCCGCCGGCGACGTCGACCTGTGGTCGCACCTCCCGCTGGCCGCTGACCTCGCCCGCGCCTACGGAGCCCGGGCCACCGGCGGCACGCCCCGCCGGGAGAGGGCCGCACTGGAGGCCGCGCCCCGCGCGAGGTCCGGCGACGTGCCGCCCACCCCGCTGCCGGGCAGCGCCCGGCAGGCCGGCGGCGACGCCTGCTTCGGCACCCTCGAACTCGGTCTGGACGGCGACCTGCACGAGCGGCTCACCCGGTTCGCGGCCGGGCACGGGGCCACCCTGTTCATGGTGGTGCACGCCGCGCTCGCCGCTCTGCTGGCCCGGCTGGGCGCCGGGGACGAGATCACCGTCGCCGCGCCGGTCCCGGCCCGTGACAGCGCGGCGCTGCGTGGCGCGGTGGGACCTCTCGGCCGGGTCCTGGCGCTGTCCGTGGACACCGCCGGGGACCCGGCCTTCGGGGAGCTGCTGCGCCGGGTCCGCGAGGCGGACCTGGCCGCCTACCGCAGCGGCGACGCGGCCCTGGCCCGGCCCGGCGGCGTCGCCCTGACCGTCCTGCAGGAGACCGGCGGCTCGTTCGAGGCGGCCGGCCTCACGGTGCTGCCGCAGCCGGCCCGGCTCCCGCTCCCCGCGGTCGACCTGGCGCTGACGCTGACCGAACGGCAGAGCCGGGCGGGCGCCCCCGCCGGCATCACGCTGACGACCGCGTTCCGCCACGAGACGGTCGGCGAGACGGTCGCCGCCTCCCTCACCGGCCGGCTCACCGACGTGCTGGAAGCGGCCCTCGCCGACCCGGCGGCCACGCTGAGCCGGCTGCCCCTGCGGCACGCCGGCACCGGGACCGACAGCGGCGTGTGGGCGGGTGCCCCCGCCCGGCTCCCGGAGCGGACCGTGGCCTCCCTGTTCGCGGCCCAGGTGTCCCGTGCCCCGCACGCGCCGGCCCTCCCGGACATGGACTACGCCGGACTCGACGCCCGCTCCGACCTGCTGGCGCACGCCCTCCTCGAACACCGGGCGGGCCCGGGGACCTCGGTGCTCACCGCCCTGTCCTCGCCGGCGGAGTTCGCGGTGGCCTGCCTCGCGATCACCAAGACGGGTGCCGCCTGCCTGCCGGCCGATCCGGCGCAGGAGCTGCCGGAAACGCTCCGGCCGGTCGTGATGCTGCTCGACGAGACCGCCGACTGGCTGCTGCCGGCCGTCCCGGGTGCGGCGCGCCTGGTCCGGGACCCGTCCGCCGATCTGCTGCCGGCCGACGGCAGGTGGCCGGTGTCCGACGCCGACCGGGTCCGGCCGCAGGCCCCCGGTGACCCGGTGATGCTCGCACCCGGCGCGGACGGCACCGTCGTCATCGGTGCCGAGTCCGTCCTCGCGGCCACCGTCGTCGCCGAACCGGCGGACGCCGCCTGGCTGGTACAGGGGTACCCCGACGTGGACGCCGCGCTGGGCCTGCTGGGCACGCTGGCCTCCGGCAGGCAGGTGCACGTGCCGGACGCCTCCCTGGCCCGCGCCGTGCCGCACGAGGTCCTGCGGTGGCTCGGCGAGCACGGGGCCGGGACCGTGCTGGGCGGTGGGGACGACACGCTCGCCGCGCTGGTCGCGCTCGCCCGCTCCCAAGGCACCGCGCTGACCGTGAGCGGCGGCTGGGCCGAGGGACGGCTCGTCGTCGAGCACACACCCGGCGGGCCCGTGCCCTCCCCCGGCCACCGTGCCTATGTGCTCGACGCCGCGCTGCGCCCGGTGGCGGCGGGAGCCGTCGGCGCGCTGTACATCGCGGGCGCGGGCGTGGCGCAGGGGTACGCGGACGCGCCCGGCACGACCGGCGAGCGCTTCCTGCCCGACCCGTTCGGCGGCCCGGACGGGTCGACCGCCCGCATGTGGCGGACCTGCCGCGCCGCCCGCATGGACACCGACGGAGGTCTCGAGGTGCTCGACGGGCCGTCGGCCGACGACCCCTTCACCGACGAGTTCGCCACGTTCGTCGTCGTCGCGGACGGCACCGGGCACCGGGCCCTGTGGCCCGCCTCGGCGGCCGTACCGGAGGGCTGGCACGAGACCCACGCCGAGGACCTGTACGAGCTGTGCCTCGACCACCTCAACAACCGCCTGTGACGTGCCCCTGGGTCCGGCGGGCCGCCCCCTGTGCCAAGGCCCCGGCCCGCCGGCTGTGCGGGGTCCACCGGACCGGGCGGTGGGCGACCCGCGGCTGCCGGGTGTGGTCGGCGCCAGGCTGACGGTGCGGCCCGGCGACGTACTGGACCCGCCGTGCGCCTCGCACGCCTCCGCCGGCCACATCCACGTGGAGGGCGCCACGGCCGACGAGGTGGAGGAGCGGACGCGCGCCGTGCTGCGGCACTTCGAGCTGAAGGGGGACGAGGAGCCGGTGTCATGACCGGCTCCTCGACGGGCCGTTGTCCGCCCCGTCTCGACGGGCCGTTGTCCGCCCCGTACGGAGGTACTCGTACGGGGCGGGCCGGGCTCGTTCGCCGTCCTGCCGCTCGGCGGGAGGGCGGTCGGCCGGCTCGCCGGCCCCCTCGGTGTACGCGCCACCCTGCTGGGCGGCGCCGGCCCGGTGGTGTGCGCGACGGTGGCGGTGCTGTGCGGCCGCGAGGTGCGGTCGCCGACGGCCGCTCAGCCGGTCGCTCACCGGTGTCGGTGGCCCGGCCCGCCGCACCGTGACGAGCCGGCCGGGTCGGGCCCGGCCGGTTCAGGGTCGTGCGGGGGTGGGGCTGTGCGGCCGAGCCTCGCTCAGGAGGCTTCAGGGGCGGTCCGGCCGTGCTGGAACTGCGCGAGTGCCTCCGCGAGCACCCGCCACGTCTCCGCCGCGAGGTCGATGTTGGCGTCCGCCTGGGCCTGCTCGGCCAGGGCACGCAGGCCCTGGACGCCGCTGTCGTCGCCGGACAGGATGCGCAGCCGGTGCCGCAGGATGTCGGTCCGGACCCGGTCCCGGTAGGTCATCCGCGGTTCCTCCAGGGCGAGTTCGCCGAGCAGGTCACGGGCGTCGTCGTAGCGGGAGGTGAGGAACGCCAGGTCGGCCTTGAGCGCGGTCAGCTCCTGCCGCAGCCGGGGGGTGCCGACGAAGGCGAGGGCCGGCTCGGCGGCGGTGACACAGCGCCCGGCGGCCTCGGGGTCCGGCGGGATCTTCTGCAGGTGCAGCCGCCCGGCGGCCAGCCGCAGCCGCAGCCACAGGACGAGGTCCTGGTGGCCGCCGAACCGTTCCAGGGCCTGCTCCAGGTAGTCCTGCGCGGCCCGGTGGTCGCCCTGCATCACGCGTACGGCCGCCGCGGTCCACATCGCTTCCGCCCACAGCGCGTCGGAGCGGCCCTCGACGAGCCCCACCAGTTCGTCGGCGTGCGCCCGGGCCTGCGGCGTCCGGCCGGCCTCGGCGGCCACCGACACCAGGGCGAGCAGCACGGCGGCCCGGTCCTCCGCGCCCAGTTCGCCGTCCTGGGCGAGGTGGTGGGCGGTGAGGGCGGCGTCGAGGGCGGCGGGAATCTCACCGAGCGAGCGCAGACAGCGGGCGAGGCGGGTCAGCCCGCGCACTCTCAGTTCGGCGAGGCCGACCTCGTCGCCCAGGCGCACCAGTTCCTCCAGGTGCTCCCGCTCGCCGGGGTGGTCGCCCTGCAGACGCCGGTGCCGGGCCAGCAGCCACCGTGCCTGCCAGCGCAGCACGGGTGTCTCGTGGGCCTCGGCGGCCAGGGCCTCGCGCAGGGTGTCCACGGCGTCGTCGGATCCGGTGGAGGCGGCGAGGGTCAGCGCGTGGGCGAGTGATCCGGCCGCGGTCTCCTCGAAGTCGCCCGGTTCCAGGCCGAGTCGTCCGGCGAGGTAGGTGACGGCGCGTTCGGTGGGCTGCCGGGCGCCCGACTCCAGTCGGGAGAGGTATCCCGTGGACATGCCGTCGCCGGCCAGTGCGCTCTGGGACAGGCCCCGGTCGGTGCGCAGTCTCCTCAGGCGGCGGCCGAACGCGGGCTGTCGAGGCATGTGACCATTCCCTGGGTTCCCTGGGTGGACGCGCGGACGGGTCGGCCGCGACGGGGTCGGGCGGGCCACCGGGGCCGTGATCGAGCGTAGGGCGCCGGGCAACACCCGGGCAAACCTTTGCCAGGTCCGGTGCCCCGCTTCTCATGCGGACTTCGTGCGCTCCTCATGCGGTCTTCGAGCGGCTCTCGAACGATCCCGGGCAGGATCCCGAGTGCCAAGTCCGGCGGCGCCTGCGCGCTGTCCCGCTCTGCACCCGGGAGTCGTCCATGGAGCACTCGGTTCCTGCACGCCGTGCTGCCCTGGGAGGCTGCGGCGGCCGGCCGGCACCGACGCGGGAGCTGCCGTCCGACGACGACATCGGCTGGCCGTAGGGGTGTTCCCGGCGGGACCTATCCGTGGTCCGTGTCCGGCCCGGCGGCGCCGTCCGAGGTCGTTCCGGGTTTCGTGTGGAGGACCTCGCGGGCCTGCTCCGCGGCGCGGGCGGTGCTCTCGCTGACGAAGTCGAGGAAGCGGGCGATGTTCTCGAGCCGGGTGCCGGCCGGCGTGCCGGGGCCGAGGATGCCGACGCCCTGCCGTGAGGTCTCGACGACCTGCGCGAGGGACCGGGCACTGGCGATCGTGGCCTGGTACCAGACGTCGTCGTCGACGAGGTAGCGCTCACGGCGGCCTTCGTCGCGCTCCCGGCGGACGAGGCCCTGGCCCTCGAGGAACGTGATCGCCTTGGAGACGGACGCGGGGCTGACCTGGAGGCGCTGGACGAGTTCGGACGCGGTGAGGCTGCCCGAGTCGGTGGTGTAGAGGCAGACCAGCACCCGGGCCATCATCTTGGGCACGCCCGATTGCATGAAGACGGTGGTGAGCGTCTCCTCGTACTCGCGCACGGCTTCGGCGTCGCGTCCGTGGGCCTGCTCGGGCGCCTTGGGCCCGCCGTGGGGCGCGGCCTGCCGGCGACGGTGAGTACGGCGTTCGGTGGCGCGGTGGGCCAGGTCGGCGCGGTAGGCGGTGGGACCGCCGTTGCGCATGACCTCGCGCGTGATCGTCGAGGTCGGGCGGTCCAGGCGCCTGGCGATCTCCGCGTAGGCGAGGCCGTCGGCCAGTCCCAGCGCGATCTGCTGACGTTCCTGCTGGGTGAGTCTGCCTCCCGGCATCACGGTCTCCTTCGTGCTCCGTAGGGGAACACCATAGCGTTCACCGCCACTCCATTGCAACGATTCGAACAACGGATGTTGCGTTAAATTCACATCCATTGCAACGTTTTAGCTCCAGTGACCTGCATTTATAGCGACTGATCGCAACGCTGCCGTTGCCACCCGCTTGAATGCAACGTAGCGTTTCTCTCACCGGAAACAACTAGTCCAGGAGTCCGCGATGCAGAAGACCCAGAGCACGACGCACACGTTCGACGCCCCCGCACCCATCGCCGCCGTCCTGGACGTCCCGGCGGGGCACATCCGGTTCATCGCCGCCGACCGGGCCGACACCACGGTGGAGGTGCTGCCCGCGAACGCCTCCAAGAGCCGGGATGTGAAGACGGCCGAGCAGACCACGGTCGACTACCGCGACGGTGTCCTGCGGATCGAGACCCCGGCGAAGAACCAGATCTTCGGCGCTTCCGGGTCCATCGAGGTCACCGTCCAGCTGCCCGCCGGCTCCCGCGTCGAAGTCAAGGCGGCCAGCGTCGAGCTCCGCGGCGTCGGACGCCTCGGCGACGTGACCTTCGCCGGCGCGCACGGCACGGTCAAGCTCGACGAGACCGCGAGTGCCCGCCTCGCCCTCCAGGCCGGCGACATCACCGTCGGCCGCCTGAACGGTCCCGCCGAGATCAGCACCCAGCAGGGCGACCTGAACATCACCGAAGCCACCCGCGGCACGGTCACCCTGCGCACGGAACGCGGCGACATCACGGTCGGCGCCGCCCGCGGCACCTCCGCCTCCCTCGACGCCGGCACCGCCTACGGCCGCATCCACAACACCCTCGACAACACCGACGGCCCCGCCGCCGCCCTGACCCTCCGCGCGACCACCTCCTACGGCGACATCACCGCCCGCAGCCTGTGAGAGGAGCACCTCTCACGACCGGCCCGGCCATCGCGGCGAACGGGCCGCGCACGTCCCGCCCGGCCCGGTCCACGCGGACATGCGCCCTCTGGCGGACCTGCCCTCCTTCGGGCGCGCGCCGCCTCGCGCAGCCCCCGCCCCGGCACACCGCCCCCGCCCCGCGAAGGCCCGTCACCGCCCTCACCCCGATGGCTGCGACGGGCCTTCGCCCGGCGGAGCCCCGGCGGGCGGCGGTCCGGGATCGCCGGTGCCGCTGTCAGCGGTGGCGCAGGAACAGCGCGGCCAGCAGTGCGCAGCCCGCGAAGGCCGCCCCCGTGGCGAAACCGCCCGTCATCCCGCCGTTGTGCGAGGAGACCATGACGAGCGTGGCCAGGCCGATCGAACCTCCCACGGACTGGAGGGAGTTGAGGACGCTGGAGGCCGTGCCCGCCTCGTCGCCGCGCAGCCCCGACGTGGCCAGGACGGTCGGCGGCAGCACACTGAACGCCATCCCCGCGCCGAGCAGCACCAGCGCCGGCAGCACCGCGCCCGGGTAGCCGTCGCCCGCCGCGAGCGTGGACAGCCACAGGTTGCCCGTGATCAGCAGTACGGCACCCGTGGCCCACAACCGGCGGGTGCCGATGTGCCGTTCGAGCCGCACGGCGACCGCCGCCGCCACGGCCATGGTGACCGGCAGCGGCAGCAGTGCCCACGCGGTGGCCAGCGCCGACCAGCCGTGCTGCTGCTGGAAGTACTGGTTGAGGAAGAAGTAGGTGCCGATCAGCGCGCCGGGCACCGCGAGCGTCCCCAGGTACGCGAGCAGCCGGTCGCGGTCGGCGAACAGCCGTGGCGCCACGATCGGCTGCCGCGCGCGCCGCTCGACGGCCGCGAACACCGCCAGCGTCACGACCCCGCCCAGCACACAGCCGACGACCACCGGGTCGCTCCAGTCCCGCTCGGCGGCCTGCGCCAGCCCGTAGACGAGCAGGGCGGCGCCCAGCGCGGACAGCAGCGCGCCGGGCAGGTCGAAGCGGCCGCGGTGGCGGGGGGTCTCGTCGAGCACGAACGGCGTGAGCAGCACGATCGCCAGGCCCAGCGGGACGTCGAGATACAGCACCCAGCGCCAGGAGCTGAGCGAGGTGAGCGCCCCCGCCAGCAGCAGCCCGCCGGCGGTGCTGACCGCGCCCACCATGGTGCACACGGCGATGGCCCGCTTGCGGGAGGCCCCTTCCGCGAACGTGCTCAGCAGCAGGGCGAGCCCGCTGGGCGCCGCGAGCGCCGCGCCGGCGCCCTGGACGGCCCGTACGGCGATCAGGAACTCCGCGGACTGCGCGAGGCCGCGCAGGGCGGCGGCCGCCGTGAACAGGGCGACGCCCGCCATGAACACCCTGCGGCGGCCCAGGATGTCCCCGGCCCGGCCGCCGAGCAGCAGCAGGCCGCCGAACGTGAGCAGATAGGCGTTGATCACCCACGCCGCGCCCACCGTGGACAGTCCGAGTGACTCGCGCAGGCCGGGCAGCGCGATGTTCACGATCGGGTCGTCGAGCTGGATCATCGCGTTGCACCCGGCGATCACGCCGAGCGCGGCGGCACCCCGGACCCGGCCGCGGCCGCGGCCGCGCGGTGCGGGTGCCTCGGGCACCACCGTCGGCTCCGACACCTGCACGGTCATGAAAGGCCTCCTGATGACGGACGGACGGGGCGGGCAGTCGCCGGCCAACGTCCCAAGACCCGCCGGAGGGCCGGTTCAGCCCTGCTCAAGGACGGGTCGAAGATCACCCGAAGCAGGCCACCGGGCGGCCGGAGCGCGCTACAACGGCAGTCGGCCCAGCGGACCGGCAGACAGCGTTCACTCGCATTCATTGCAACGCAATCGGATCGCCGCTGTTGCGTTAGCTTTGGAGTCGTTGCAACGATTTCGGTGAGCTGAACTGCAATAACATCCATTTTATGCAACAACACAGTTGCCGGATCCATGAATGCAACGTAGCGTTTCACTCATCGGAAACAGCGAACAAGGAGCCTGAGATGCAGACGTTCAAGACCCCCGCCCCCCTCACCGTCGTCGTGGACGTCCCCGCCGGGAACATCCGGTTCGTGGCCGGCGACCGGGCCGACACCACTGTCGACGTCCGGCCCTCCGCCCCCTCCAGGAGCCGGGACGTGAAGGCGGCGGAGCAGACCGAGGTGGCCTACGCCGACGGCGTCCTGCGCATCGAGACCCGGCAGGAGACGAACCCGGTCATCGGCGCCTTCGGCTCCCTGGAGGTGACCGTCGAACTGCCCGCCGGCTCACGCGTCGAGGCGAAGGCGGCCAGCGGTGAACTCCGCGGCGCCGGTCGCCTCGGTGACGTCACCTTCGAGGGTGCGCAGGGCACGGTCCGGCTCGACGAGACCGCGAACGCCCGCCTGTCCCTCCAGGCCGGTGACATCACCGTCGGCCGACTGGACGGCACCGCCGAGCTGACCACGCACAAGGGCGACCTCACCGTCACCGAGGCGGTGCGCGGCACGCTCACCCTGCGCACCGAGCAGGGCGCCATCACGGTCGGCGCCGCCCGCGGCACCTCGGCCACCCTCGACGCCGGCACCGGCTACGGCCGGGTCGACAACTCCCTGAGCAACACGGCCGGTTCCGCCGCGGAGCTGGCCGTCCACGCCACCACCGCCTACGGCGACATCACCGCCCGCAGCCTGTAACACACCAGCCCTGAGGAAGGACGCCGCCATGAAGTCGCCGCTCGCACACAAGCCCGATGTGGCGACTCCGGCCGGCCCCGGCCCCATCGCCTCCTTCCTCCGGTTCGCGGTCCTCGGCGGCGGCGTCGGAGTCCTCTCCAGCCTCGCGGTGCCACTGCTGGCCGCGACGATGCCCTGGGCGGTCGCTAACGCGGCCGTCACCGTCGCCTCGACCCTGCTGTGCACCGACCTCCACGCCCGCTTCACCTTCGCCAGGGGTCGGGGCGCCGGATGGCGCGAGCACTGGCAGTCCGCGGGCTCGGCGACGGCGGCCTACCTGGCCACCAGCGTCGCCGTCTGGGTCCTGCACCTGCTGCAGCCCTCCCCCGGCCTGCCGGCCGAGCAGCTCGTCTACCTCGGTGCCTCCGGCCTCGCCGGCACCGGCCGCTTCCTCGTCCTGCGCTGCTACGTCTTCGCCGTCCACCGCGGCCGGGCCGTACGGCCCGTGGTGCGGCAGGGCACGGGCACGGTGAGCGTGCCCGCCCTGGCGACGGCGGCCTAGGCGAACGGGCGTACGCAGCGCGGCCGTTGGCCGGAACTGGTCCATCCCCTCGACGATCGCTCCAGCATCGGTCGCGTTCCACCACAGAAACCGGCCCCGCGAACACTCGCTGGGTCAACGTGTGTGCATGTCAGAGCCACCGCCCTGTGCTCAGCCGGGGCGGTCGGCCGCATCGGATCCTCCTGCCCCCCACTCGACGGAAGTGCGGTTACCCGTGGCTACCTTCCTGTACAAACTCGGCCGCTTCGCCTTCCGGCGGCGCGGCCTCGTGACCCTGTTGTGGGTGCTGATCGTCGTCGGCGTCGGTGCCGCGGCCTCCTCCGCCCCCACACCGCCGACCGAGCAGTTCTCGATGCCGGGCACCGAGTCGCAGAAGGCGTTCGACCTGCTCGAGGAGAAGTTCCCGGATGCCGGCGCCGACGGTGCCACCGCCCGCGTGGTGATCCGCGCGCCCCAGGACGAGAAGATCGCCGACGAGAAGGCGGCGATCGGCGAACTCCTCGGGGAGCTCGGCAAGGCGCCCCAGGTGGCCGACGTCGCCGACCCGTTCGAAGCCGGCACGATCAGCGAGGACGGCCGCACCGCCTATGCCGTGGTGACCTACGAGGTCGCCGCACCCGAGCTCACCGACGAGGCGCACGACGCGCTCACCGAGGCGACCGACCGGGCCCGCGACGGCGGCCTGACCGTCGAGGCGGGCGGTGACGCGGTCGCGATCGAGCAGACCATGTCCGGCACCGGCGAGCAGATCGGTGTGCTGATCTCGGCCATCGTCCTGCTCCTCACCTTCGGCTCGGTGATCGCCGCCGGCATGCCGCTGCTCACCGCCCTGATCGGGGTGGGGGTCGGCGTCTCCGCCATCGCCGCGCTCGGCTCCACCCTCGGGCTGTCCGCCACGACGTCGACCCTGGCGATGATGATCGGCCTCGCGGTCGGCATCGACTACGCCCTGTTCATCGTCTCCCGCTACCGCGCCGAGATCTCCGAGGGCCGCACCCCGCAGGAGGCCGCGGGCATCGCGACCGGCACCGCCGGTTCGGCCGTCGTCTTCGCCGGACTCACCGTCATCATCGCGCTGGCCGGCCTCGCGGTCGTCAACATCCCGATCCTCACCAAGATGGCGCTCGCCGCGGCGGGTACGGTCGCCGTCGCCGTGCTGATCGCGGTCACCTTCGTGCCCGCCCTGCTCGGCTTCGCGCCGCGCCGGGTGCTGCGGGTCGCGGACCGCCGCCTCGTCCGGACCAAGAAGCCGCTGTCGGCGCGCAAGCTGCGCAGGTCCGAGAAGAAGGCCGCGAAGCTGGCCGCGCGGACCAGGCCGACCCTGTCCACGCGCTGGGCGTCCTTCGTGGTGCGCCGCCCGCTCGGGGTGCTGCTCCTCGCGGTGGTCGGCCTCGGCGCGATCGCCCTGCCCGCCACCAAGCTGGAGCTGGGCCTGCCCGGCGAGGGCACGATGGCGACCGACACCACCCAGCGCAAGGCGTACGACCTGCTGTCCGACTCTTTCGGCCCCGGCTTCAACGGCCCGCTGACGGTCACCGTCGAGGGCAAGGACGCGGCCGCCGCCGGCGACAAGGTCGGCGAGGCCCTGAAGAAGACCGCGAGCGTCGACTCGGTGTCCAAGGCCACCGCCAACAAGGCCGGCGACACCGCCATCTTCAGCATCGTCCCGAAGACCGGCCCGACCGACACCGAGACCGAGAACCTGGTCAAGGACATCCGCGCGCGGGCGCCGGCGCTGGAGGGGTCCTCGGGTGCCACCGAGATCCTGGTGACCGGCCAGACCGCGCTGTTCATCGACTTCTCGCAGACCCTGTCCGACGCGCTGCTGCCCTACCTGGGCCTGGTGGTCGGCCTGGCCTTCCTGCTGCTGCTCCTGGTGTTCCGCTCGGTCCTGGTCCCGCTGAAGGCGGCGCTCGGCTTCCTGCTCTCGGTGAGCGCGGCGCTCGGCGCGCTGGTCGCGGTGTTCCAGCTCGGCTGGGGCTCCGGCTTCTTCGGCATCGAGCAGACCGGCCCGATCATGACGACGCTGCCGATCTTCATGATCGGCGTGGTCTTCGGCCTCGCCATGGACTACGAGGTCTTCCTGGTCACCCGGATGCGTGAGGCGTACGTCCACGGCGCTCCGGCGAAGGAGGCCGTCGTCACCGGCTTCCGGCACAGCGGCCGGGTGGTGGTGGCCGCCGCGATCATCATGATCAGTGTCTTCTCGGGCTTCATCTTCGAGGCCGACGACCTGGTCGCGATGATGGGCTTCGGCCTCGCCGCGGCCGTCCTGTTCGACGCCTTCGTGGTCCGGATGGTGATCGTGCCCGCCGTGCACTCGCTGCTCGGCGACACCGCCTGGTGGCTGCCGAAGTGGCTCGACCGGCTGCTGCCGAACGTGGACGTCGAGGGCGAGAAGCTACAGCGGCGACTGCAGTCCACCGCTCCGCGGGGCCCGCGGACCAGCCCGGAGCACGAGCGGGACCTCGTGCACTGACACGCCGCACGGACCCGCGAAAGCGGCCCGGCGCGACCTGGTCCAGGTCGCGCCGGGCCGTTTCGCACGCTCGTGGCCGGTCAGCCGACGACGGTCCAGGTGTCACCGCCGGCGAGGAGGGCGGCGAGATCGCCCTTGCCGTTCTGTTCGACGGCGGTGTCGAGCTGGTCAGCCATCTGCGTGTCGTAGACGGGCCGCTCGACGGAGCGGAACACGCCGATCGGGGTGTGGTGGAGGGTGTCGGGGTCGGCGAGGCGGGAGAGCGCGAACGCCGTGGTCGGCGAGGCGGAATGGGCGTCGTGGACGAGGATGTCGGCCTCGTTGTCGGGGGTGACGGTGACGACCTCCAGATCTCCGGTCCGCGTGTCGCGGACGACGCCCTTGGTGGCGTCGGCGCCGAAGCGGATGGGCTGTCCGTGTTCCAGGCGGATGACGGCTTCCTGGGCCTGCTGCTTGTCCTTGAGGGCGTCGAAGGCGCCGTCGTTGAAGATGTTGCAGTTCTGGTAGATCTCGACCAGGGCGGTGCCGGGGTGGTCGGCGGCCTGGCGCAGGACCTCGGTGAGGTGCTTGCGGTCGGAGTCGACCGTGCGCGCCACGAACGACGCCTCCGCGCCGATCGCCAGCGACACCGGGTTGAAGGGCGCGTCCAGGGAGCCCATCGGTGTCGACTTGGTGATCTTGCCGACCTCGGAGGTCGGTGAGTACTGGCCCTTGGTCAGGCCGTAGATCCGGTTGTTGAACAGCAGGATCTTGAGGTTGACGTTGCGGCGCAGGGCGTGGATGAGGTGGTTGCCGCCGATGGACAGCGCGTCGCCGTCACCGGTCACCACCCACACGGACAGGTCGCGGCGCGAGGCCGCCAGTCCCGTCGCGATGGCGGGGGCGCGGCCGTGGATGGAGTGCATCCCGTAGGTGTTCATGTAGTACGGGAAGCGGGAGGAGCAGCCGATGCCGGAGACGAAGACGATGTCCTCCGTCCTCAGGCCCAGCTCCGGCATGAAGCCCTGCACCGCCGCGAGGATCGCGTAGTCACCGCAGCCCGGGCACCAGCGCACCTCCTGATCCGACTTGAAATCCTTGGCGGACAGTTTCAGTTCAGTCTTCATGGAGGATCTCCCGCAGTGCGTCGGCGAGCTGCTGCGCCTTGAACGGCATGCCGTTGACCTGGTTGTAGGAGTGGGCGTCGACCAGGTACCTGGCGCGCAGCAGCAGCGCCAGCTGGCCGAGGTTCATCTCGGGGACGACGATCCGCTCGTACCGGGCGAGAACCTCGCCGAGGTTCTTCGGGAAGGGGTTGAGGTGGCGCAGGTGGACCTGCGCGATCGGTTCCCCGGCGGCGCGCAGGCGGCGGACGGCCGCCGTGATCGGCCCATAGGTGGATCCCCAGCCCAGGACCAGGGTGCGGGCCTTGTCGGGGTCGTCCGCCTCGATGTCCGGGACCTGGATGCCGTCGATCTTGGCCTGGCGGGTGCGGACCATGAAGTCGTGGTTGGCGGGGTCGTAGGAGATGTTGCCCGTGCCGTCCTGCTTCTCGATGCCGCCGATCCGGTGCTCCAGGCCGGGCGTGCCCGGCACCGCCCAGGGCCGGGCAAGGGTGTGCGGGTCGCGCTTGTAGGGCCAGAACACCTCGGTGCCGTCGTCCAGGGTGTGGTTCGGTCCCTGCGCGAACCGCACCTGGAGGTCCGGCAGTTCGTCCGGCTCCGGGACGCGCCAGGGTTCGCTGCCGTTCGCGAGGTATCCGTCGGAGAGGAGGAAGACGGGGGTGCGGTAGGTCAGGGCGATGCGGGCGGCTTCCAGGGCGGCGTCGAAGCAGTCGGCCGGGGTGCGCGGGGCCACGACCGGGACCGGTGCCTCGCCGTTGCGGCCGTACATCGCCTGGAGCAGGTCCGCCTGCTCGGTCTTGGTCGGCAGACCGGTGGACGGGCCGCCCCGCTGGATGTCCACGATCAGCAGCGGCAGTTCCAGCGACACCGCCAACCCGATCGTCTCGCTCTTGAGCGCCACACCCGGACCGGAGGTGGTCGTCACCGCCAGTGAGCCGCCGAAGGCCGCCCCGAGCGCCGCGCCGATGCCGGCGATCTCGTCCTCGGCCTGGAAGGTGCGCACACCGAAGTTCTTGTGCCGGCTCAGCTCGTGCAGGATGTCCGACGCCGGGGTGATCGGGTACGAGCCCAGGAACAGCGGCAGGTCCGCCTGGCGGGAGGCCACGACCAGACCGTAGGACAGGGCCAGGTTCCCGGAGATGTTCCGGTACACGCCCGGCGGGAACGCCTGCGCGGCCGGCGCCACCTCGTAGGAGACCGCGAAGTCCTCGGTGGTCTCGCCGAAGTTCCAGCCCGCCCGGAAAGCGGCGATGTTCGCCGCCGCGATCTCGGGCTTCTTGGCGAACTTCCTGCTCAGGAACTTCTCCGTGCCCTCGGTGGGCCGGTGGTACATCCACGACAGCAGACCGAGCGCGAACATGTTCTTACTGCGCTCGGCCTCCTTGCGGGTGAGGTCGAATTCCTTGAGTGCCTCGACGGTCAGGGTGGTCAGCGGCACCGGGTGGAGGTGGTAACCGTCGAGGGAACCGTCTTCCAACGGGGAGCTGGAATACCCCACCTTCTGCATCGCCCGTTTGGTGAACTCGTCGGTGTTGACGATGATCTCCGCCCCGCGCGGCAGGTCAGCGATGTTCGCCTTCAGGGCGGCCGGGTTCATCGCCACCAGGACGTCGGGCGCGTCGCCCGGCGTGAGGATGTCGTGATCGGCGAAGTGCAGCTGGAAGGACGAGACGCCGGGCAGGGTGCCGGCGGGGGCCCGGATCTCGGCCGGGAAGTTCGGCAGCGTCGACAGATCGTTGCCGAACGACGCCGTCTCCGAGGTGAAACGGTCACCGGTGAGCTGCATACCGTCACCCGAGTCACCCGCGAACCTGATGATCACCCGGTCCAGGCGCCTGACTTGCTTGTCACGCGTCCCTGTCACGTCGGGGGGAGTGGCTACCACGGACATACTTGTGTCGGCTCCTGTCGGGGCTGGTCCGCAAGCGCAGGCAGACACGTCGGCGGACACGCGTCGAGGTGCGGGTCATGCACCTCGCCGGAGGCTATGCGGCACGGATAGAGAGCCGCTCGTGCGGCCGCCCGGCGGGGGTCGAGCGGCCTCGACGGCCCTCGACGGCCCTCGACCGCCCCGCGACCCCCCGTCGAGGACGGGGCGGGACGCTCGGGGCGTGAGCTCCGGTGACGGGCGGGTACAAGCCCTCGCGGGGCGACGGACCGCCCGCCGGTGCCCCACATCCCCCGAGGGCACCGGCGGGCCGTTTCCCGTGGGCCGGCCGGCACAGACGAAGGGACACCAACTGTGAACAGCACGTGGTTCCGGCGCTTCACCACCCCGGGGAACGGGCCGCGGCTCGTGTGCTTCCCGCACGCGGGGGGTTCCGCGACGGCGTACAGGACCCTGGCGCAGGCGCTGCCCGCGGACCTCGACGTGGTGTGCGTGCAGTACCCGGGCCGTCAGGACCGGTACGCAGAGACGCCCTTCACGGATCTGACGCTGCTCGCCGAGGCGGTGGCCGAGGAGCTGGCGCCGGTGCTGGCCGCGGATCCCGGGCGGCCGTACGCCCTGTTCGGCCACAGCATGGGCTCGCTCGTCGCGTACGAGACGGCCCGGCTGCTCGCCCGGGGCCCGCTGCCGGGGCCGCAGCGGCTGTTCCTGTCCGGGCGGGGCGCGCCCGACGCGCACAGCACGGCCCACTTCGGCCGCTACGGCGACGACGACGTGCTGGCCGAGCTGCGCAGGCTGGGCGGCACGGACCAGTCCATGCTGGACGACCCGGACATCCTGGAGATGGTGCTGCCGGCCCTGCGGGCCGACTACCGGGCGCTCGGCACGTACGGCTGGCGCGGGGGCGAACCGCTCGCCGCTCCGGTGACCGTGCTGGTCGGTGACAGCGACCCGATGGTGACGGTGCAGGAGGCCGGGACCTGGCGGGCGCACACCCGCGGTGAGGTCGCGGTGAAGGTGTTCCCCGGCGGTCACTTCTACCTCTTCGACCACCTCGACGGGATCGCCGCGGCCGTCACCGAGGGGTTCCTCGCCGAGGCCGCCGCTTCCTGACCGGCCGTCGGCCGGAACCGCCCGGGGGGTGGCGCGGACCTGGTCCGTGCCGCCCCCCGGGCCGTGTCACGCGTACGTGTAGAAGCCGCGTCCGGACTTCTTGCCCAGCAGGCCGCTCTCGACCATGCGCAGCAGCAGCGGCGGAGGCGTGTACAGCGGCTCCTTGAACTCCTCGTACATGGCCTGGGCGATGGACACCGTCGTGTCCAGGCCGATCAGGTCGGCGAGCCGCAGCGGGCCCATCGGGTGGGAGCAGCCCTGGACCATGCCCTGGTCGATCACCTCGGCCGTCGCCAGGCCCGACTCGACCATCCGGACCGCGGACAGCAGGTACGGGAACAGCAGCGCGTTGACGAGGAAGCCCGCCCGGTCCGGGGAGGTGATCGGCTGCTTGCCCAGGACGTCGCGGACGAAGACCAGTGCCCGCGCGCTCACCGCCTCGTCCGTCAGCACCGTCGGGACCAGCTCGACCAGCGGCAGCACCGGCACCGGGTTGAAGAAGTGCAGACCGAGCACCTGGCCCGGGCGGCGGGTCGCGGCGGCGAGCCGGGCGACCGGGACCGAGGAGGTGTTGGTGGCCAGGACCGCGTCCGGGTCCTCGACGATCTTGTCGAGGGAGGCGAACAGCTCCCGCTTGAGCTGTTCGTCCTCCTTGATCGCCTCGACGACCAGGCGGCGGTCGGCCAGCTCTCCGAGGTCACGGGTGAACGACACCCGCTCCAGGGCCGCGTCGCGTTCCCCCTCGGTCAGCTTGCCCTTGGCCACGCCCCGGTCGAGGGAGGCGGCCAGCCGGACCGGCGCCGTGTGCAGCGACGACTCGGAGAACACCGCGACCGTCACGTCCAGCCCGGCCTTGGCACACAGTTCCGCGATGCCGGTGCCCATGATGCCGCTGCCGACGACACCCACCCGGTCGATGCCCGTACCGGCGTTCAGCGTGGACGTGGTCATGTGCGGGACCCCCAGGTCAGTAGTGACGCTCCGATCGACATGCCGCCGCCGAAGCCGGCGAGCAGCACCAGGTCGCCCGGCGTCAGGGCGCCCGTGCGGTGGGCCTCGTCGAGGGCGATCGGCACCGAGGCGCTGCCGACGTTGCCGTACTTGACGAGCGTGAGATGCGTCCGCGCGGCGCCCAGGCCCGTGCGCTCGACGAGCTCGCCGAGCATCACGCCGTTGGCCTGGTGCGGTACGAAGTGGTCGACCGCGCCGATGTCGACGCCGGCCGTGCGCGCCAGCGCGGTCAGGGCCGGCGGGACGTGCTCGAGGACGAAGTCACGTACGCCGCGGCCGTCCATCCGGAAGAAGTGGCCGCCCTCCGCGACGGTCGCCGCCGACGCCGGATTGCGGCTGCCGCCGGCCTCGACACGGATCAGGTGATGCGCGTCGCCGCGGCTGGACAGGTCGCTCGCGAGGATTCCGTACGGCTCCGGCACCGCCCCGACGACCGCGGCGCCGGCGCCGTCGGCGAACAGGACGGCTGTCCTGCGGTCCGTGAAGTCCAGGATCCGCGAGTACACGTCCGCCCCGATCACCAGGACCCGGGCGTCCGGGCGCGCGGCCACCAGCGTGTGGGCCAGCGACAGCGCGTAGACGAAGCCGCTGCACACCACGTTGACGTCGAAGCAGGCCGCGCCGTAGGCGCCCAGCAGATGCTGCACCAGGTAGGACGTGGGCGGCTGCGGGAAGTCCCCGGTGGAGGTGGACACGATGATGTAGTCGATCCGGTCCGAGGTCAGCTCCGCCTGTTCCAGGGCCCGTTCGGCGGCCCTCGCGGCGAGGTCGGACGTCGCCTCGTGCGGGGCGGCGTAGCGGCGGGAGCGGATCTGCGTCTTGCGTTCGATCCACTCCGCGGTGACGCCGACGCGTTCGGCGACCTCCTCGTTGCCCACTTCGAGCTTGGGCAGGTAGGAGCCGGTGGCGAGTATGCCGATGCCCATGTCAGGACACCCCCGCGAGGGCGGGCGCGCGCAGCGGTTCGAGCCGGGCCGCGCCGGTCTTCTCCCGCGGGGCGGGGCCGGTGACGCCGGTGCCCTCCTCGCGGGCGGGACGGAGCACGCCGGCCTTCCCGGTGTGCCGGACCGGCCGTGCGGCCTCGCCGACGTCCTCCAGCGCGAACACCTCCGACAGGCCGGGCGAGAGGTGGCCGAGCCGGAGGTCGTACCGGGCCGGCAGGTCGTGGCGCCCGGTCTCGTCCGGGCCGGCCCCGGACAGCAGGGCCTGTGTCAACGCGTCCATGTTTCCCTTTCCGCGCACGGCAGATCGACGGCGAGTGCACACTCGGCAGTGCTCAGAGGACCGCACCCTCCCTCGTCCGCCTGCGCAGCGTCGGCCGGCTGGAGCGGCCGAGGTCCTTCCACATGTCCGACAGTCCGAGGACGGTGCGGGCCGCGAACAGCCGGCGGATGGACACCTCCTGGTTCAGCTCCGCCCGGATCAGGCCGACCAGTCTGATCGCCCGCAGCGAGTTGCCGCCGAGGTCGAAGAAGTCCTCGTCGATGCCGACCCGGTCCAGTTCCAGCACCTCGGCGAAGGCCTTGGCGAGGATCCGTTCGGTGTCGTTGCGCGGTGCCCGGTACCTCTCGTCGTCGAACGCGGGCCGCGGCAGCGCGGCCCGGTCCACCCGGCCGCCCGCGGTGAGCGGCAGCCGGTCCAGGACGGTGAACACCGACGGCACCATGGACTCCGGCAGCCAGCCCGCGGCGAACCGGCGCAGTTCGTCGGCGGACACGGTCGTGCCGGCCACCGGGACGACGTACGCCACCAGGCGCTGCTGCCCGGAGCCGTCCTCCCGGACGGCCACCACGGCCTGCGCCAGGCCGGCGTGCTCGGACAGCGCCTCCTCGACCTCGGCCAGCTCGACGCGGACCCCGCGGACGTCGGCCTGGGTGTCGGCGCGGCCGACGTGGGCGAGACGGCCGTCGGCGGTCCACCGCACCCGGTCCCCGGTCCGGTACATGACGGTGCCGGCCGGGCCGAAGGGGCAGGGCACGAAGCGTTCCGCGGTCGCCGCCGGCCGCCCGGGGTAGCCGCGGGCCACGCCGGGGCCGGACACGTACAGTTCGCCGGCCACGTCGACGGGGACCGGGGCGAGCCCGGGGCCGAGGACGTACAGGGCGGTGTGGTCCACCGGCCGTCCGACGGCCGCCACGTGGCGGACCGGTTCACCGGCGGGCAGGCGGTGGCAGGCGGCGAGGACGGTCGTCTCCGCCGGACCGTGCCCGGTGACGACCGTCAGCTCCGGGCAGGCCTCGCGGACCCGGCGCAGCGCGGCCGGGGAGACCCGGTCCCCGCCGGTCCACACCTCGCGCAGCCCGGCGAGACGCTCGGGGTGCGCGGCCGCGATCGCCACGAACCGGCCCGCGGGGAGCCACACGGTGGTGATGTCGTGGGCCGCCCGCAGCCCGGCCAGCGCGTCGGTGTCCAGGTCCCCTTCGGGGGCCACGACCACCCGGCCGCCGTTGAGCAGGGGCGTCCACACCTCCAGGGCGAGCGCGTCGCAGGTGTGCGGCGCGTGCCACAGCACGGTGCCGCGGCCGGCGTCCCGGCACCGGCGGTCCAGGACGAACCGCTCGATGTTCCGGTGGGTCACGGCGACGGGCACCGGCTCACCGGCCGGGCCGGTGCCGTGCAGCACGGCCAGCAGGTTGTCGGGGTGCGGCGGGACGGCTTCGGTGCCGGTGCCGTCGGTGCCGCCGGTGTCGTCGGCGAGGTCGTCGAGCAGCAGCGTCGGCACGTCCGGGCCGGTGGGGACCGTGGCGGCCGTCGCCGCGTCGGTGAGCAGGGCGCGCACCGGGAGCTTGCCGGTCCGCCCGGCGAGCGAGGCCGGGGACGCCGGGTCGAGGGGCAGGGCGGCGCCGCCGGCCTTCGCCACCGCGAGCAGGGCGACTGCCAGGTCCACCGACCGGGGCAGCGCCACCGCGACGACGGTCTCGGGGCCGACGTCCCGGCGGCGCAGGGCCGCGGCCAGCCGGCCGGACCGTTCGTCCAGCTCGCGGTAGGAGACCGACGTGTCGCCGGCGGTCAGCGCGACGGCGTAGGGGTCGCGCTCGACCTGCCGGGCGAACAGCTCCGGGACGGTCAGCCCCGGCAGCGGCGCGTCGGCGGTGTCCGGCGCGGCGAGCACCCGGTCCCGTTCGTCGCCGCCGACGACGTCCAGCGCGCCGACCGGGCGGGTGCCGGCGTCCAGCGCGGCGCGGATGAAGGCGATCAGCTCCTCGCCGATGAAGCGCAGTTCGGCGCGGTGGTACAGGCCCGCGGGGGCGTCGAGCCGGATGAACAGGTCGCTGTCGGGACTGCCGTCGGTGTAGACGCCGATCGACAGTTCCTCGAAGGTGCCGGTCGTGGCGCCCGAGTAGCGGGCCGGGCTGTCGCCGAAGTGGAGCTGCTCCGCGAACTCGACGACGTTCACGACGGCGCCGAAGCTGCCGCGGCCGCTGAGGACGGTCCCGCCGGCGCGCTGGATGTCGGAGTAGTGGCAGGCGGTGTGGTCGAAGATCTCGTACGTCTCGTCGACGAGCGTCTCGGCGATCTCGGTGAAGGTCGCGCCGAGCGGGATCCGCACCCGTACCGGCACCACGTTCACGGCCAGGCCGGGCGTCCTGCTCGCCACGCCGACGCGGTTGCCGACGGCCAGGGACAGGAGGAACTCCGGGCGGTCGCAGCGGTGCCGGAAGTACACCGCCGCGGCGGCGGTCAGCATCTGCGACATCCACACGCCCATGGACTGCGCGGTCTCGGTCCAGCGGTCCGCCTCGGCGCGCGGGACGGTCAGGGTCCGGCTCACCATGCCGATGGTCTCGGCCACCTCCGACCAGCGGTCGGCGCTGCTCAGCGGCTCCGACAGCGCGGTGCGCCGCGCCTCGGACAGGGTGACGCGGGGGACCTGCGCGGGCGGGGGCGCGTCCTTGAGGTAGTCGCCCCAGAACTCCATGTCCTCGGCGAACTTCTGCGAGGCGAGGTACTCCACCGCCTCGATCGCGAAGGAGGCGGTGTCCCACGGGTGCGGCAGCTCGGGCACCCGCTCGCCCCGCGCCAGCGCCGTGTACACCTCGGCCAGGCGCCGCGAGAGCAGGCCGCCCGCGCCGAACCCGTCGGAGACGAGGTGGTGGTAGGCGATCACCAGCAGGGAGCGGTTCTCGGCGAGCCTGACCACACCCAGCCGGAACAGCAGGTCGCGTCCCAGGTCGAAGGGCCGGCGCACCAGCTCGGCGAGCGCCTCGCGCGCCGCCTGCTCGGGGTCGGTCTCGGTGCTGAGGTCCAGGAAGAACGGCCGCCAGTCGCCGAGTTCCCGGGGCACGAGGCGCAGTCCGCCGCCGTCGTCGACGAAATTGACGCGCAGGACTTCCGCCTCGCCCATCACGTGCAGGAAAGCGGATTCCATGACGGCCGCGTCCAGCGCGCCGTCCACGTCCCACATGGTGAGCGCGTGGTTCGGCGTGTCGGGAGCCATTTCCTGCGCCCGCCACATGCCTATATGCGCAGACGACGCACCGAACGAAGGCACACAGATCAACCCCTCAGCAAACGAACCCGGGTATCGGGAATCCGGCGGATCACCTCCACCTTCCGGGAAGTGAATCGGCCGTTCAAGACAACTCGGTGCCCGGCGGGACAGGCCGCGCGCGGCGCTTGCCGTGTCCCGCCGGCGGGACGGTGCTACGCCGCGAGCGAGGACATGATGTGCCCGGCGATCCGCCGCGGTGACGGGTGCCGCAGCACCACGTTCGCCCTCAGCTTCAGTCCGGTCGACGCGGTCAGGCGCTTGCTCAGCTCCGCCGACAGCAGCGAGTCGAAGCCCAGCTCCTTGAACTCCTGGTCGGGGTCGACGGCGTCGGCGCTGGGGTGCCCGAGCACGACGGCGACCTTCTCCCGCACGTGCTCCAGCACGAGTGCCTGCGCGTCGGCGCCGGTCAGGGCCGCGATCCGCTCGGGCAGGGGAACGGCCTGGTCGTCGTCGGCGGGCTGCCCCGTCGCGGGCAGTTCGGCCGCGGCCGCGGCGGGCGAGGAGCTGAGCCAGTACCGCTGCCGCTGGAAGGCGTACGTCGGCAGGTCCACCCGGCGGCGCGTGGTGAACAGGGCGTCCCAGTCCACCCGCCCGCCCCGGACGTGGAGCTGGGCCAGCGAGCCGAGCAGGGCCTCCACCTCGTCGCGGTCCCGCCGCGAGGACGACAGCACCAGCGCGTCGTCCAGGTCCTCGACGATCTCCTGCACGGGGACGGTCAGCACGGGGTGCGGGCTCATCTCGACGAACACCCGGAAACCGTCGTCGGCCAGCCGCCGGACGGAGGTTTCGAAGAGGACCTTCTCGCGGAGGTTGTTGTACCAGTAATCGGCGTTCAGTTCCGCGGTGTCGACGACCTCGCCGTACAGGGTCGAATAGAAGGGCAGGTGCGACGTTTCCGGGCGTACGCCGGTCAGCGCGCCGGTCACTTTTTCCCGGACCCGGGCGACCTGAGGGGAATGCGAGGCGTAATCCACCGGAATTCTGCGGGCCTGTGCGCCGTCGGCCTTCGTCTTCTCGACGAATTCGTCGAGCGCGTCCGGTTCCCCGGACACCACGACGGAGCGGGGCCCGTTGACGACGGCGACGCTCACCCGGTCGCCCCACGGAGCCAGCCGTTCCGCCACGACGTCGGCGGACTGGGCGACCGAGGCCATGCCGCCGTGGCCCTTGAGGTCCACCAGGGCCTGGCTGCGCAGCGCCACGACCCGGGCGGCGTCCCGCAGGGACAGCGCGCCGCTGACGCAGGCGGCGGCGATCTCGCCCTGGCTGTGGCCGATCACCGCGCCCGGTTCGACGCCCCAGGACCGCCACAGGGCGGCCGTGGACACCATCACCGCGAACAGCACCGGCTGGACCACGTCCACCCGGTCCAGGCCGGGCGCCCCCTCCACGCCGTGGATGACGTCGAGCAGCGACCAGTCGACCCATTCGGCGAGGGCGTCCGCGCACGCGTCGAGGGCCTGCGCGAAGACCGGGAAGGTGTCGTACAGCCGCCGGCCCATGCCGGCCCACTGCGACCCCTGGCCGGGGAAGACGAAGGCGACACCGCCGAGTTTCCCGGCGCTGCCGCTCACCACCGCGGGGGACTCGGCGCCCTCGCTCAGCGCGGCCAGGCCGCTCAGCAGCTCGTCCCGGCCGCGCCCCAGCACCACCGCGCGGTGCTCGAACCGGGACCGGCCCGACACCAGCGACCAGCCGACGGCGGCGTCGTCCGCGTCCGGACGGGCGGCGGCGAAGTCGCGCAGCCTGCCCGCCTGCCCGCGCAGGGCCTTGGCGCTCTTGGCGGACAGCACCCACGGCACCAGGCCGCCGGCGACGCCCGCGTCCGGCGCGTGCTCCTCGGCCGGCTCCTCGGGCGGCGCCTCCTCGAGGACCACGTGGGCGTTGGTGCCGCTGACGCCGAACGACGACACCCCGGCCCGCCGGGGGCCGTCCCGCCGGGTCCACTCGCGGCCCTCCACCAGCAGTTCGACCGCTCCGGAGGACCAGTCGACGTGGCGTGAGGGGGCGTCCACGTGGAGGGTCCTGGGCATGTGTCCGTGCCGCATCGCCAGCACGGCCTTGATGACGCCGCCGACGCCGGCGGCGGCCTGGGCGTGCCCCATGTTCGACTTCAGGGAGCCCAGCCACAGCGGCCGGTCCGCGTCCCGGTCCCGGCCGTAGGCCGCCAGCAGCGCGTCCGCCTCGATGGGGTCGCCCAGCGTGGTTCCGGTGCCGTGCGCCTCGACCAGGTCCACCTCGCCGGGCGCGACGCCCGCGTTGGCCAGGGCCTGCCGGATCACCTTCTCCTGGGCGCGGCCGTTGGGGGCGGTCAGCCCGTTGCTGGCGCCGTCCTGGTTGACGGCGCTGCCGCGGACGACGGCCAGCACGGGGTGGCCGTTGCGCCGGGCGTCGGACAGCCGCTCCAGGAGCAGGACGCCCACGCCCTCGGCCCAGCCGGTCCCGTCGGCGCCGTCCGCGAACGCCTTGCACCGGCCGCCGGGCGACAGGGCGCCCTGGCGGGAGAACTCCACGAACATCGCGGGCGTCGCCATCACCAGCGCCCCGCCCGCGAGCGCCATCGAGCACTCTCCCGAGCGCAGCGACTGCACCGCCATGTGCAGGGCCACCAGGGACGACGAGCAGGCGGTGTCGACCGACACGGCCGGGCCGGTGAGCCCCAGTTCGTACGCCACCCGGCCGGAGGCGACGCTCAGCGCGCTGCCGTACAGCAGGTAGCCCTCCAGCTCCTTCTGGGCGCCCTCCAGGAACCGCCACCCGTACTCGGAGGAGCTGATCCCGGAGAAGACGCCGACGTCGGCGCCGCGCACGTCGGCGGGGACGATGCCGGCCCGTTCGAAGACCTCCCAGGACGTCTCCAGCAGCAGGCGGTGGTGCGGGTCGACCGCCAGGGCCTCGCGGGGACTGATGTTGAAGAAGTCGGCGTCGAAGTCGGCCACGTCCTTCAGGAAGCCGCCCTGGCGCGCGTACGAGCTGCCGACGGCGTCGGGGTCGGGGTCGTAGACGTCCCGCCACCCGCGGTCGGCGGGGAAGTCGTCGACGACGTCCAGGCCGTCGCGGACCACCTCCCACAGGTCCTCGGGCGAGGACACGCCTCCCGGGTAGCGGCAGGCCATGGCCACGACGGCGATGGGCTCGCCGCGGCCGGCCTTCAGGGCGTCGTTCTCCCGCCGGAGGCGGTCGCGCTCCTCCAGCAGGGTGCGGAGCGCCCGCTGGACCCGGTCCGCGCCGTCCGCCGTGCGTTCCGCGGAGTCGGTCATCTCACTTACCTCTTCTCATCCAGAGCCAGGTCGACCAGTGCTTCCAGATCCAGGTCGGACAGTTCCTCCACCTCGATCAGCCCGCCCGCCTCGATGTCCGGGTGGGGTTCCGGTTCCGGGCGCAGCAGGCCGACGAGGTGCCCGCTCAGTTCGCGCGGGGTCGGGTAGCTGAAGACGAGGGTGGTCGGCAGGCGCAGTCCGGTCCGGGACGACAGGCGGTTGCACAGTTCGACCGAGGTCAGCGAGTCGAAGCCGAGCTGGGTGAACGCCTGGTCGGCGTCGACGGACGCGCCGGAGGGGTGGCCGAGCACGAGGGCGACCTGGTCGCGGAGCCAGTCCAGGGCGGCCGTCTGCGTCTCGTCGGCCGGCAGGCCGGCCAGCAGGGCGGCCAGGCCGCGGGCACCGTCGTCCCCGGCCGTCTCCGCCCGGCCGCGGCGGGGGCGGCGGGCCTCGACGAGGTCGCGCAGCAGCGGCGGCAGGTCCGTACCGGTCCTGCCGCGCAGCGCGGCGACGTCCACCCGGGCCGGGACGAGGACCGCCCTGCCGTTGGCGCACGCCGCGTCGAACAGGGCCAGCGCCTCGGGTGTCGGCATCGCGGTGATGCCCATCCGGCGCAGCCGTACCAGGTCCGCCTCGTCCAGGTCCCCGGTCATGCCGCTGCTCTGCTCCCACCAGCCCCAGCACAGCGAGGTGCCGGCCAGGCCGGACGCCCTGCGCTGCGCCGCCAGGCCGTCCAGGAAGGCGTTGGCGGCGGCGTAGTTCGCCTGTCCCGCGGTGCCGAGCGTGCCCGCGAGGGCGGAGAACTGCACGAACGCCGACAGCGGGCGGTCCCGGGTCAGTTCGTGCAGGACGATGGCGCCGCCGGCCTTGGCGCGCAGCACCCGCTCGACGCTCTGCGCGGTCAGCGACTCCACGGTGCCGTCCGCCAGCACGCCCGCCGCGTGCACGACCGCCGTCAGCGGGTACCGCGGGGGCATGTCGGCGAGCAGGTCCGCCACGGCGGCGCGGTCGGCGATGTCGCAGGCCACGACGCGGACCTCGGCACCCGCGCCGCGGAGTTCCGCGACCAGCCCGTCGGCGCCGTCGGCGGCCGGTCCGCGGCGGCTGGCCAGCACCAGGGAGCGCACCCCGTGTTCGGTGACGAGGTGCCGCGCCACGAGGGAACCCACTCCCCCGGTGCCGCCGGTGACCAGCACGGTGCCGCCGCCGAAGCCGCCGCCGACGTCGAGGACGAGCTTGCCGACGTGGCGGCCCTGGCTCATGTCGCGGAAGGTCCGGCGCGCGTCGCGGATGTCGCGGACGGACACCGGTGTCAGGTCCACCCGCCCGTCGGCGAACAGGGCCATGACGTCGCGGAACATCGCCTGGATGACGTCCGGGCCGGCCGCGTACAGGTCGAACGCGTCGTAGGTGACGCCGGGGTGGCCGGCCGCCACCTGCCGGGGGTCGCGGATGTCGGTCTTGCCCATCTCGATGAAGTGGCCGCCCTCGGGCAGCAGTGTCAGCGAGGCGTCGACGTGGGCGTGCGCGAGGGAGTTCAGGACGACGTCCACGCCCCGGCCGTCCGTGGTGGCGCGGAACTTCTCGGCGAACTCCAGGTCACGGGAGGACGCCAGGTGCGCGTCGTCCAGTCCCAGACCGCGCAGGACGGGCCACTTGGCGGGGCTCGCGGTCGCGTAGATCTCGGCGCCGACGTGCCGGGCGAGCTGGACGGCGGCCATGCCGACGCCGCCGGCCGCGGCGTGGATGAGGATCCGCTGTCCCTCGCGGAGCCGGGTGACGTGGAAGAGGGCGTAGTAGGCGGTGAGGAAGGTGCTCGGCATGGACGCCGCCTCGGCGTGGCTCCAGCCGTCGGGGACGGCGGTGAGCAGGCGGTGGTCGGCCACGGCCACGGGGCCGAAGGCGCCGGTGAAGATGCCGGTCACCCGGTCGCCCGGCGCGAACGCGGTGACGTCGTCCGCCACCTCCAGGACGACACCGGAGCCCTCGCTGCCGATGCCGGCGTCGATGGCCGTCCGCTCCACCAGGCCCAGGGCGATGGTGACGTCGCGGAAGTTGAGCCCGGCGGCCTGCACGGCGATGCGGACCTGGCCGCTCTCCAGGGGCGCCTGCGCCTCCGGGCAGGGCACCCAGGTCAGGTTCTCCAGCGTGCCCTTGTCCGGGATGTCCAGCCGGTGCGGGCCGTCCGGCGCGGGGGCGAGCCGCTGGTCCGCCGGCGTGGCCGGGGCGAGGCGGGGGACGAGGAACGTACCGCCGCGCAGCGCCAGTTGTTCCTCGCCGAGGGCGAGCGCGTCGGGCAGGGCCGCCCAGGAGGTCTCCTCGTCGTCGATGTCCACCAGCCGGAACCTGCCGGGGTGTTCGGTCTGGGCGGACCGGATCAGGCCCCACACGGACGCACCGGGGAGGCTTTCGACGCGCTCCCCCGCGCCGGTGTCCAGCGCCAGGCGGGTGAGCACCACCAGCGTGGATCCGGCGCACGCCTCCTCGGCGAGGAACCGCTGGACCTGGTCCAGGGCGTGCCGGTCGGCGGCGCCGACCGCGGTGAGCGGATCGGATCCGCCGGCGGTGCGGTCGTCCGGGCACAGGACGAGGTGCGCGGGAGCGTCCCCCGGGCGGATCTCGTCGAGGGAGGCGTAGGCCGTGGACCGGTCGCCGCCCGCCCGCAGGAGCCGTGAGGCCAGGCCGGTGTCCGCGCCGACGACGCCCCACCGCCCGGGGCGGTGGGCCGGCTCGCCCTGCGGAACCGGGCGCCACCGCACCTCGTACAGCGGCTGCTCCCGCCCGCCGAGCGCCGAGCGCACCTGCTCGGCGCTCGCCGGCCGGAACGTCAGGGAGGCGACGGAGGCGATCTCCCGGCCGTCCTCGCCGGCGACCGTCAGCGACACGGCGTCCTGGCCGGCCGGCGTGAGCCGGACCCGGACGGTCGGGCCGCACGCGCCGGACAGGCGGGCGCCGGCCCACGCGAAGGGCATCCGGCCCTGGTCGCCCGTCACCTCGATGACACCGCCGGCCACCGACGCGTGCAGCACGGTGTCCATCAGCGCCGGGTGCAGGGCGAAGGCGCCCGTCCCGGCGCTCTCCGGAAGGGTCGCGAGGGCGAAGAGGTCGTCGCCGTGGCGCCACACCTCCCGCAGTCCGCGGAAGGCGGGGCCGTAGTCGAACCCGGCGTCGGCGAAGGCGTCGTAGAGGCCGTCGAGGGTGATCCGGCTCGCGCCGGCCGGCGGCCAGACGGTGAGCGGTCCGGCGGCGTCGCCGGCCGGCGCGGTGTCCGGGGCCAGGGTGCCCAGGGCGTGGCGGGTCCAGCCGCCGACCGTGCGGGCGTCCTCGCCGGGGCGTGAGTACACCTCCAGCGAGCGGCGTCCCGTGCCGTCCGCCGCGCCGACGACGACCCGCACCCGCACGTCGCCCGTCTCGGGGAGGATCAGCGGCACTTCCAGGGTGAGGTCCTCCAGCGCGGCCCGCCCGACGTGCTCGCCCGCCGTCAGGGCCAGGTCCAGGTAGGCCGTCGCCGGGACGACGACCGCGCCGAACACGGTGTGACCGGCCAGCCAGTCGTGGGTCTTCAGGGACCACAGGCCGGTGAACACGACCTCGTCGGTGCCGGGGTGGTCCACGACGGCGCCCAGCAGCGGGTGGTCCGGCGCCGTCAGGCCGGCCGAGGCCACGTCCGCCGAGCCCATCCCGGCCAGGAGGTCCAGCCAGTACCGCTGCCGCTGGAAGGCGTACGTCGGCAGGTCGACCTGCCGGCGCGTCCCGAACAGGGCGGCCCAGTCGACCGGGACGCCCCGCACGTGCAGTTCGGCCAGGGCGCCGGCCAGCGCCCGGGCCGCCTCGCGGTCCCGCCGGGACGCCGGGACGACCAGCGCGTCGTCGACGCCGGCGCCGGCGAAGGCGTCCTTGGTGAGGCCGGTGAGGGTCGCGCCGGGGCCGACCTCGACGAAGACGTCGGCGCCGGCCGCGCGGGCGTGCTCCACCGCGTCGTGGAAGCGGACGGGTTCGCGGACGTGGCGCACCCAGTGCCCGGCGGACGTCAGCTCCTCGGCGGTGGCCTCGCGGCCCAGCAGGGTGGAGACGACGGGGAGGGCCGGCGTGCCCGCGGGCAGTTCGCCGAGCGCGGCCGCGAAGTCGTCCAGGACCGGCTCCATCAGCGGGGAGTGGAAGGCGTGGTCGACCGGGAGGAGCTTGGCCGACCTGCCGTCGGCCAGGAGCCGGTCGCGCAGGGCGTGGACCTGCTCGCGCAGGCCCGAGAACACCACCGACTCGGGGCCGTTGACGGCGGCGAGGCCGACGCGGTCGTACGCGCCGAGCAGGGCGGCCGCCGCGGCCTCCGGGAGGCGTGCGGCCAGCATGGCACCCCGCTCGGTGACCGTCTGCATGGTCCGTCCGCGGGCGGCCACGAGGCGGGTCGCCGCCTCGAGGCCGAGCGCACCGGAGACGTGCGCGGCGGCGATCTCGCCGACGGAGTGGCCGATCAGGTGGTCCGGCGCCGGGCAGTACCGGGTCAGGAGCCGGTAGAGGGCGACCTGGAGGGCGAACAGCGCGGGCTGCGCGACGTCCGTCCGCTCGCGCTCCGCGGGGTCGGCGGCGAACAGCAGGGGCTTCAGCGCGAAGGGGAGGTGCGCGTCGAAGTGCGCGCACACCTCGTCGAGGGCCTCGGCGAAGACGGGGAAGGCCTCGTACAGCGGGCCCGCCGCGCCGGCCCACTGCGCGCCCTGCCCGGGGAACATGAAGACGCGGCCGCCGGGTTCACCGGCGACGCCGCGCACCACCGCGGCCGACTCCTCGCCCGCGGCCAGCGCCGTCAGGCCGCCGAGCAGGTCGTCCCGGTCGTGCCCGAGCACCACGGCTCGGTGTTCGAGCCGTGCCCGGCCGGACACCAGCGACCAGCCGGCGTCGGCGAGGTCCAGGTCGGTGTCGGCGGCGGCGAGGTCGCGCAGGTTCCGCGCCTGGGCCCGCAGCGCCTGCTCCGAGCGCGCGGAGACGACCCACGGCACGAGGGCGCCGGGCACCGGCCCGGGGGTGGGGGGCGCCTCCTCCTCGGGGGCCTCTTCGAGGATCACGTGCGCGTTGGTGCCGCTGACGCCGAAGGCGGACACGCCCGCGCGGCGGGGCCGGCCCGGTGCGTTCGGCCAGTCGCGGGCCTCGGTGAGCAGTTCCACCGCTCCGGCCGACCAGTCCACGTGCGTCGAGGGACGGTCGATGTGCAGCGTGCGGGGCATGACCCCGTGCCGCATCGCCATGATCATCTTGATGATGCCGCCGACGCCGGCCGCCGCCTGCGCGTGGCCGATGTTCGACTTCAGCGACCCCAGCCACAGCGGGCTGCCCGGGTCCCGTTCCTGCCCGTAGGTGGCCAGCAGCGCCTGTGCCTCGATGGGGTCGCCCAGGGTCGTGCCGGTCCCGTGCGCCTCGACCACGTCCACGTCGCCCGCCCTCACCCGGGCGTTGGCGAGCGCCGCCCGGATCACCCGCTGCTGCGCCGGGCCGTTGGGGGCGGTCAGCCCGTTGGACGCGCCGTCCTGGTTGATCGCCGAGCCCCGGATGACCGCCCAGACGCGGCGGCCGTTGCGCCGCGCGTCCGAGAGCCGCTCCAGGACCAGCACGCCGACCCCCTCGGAGAAGCCGGCGCCGTCCGCGGCGTCCGCGAACGCCTTGCACCGGCCGTCCGCCGCCAGGCCCCGCAGCCGGGTCATCTCCCGCAGCACCTGCGTGGTCCCCATGACGGTGACGCCGCCGGCCAGGGCCAGGCCGCACTCGCCCTGCCGCAGCGACTGCACCGCCTGGTGCACCGTCACCAGCGACGACGAGCACGCGGTCTCGGTCGACACCGCCGGGCCCTCCAGGCCCAGGGCGTACGACACGCGCCCGGACGCCACGCTCAGCAGGGAGCCGGTCTGCGCGTAGCCCGCGATGGCCTCGGGGGTGACGAAGTGGTTGCCGTACCCGAAGTAGGCCAGGCCCGCGAAGACGCCGGTGTCGCTGCCGCGCAGGGAGTGCGGGTCGATGCCGGCGCGTTCCAGGGACTCCCAGGAGGTCTCCAGGAGCAGCCGGTGCTGCGGGTCGGCGGCCAGTGCCTCGCGCGGGCTGATCCCGAAGAACTCGGCGTCGAAGTCGCCCGCGTCGTACAGGAACCCGCCCGCGCGGGCGGAGCAGCTGTTCGGCCGGTCGGGGTCGGGGTCGTACAGGTTCTCCACGTCCCAGTGGCGGTCCTGCGGGAGGTCCGACACGACGTCCGCGCCCGACCGCACCAGCTCCCACAGCTCCTCGGGGGACGCCGCCCCGCCCGGGAAGCGGCAGGCGACGCCCACCACCGCGATGGGCTCGGCGGCGGCGTCGGTCAGCTCCTGGAGGCGCTTGCGGGTCTCGATCAGCTCGATCGACGTCCGCTTGAGGTAGTCGAGAACGTCGGCGTTGTTGTCGTTCGTCATGGCTTCTCCCTAGCCGAGTTCCTTGTCCAGCAGCGCGAGAAGCTCTCCCGCCGAGGCCGAACTGATCTGGTCGGCGATACCGGCCGGTGCCGCGGCGCTCGCCGACGAACGGACTCGGCCGTGCAGTTCGCCGAGCAGTGTGGAAATGGTGGTCCGCTCCTCCGCCGCGAGTTCGGCGAAGGCGTCCTGGAGCCGGGCGCCCAGGCCCTCGATCTCCTTGACCAGGTGCGTGGCCGGGGACTGCGGCCCGGCCGCGGCGCCGGGCGCGATCCTCTCGGTCAGGAACCGGGCGAGGCCGCTGGGGCTGGGGTGGTCGAACACGAGCGTGGCGGGCAGCTTCAGACCGGTCACCGCGGCCAGTTTGTTGCGCAGCTCCAGCGCCGTGAGCGAGTCGATGCCGAGTTCCTTGAAGGCCACCGAGGGGCCGATGCGCGCGGAGTCGGCGTGACCGAGGACGGTCGCGGTCTGGGCCCGGACGGCGTCGAGCAGCGCCGCCTCGGCGTCGGCCGGCGGCAGTGACGCCAGCGTCTGGGCGAGCGAGCCGTCGGCGCTCTCCCGGCCCTGCGGAGCGGCGGGCGTCCCGGTGAGGCCGCGCAGGAGCGGCGAGCCGAGGTGGCCGGCCCGCGCCGCGAGGTTCAGCCGCGCGGGCACCAGGACCGGCTCGCCGTCCACCGAGACCGCCGCGTCGAACAGCGCGAGCCCCTCCTGCGTGGACATCGGCAGCACGCCCTGGCGTTGCAGGCGCACGAGGTCGGTGTCGTCCAGGTCGGCGCTCATCTCGCTGCGCTGCGCCCAGAAGCCCCAGCACAGGGCGGTGGCGGGCAGCCCGTCGGCCCGGCGGGCGTCCGCGAGGCCGTTGAGGAACGCGTTGGCCGCCGCGTAGTTGGCCTGCCCGGCCGTGCCGAGGACGCTCGCCACGGAGGAGAACAGCACGAACGCGGACAGGTCCAGCGGCCGGGTCAGCTCGTGCAGGTGCCAGGCACCGCGCACCTTCGGGGCGAGGACCGCGTCCAGGCGGTCCTCGGTCAGCGCCTCGACGACCCCGTCGTCCAGCACCCCGGCGCAGTGGACCACCGCCGTCAGCGGGTGTTCGTCCGGTACGGCGGCCAGCAGCGCGGCGACGGAGTCCCGGCTGGTGACGTCGCAGGCCGCGATGTCGACGTGCGCGCCCGCCCCGGTCAGTTCCGCGGCCAGTCCGGCCGCCTCCGGGGCCGCCGGACCCCGCCTGCTGGTCAGCAGCAGCCGGCGCACGCCGTGCCGGTCCACCAGGTGCCGGGCGAGCAGGGCGCCCAGGCCGCTGGTGCCGCCCGTGACGAGCACCGTCCCGGAGCCGAGGGCGGGCGCGTCCCCGGCGCGGGAGCCGCCGTCGGCGCGGGCCAGCCGCGGGGTGGTCAGGGCGCCGGCGCGGATCCTGAGCTGGTCCTCTCCGGTGGTGGCCGCCGCCGGCAGGAGGGCCCACGAGGCGGGCTGGTCGTCGGTGTCCACGAGCGTGAACCGGCCCGGGTTCTCGGTCTGAGCGCTGCGCACGAACCCCCAGACGGCGGCTGCCGCCGGGTCGGGGCGGGGCACCTGCCCGTCGTGGAACGCGCCCCGGGTGACGACGACCAGCCGCGACTCGGCGAAGCGGTCGTCGGACAGCCAGTCCCGGGTCCGGTGCAGCACCTGGTGCAGGACGTGCTCGACGGCGGCGGGCGTGTCCTTGCCGTCCGGGTCCGCGCGGTCCACGGCGGCGAGGACGACCGGCGGTACGGGGCCGTCGGCGGCGGCGAGTTCGCCGAGGGAGGCGAAGACCGCCGCGCCGGGCGCGGGGAACGCGGGCGTGCCCAGCACCGCGTAGGCGCCCGTCGCCGTCCCGGCCGGGGCGGACACGGGGTCCCAGTCCAGGCGGAACAGCGCGTCCTGGTGGTCGAAGCCCAGCGCGGTGAGCTGCCCGACGTCCGCGGGGCGCAGGGTCAGCGACGCGATGCCGCCGACGGGGGTGCCGCGGTCGTCGGCGAGGGTCACGGACAGCGTGTTCTCGCCCGCCGGCGCGAGCCGCACGCGCAGCGCGGCCGGCCGGGCGGAGCCGAGCCGGATGCCGGTGGCGCGGTGGGGCAGCCGGCCCTCGGGCAGGGAGGCGTCGGCGGACCCGCCCGGGCCGGCCGGGAGCAGCGCGGTGTGCAGCAGCGCCGGGTGGATCCGGAACCGGTCCTGGCCGGTGCCGCCGGCGGCGGGCAGTTCGACCTCCGCGAACAGGGTGCCGCCCTGGCGCCACACCGCCTTCAGGCCGCGGAACAGGGGCCCGTGGTCGAAGCCGAGGGCGGCCAGCCGGGCGTACTCCTGCTCGACCGGCACCGGGGTGGCGCCCGGCGGGGGCCAGGCGGTGAGGGAGTCCTGAGCGGGTGCCGAGGCGCCGACGGTGCCGACGGCGTTGCGCGTCCACGCGGTCTCGCCCTCGCCGCGCGAGTGCACGCTGACGGCGCCCGTGCCGTCGAGCACGACGCGGATCTCCCGCTCGGCCGTGCGGGACAGCACCAGCGGGGTCTCCAGGGTGAGGTCGTCGACGGTGTCGAACCCGGCCTTGTGCGCGGCCCACGCCGCCAGCTCCACCGGTACGGTCGCCGGCACCAGGTGGGCGCCGTGGACCACGTGCTCGGCGAGCCAGGGGTGGCGCTCCAGCGACAGGCGTCCGCCGCCCACCACTCCGCCGCCCTCAACACCGGCGGGCAGATCGACCACGGCGTCGAGCAGCGGGTGGTCCGAGGTGGCGCCGGTGGTGGTCTCCTGAGGGGTGTTCAGCCAGTAGCGCTGCCGCTGGAAGGCGTACGTGGGCAGCTCGGCCCACCGGCCGTCCCGGCCCGGGAACGCCGCCTGCCACGCCACCTCGACGCCCGCGACGAAGGCCTCCGCCGCCGACTGGTACAGCCGGGCGAGGCCGCCCTCGCCGCGGCGCAGGGACCCCACCACGAAGCCGGTGGCACCGGGGGTGGTGTCGAACATCTCCTGCGTGTTCATCACCAGAAGGGGGTGCGGGCTGAGTTCGACGACCGCGCTGTCGGGCTCCTGCCCGACCAGGCGTCCCATCGCCGCCGCGAACTGGACCGGTTCGCGCAGGTTGCGGTACCAGTAGGCCTCGTCCAGCGCCGTCGGGTCGATCGGGTGGCCGGTGACCGTGGAGTAGATCTCGACCGGCGTGGGCGCCGGGGTGATACGGCCCAGCTCCCGCGGGAGCCGGTCGGCGAACCGGTCCATCAGCGGCGAGTGGCCGGGAACGCTGGACTTGATCAGCCGCGCGCGGGCGCCCTCGGCCCGGCAGGCCTCGACCAGGTCCTCGACCGCCCCGGTCTCGCCGGAGACCGTCGTGGAGCCGGGTCCGTTCACCGCGGCGATGCCGATCCGGGACTCCTGTCCCGCCAGCAGTTCCCGCACGCGCTGTTCGGGCAGCAGGATCCCGGCCATGCTGCCCTGTCCGGCGACGGTGGCCAGCAGCCGGGACCGCAGGGCCACGACCTTGGCCGCGTCCTCCAGGGTCAGGGCGCCGGCGATGTAGGCGGCGGCGATCTCGCCCTGGGAGTGGCCGATCACCACGTCCGGGGTCACGCCCAGCGACTGCCACACCCGGGCCAGCGACACCATCACGGCGAACAGCACCGGCTGGACGACGTCGATGTCCTCCAGGTCGGCCGAGTCGGGTCCGGCGCACACGGTGTCGATCAGCGACCAGGACACCCACGGGTCGAGCGCCTCGGCGCAGGCGCGCAGCTGCTCGGCGAAGACCGGGGAGGTCTCCCACAGCTCCCGGCCCATCGCGACCCACTGGGCCCCCTGGCCGGGGAAGACGAACACCGTCTTGCCGACCGGCCGGGCGACGCCGGACACCGCTGGGGCGGAGCCGGGCTCGTGGCCCGCGGCCACGGCGGACAGGGCGGTGAGCAGGGCGTCGCGGTCGGTGCCGACGATCACCTGGCGGTGCTCGAACAGCGACCGCGTCGTCACCAGCGCGTGGCCGACGTCGGCGAGCGGCACGGCGGCATCGGCGGCGACGTGGTCGCGCAGCCGCAGCGCCTGCTCGCGCAGCGCCTGCTCGGAGCGCGCCGACAGCACCCACGGCAGCACGCCGGGCTCACGGGCGGGGGCCCGGTCCTGCCCGGGGGCCTCCTCGGGGGTCTGCGGGGCCCGGGAGGTCTCGGCGGGTTCGGGGGCCTCGGCGGGTTCGGGGGCCTCGGCGGGTTCGGGGGCCTGCTCCAGGATGAGGTGGGCGTTGGTGCCGCTGATGCCGAAGGACGACACGCCCGCGCGCCGGGGCCGGCCCGGTGCGTTCGGCCAGTCGCGGGCCTCGGTGAGCAGTTCCACCGCTCCGGCCGACCAGTCCACGTGCGTCGAGGGACGGTCCACGTGCAGCGTGCGGGGCATGACCCCGTGCCGCATCGCCATGATCATCTTGATCATGCCGCCGACGCCGGCCGCCGCCTGCGTATGGCCGATGTTCGACTTCAACGACCCCAGCCACAGCGGGCTGCCCGGGTCCCTGTCCTGCCCGTAGGTGGCCAGCAGCGCCTCCGCCTCCAGCGGGTCGCCCAGCCGCGTGCCGGTCCCGTGCGCCTCCACGGCGTCCACGTCACGGGCGGTCAGGTCCGCGTCGGCCAGGGCCGCCCGGACGACCCGCTGCTGCGCCAGCCCGTTCGGCGCGGTCAGCCCGTTCGACGCGCCGTCCTGGTTGATCGCCGAGCCGCGGATCACCGCCCAGACGCGGCGCCCGTTGCGCCGCGCGTCCGACAGCCGCTCCAGGACCAGTACGCCCGCGCCCTCGGAGAAGCCGGTGCCGTCGGCCGCCTCCGCGAACGCCTTGCACCGCCCGTCGACCGACACCCCCCGCTGCCGGGACAGCTCCACGAACATCCCCGGCGTCGGCAGCGTCGACACCCCGCCGGCCAGCGCCAGCGTGCACTCCCCGGACCGCAGGGACCGCACGGCCTGGTGGACGGCGACGAGCGACGCCGAGCACGCGGTGTCGGTCGACACCGCCGGGCCCTGAAGACCGAGCACGTACGCCACCCGGCCCGAGGCCACGCTGAGGTAGGTCCCGGTGAGGGTGAAGCCCTCGACCTCGCCGGCCGCGCCGCCGCCCATCCGGGGGCCGTAGTCGACGCCGTAGATCCCGGTGAACACCCCGGTCTGCGTGCCCCGCAGCCGGGCCGGGTCGATGCCCGCCCGCTCCAGCGCCTCCCACGACGTCTCCAGCATCAGCCGCTGCTGCGGATCCATCGCCAGCGCCTCGCGCGGGCTGATGCCGAAGAACTCCGCGTCGAACTCGGGCAGATCGTGCAGGAACCCGCCCGAGCGGGTGTACGTCTTCCCGTGCGCCTCGGGGTCCGGGTCGTACAGCGCCTCCACGTCCCAGCCGCGGTCCGACGGGAAGTCGCCCACCGCGTCCACGCCGTCGGACACCAGGCCCCACAGTCCCTCGGGGGACGTCACCCCACCCGGGAAGCGACACCCCACCCCCACGACCGCGATGGGCTCACGCGCGGACTCCTCGAGCTCGCGCACGCGCTCACGCAGGTGCTGCGCGTCGCCGACGGCACGACGCAGATAGGACCGGAGCTTGTCGACATCCTCCACCAGGGCCTCCCCCTAACGGTTGCTGAGACGAACGGTGTTGCTACACGTATCCACGGTCGATCAATGCGTACAGATCGTCATCATCGTCACTTTCCAGGCGCACTTCGGGCGCGGTCGGCGGTGCCTGCGGAGCCGTCGTCGCCGGGTCGGGCTCCGCCGGCGTCAGGAGGGAGAACAGGTGGTGGGCGAGCTGCCGCGGCGTGGGGTGGGTGAACGCGACGGTGGCCGGGAGCCGTGCTCCGGTCACCGCGGTGAGCCGGTTGCGGAGCGCCACGACCATCGAGGAGTCGAACCCCAGGGTCTTGAAGGTCTCGCCCGCCCGCGCCGCGAGGCCGGCGCCCGTGAGGTCCGCCTCCGGGTCCCTGGCGGTCAGCAGCGCGGCCGTCTCGGCGCACACCAGCACGCGGACGGACGCCTCCGAGGCCAGGTCCGGCCCTTCGGAGGCGACGTCCGGGGCGGGGGTGTCGTCCGGCGCGGTCAGCCAGTACCGCTGCCGCTGGAACGGGTAGGAGGGCAGGGCGATCCGGCGCGGCCGGGCCGCGGCGAACACCGTCTCCCAGGTCACCGGCACGCCGCGCACGTGCAGTGCGGCCGCCGACGTGAGGATCCTGGCGGCGCCGCCGTCGTGCCTGTCCAGGGTGTTCACCACCGCGGGCGGGCTCGCCAGCGTGTCGGCGGTCTCCTCCATCGCCACCTGGAGCACGGGATGCGGGCTGACCTCCACGTACACCCCGCCGCGCTCGCGCATCAGGCCGGCGACGACCTCCCCGAACCGCACCGTCGAGCGCAGGTTGTCGTACCAGTACGCGCCGTCCAGGAGACGGGTGTCGATCCGTCCCGCGGTGACCGTGGAGTGGAACTCCACCGGTGTCGGCTGCGGTGTCACGTGCGCGGCGGCGGCGAGCACCTGGTCGCGGATGCGTTCCACCTGGTGGGAGTGGGAGGCGTACTCGATCCTGACCCGGCGCACCCGCACCCCGTCGGCGGCGGCCCCGGCGGCGAACTCCTCCAGGGCCTGGAGGTCCCCGGAGACCACCACGGAGGCCGGTCCGTTGACGGCGGCCACGGACAGCCGCCCGGGCCACCGGGTCAGCCGTTCCTCGACCTCGGCGAGGGGCGCGGCGACCGCGTGCATCCCGCCGAGGCCCGCCAGTGCGGTCAGGGCCCGGCTGCGCAGGGCGACCACGCGGGCGGCGTCGTCGAGGGAGAGGGCGCCGGCCGCGCAGGCCGCGGCGATCTCGCCCTGCGAGTGCCCCACCACCGCGTCGGGGACCACGCCCAGGGACCGCCACACCCGGGCCAGGGAGACCATCATCGCGAACAGCGCGGGCTGCACCACGGCGTCCCCGCGCTCCAGCGAGGGCGCCGACCGCGCGCCGGTCACCAGGTCCAGCAGGGACCAGTCGAGCCACGGCTCCAGCGCCCGCGCGCAGTCGTCGATCGCGCGGGCGAAGACCTCCGACTCCGCGTACAGCCGCTGTCCCATGCCCAGCCACTGCGAGCCCTGGCCGGGGAAGACGAAGACGACCGGCCCCGCCGGCCCGTCGGCCACCCCGCGCACGGCGCGTGCCGCGTCGCCGCCCGCCGCCACCAGACCGAGGCCGGCCAGCGCCTCCTCGCGGCCGGCGCCGAGCACCACCGCCCGGTGCGCGAACGCCGTGCGCGTGGCCACCAGCGAGTGCCCCACGTCGGCCGCCGTCAGCGACGGGTCGGCCGTCACGCGGTCCCGCAGCCGGGCCGCCTGCTCCCGCAGGGCCTGCTCGGAGCGCGCCGACAGCACCCACGGCACCACACCGGGGACGCCGGGCGCCGGTTCCACGGCCTCGGCCGGGGCCCCGGGGGCCTGTTCGAGGACGACGTGGGCGGTGGTGCCGCCCATGCCGACCGACGTGACCCCGGCGCGCCGCGGCCGGCCCGGTGTGCCCGGCCAGGGCCGCGCGGTGCGCAGGACCTCGAAGTCGTCCTGGAAGTCGGGGATCTCGGGGTTGGGGGACCGGAAACCGGGGTGCGGGACCAGGTGGGCGCGGTCCAGGCAGAGCGCCGCCTTCACGAAGCCGACGATCCCGGCGGCCGGCTCCAGGTGCCCGACGTTCGCCTTCACCGAGCCGATCACCAGGGGGCGGCTGCGGCCGGTGTGCCGGAACACCTCGCGCAGGCCGGCGGCTTCGGCCGGGTCGCCGCGCCGGGTGCCGGTGCCGTGCGCCTCGACGTACTCGACGCCGTCGAAGTCGACGTCCGCGGCCTTGAGGGCGGACAGCACGGCCGCCGCCTGCCCGGTGGGGCTAGGGTCCGGCATCCGCGAGGACGCGCCGCCGCTGCCCACGCCCCAGCCGCGCACCACGGCGTAGACGTGGTCGCCGTCGGCGAGGGCGTGGTCGAGCCGCTTGAGCACGACGAACGCCCCGCCCTCGCCGCGCACGAAGCCGTTGGCGCGCGCGTCGAAGGGGAAGCACCGGCCGTCGGGCGACAGGGCGCCGAGGTTGGCCAGGCCCAGTCCCGCCTCCGGGTCCGCGATCAGGTGCACACCGCCCGCGAGCGCCATGTCGACCGCGCCGCTGCGGATCCGTTCGCAGGTCAGCGCCAGTGACACCAGGGAGGAGGACTGGCCGGAGTCCGCGCACAGGCTCATGCCGCGGACGTCGAACAGGTGCGAGACGCGGTTCGCGATCAGCGCGTTGCCGGAGCCGAGGACGGCGTAGTGGTCGTCCTGGTCGCTGCCGGTCAGCTTGCGCAGCAGGTCGTACCCGGACGGGCCGGCGCCGACCACGACGTCGATCTCGCGGCCCGCGAGCGCGGTCGCCGGGATGCGGGCGTCCTCGACGGCCTCCCAGGCCAGCTCCAGGCCCAGCCGCTGCACGGGGTCCATGGCGGCCGCCTCCGCGGCGGACGTGCCGAAGAACTCCGCGTCGAACCCGTCCACGGCGTCCAGGAACGACCCGGAGCCGACGGTGGCGGCGTCGGGGTGGGGCGTGCGGTCCGGGACGACCGGCCGGTGCTCGGGGAACGTCCCGAAGGTCGACTCGCCGTCGAGCAGCAGGCGCCAGAAGTCGTCCACGTCGCGCACCCCGGGAAAGCGGCACGACATCCCGATGACGGCTATACCGGTGGCTGCGCCACTCATACGAATTCCTTCCGGTTCCCTCGGTGTACGGCTCTTGCGGGCGGCTGTCGCGCTCATCGCCGACGGGTCAGCACGTTCCGCAGCTCGTCCGGCGCGTCCATGAAGTCGTAGTGGCCGCCGTCGAGGGACACGAACTCGACGGAGTCCGCGTACCGGCGCCAGCCCTGGAGCCGGTCGAGGCCGACGTCGGGGTCGTCGCGCCAGTGCAGGACGACGACGGGGCAGGGCACCGGGACCGGCTCGGTGCGCCGGTACGCGGCCGCGGCGGCGTGGTCGCGCGCCAGCACCATCAGGCCGAGGTCGACCATGTCCGGGCGCGGCTCGATGCCCCGGCCGCGCAGGAACGCCTCCACCTCGGCGCGCAGTTCGGCCTCGGTCATGGCGAGCATCCGGTCGCCCGCCGCGTCGTGCGGGGCCGGCTGGCCCGACACGAACAGGCACTCGGGCGTGGGCAGGCCGAGGCCGGCCAGCCGGAGCACGGTCTCGTAGGCGGGCAGCGCGCCCGCGCAGTGCCCGAAGAACGCGTACGGCCGGTCCAGCAGCGGGCGCAGCGCGTCGGCGAGGCCGGCGGCGAGGTTCTCGTAGGTGCCGTGGTGGGGGTGGGCCAGCCGGTTCTCGCGGCCGGGGAACTGCACCGGGCAGAACTCGGCGTCGCCGAGCGCGGCCGGCCAGGCGCTGAAGGCCGAGGCCCCGGACCCGGCGAAGGGGAAGCCGAAGATCCGGGCGGCATGGCCGGCGGCCGGCGGCCGGACGAACCACGGCGACGCGACGGTGGTGGAGCCGGAGGTCATGGCGTCTGCCGTTTCTGGGCGGTGATGGGCAGGTGGGTCATCCCGGCGATGAAGTACGACCGCAGGTGCTGCGGTTCGCCGGCGAAGTCGAGGGATCCGAACCGCTGGAGCAGTTCCTCGAAGAAGACGCGCAGGGTCAGCCGGGCCAGCGGTGCCCCGATGCAGAAGTGCGGCCCGAACCCGAACGCGACCTGGCGCTTGGCGTTGGCGCGCGTGATGTCGAAGGTGTGCGGGTCGGGGAACTGGGAGGCGTCCCGGTTGGCCGAGCCGATCCACGCGACGACCGCCCCGCGGGCCGGGATCGTGCCCCCGGCGATCTCGACGTCGTCCACCGCGTACCGCATGAAGTTGCACGCGGCCGAGGTCCAGCGCAGCCCTTCCTCGACCAGGTTCGGGATCAGCGTCGGGTCGGCCTGGGCCTTCGCGAACTGCTCGGGCCGCTCGATGAGCGCCTGCACCGTGCCCGAGACGGTGTGCGGGGTGGTGACGTTGGCGCCCAGCAGGATGCTGTAGCCGTCGAGGGCGATCTTCTCGTCGGTCAGCGGCACGCCGTGCGGGCGGACGTTCATGAGGTGGTGCAGCAGGCTGTCGTCCTCGAGTCCGGACGCCCGCCGCGTCCTGACCCACTCCTTGACGTAGGTGAGGAGCTCGTGGTGGGAGATGGCCAGGGTGGCGGCCTCGCTGCCCTGGAGGAAGTGCGGGTCCGAGGGAGCCGTCACCATCGCGGTGAGCTGGACGAGTTCGGCCCAGTCCTGCTCCGGGATCCCCAGCAGCGGGCCGGTGACCATCGCCGGCAGGAGCAGCGCCCGCTCGGCCAGGTCGAAGGGCTCGCCGTCGAGCGCCGGCTCCAGGAAGCGGACGATCGTCCCCCGGATGGAGTCCTCCCAGGACTTCACCGCACGCGCGGTCAGCTTGGAGCCGAGCGGCCGGCGGACCTCGGTGTGCCGCGGCGGGTCGGTGGAGGTCAGCAGCACGCCGGCCGCGACGTCGTCCGTCCCGAGGTGGGTGGGGACCGTGCCGCGCTCGGAGGTGAACTCGCGGTGGTCGCCGAGGACGCGGCAGACGTCCTCGAAGCGGGTCACCGACCAGAACTCCCGGCCGTCGGGCAGGACCTGGTGGTGCAGGGGCGCCTTCTCCCGCATCACGTCCCAGACGGGGTGCGGGTCGCCCTCGGTGTACAGGTCCAGGTCGAACAGGTCGACGCCGCCGAGATCGACGTCGCGCGCGGGACCCGGCGTCAGCCTCACGTCCCCGCCCTCCCCTGTTCGATCAGCTCGGCGATCCGGGTGGGGGTCCCCGCGAGGTAGAAGTCGCGCACGGAGAGCCGGACGCCGTAGTCCTGCGCCACCCGTTCGATGATCTTGATTCCGGCCAGTGAGTTGCCGCCCAGCGCGAAGAAGTCGTCCTCCGCCCCGACCTCACGGCCGCCCAGGCACTCCCCCCACAGCGCCGCTATTTCCTGCCCCAGGGACACCAGCGCACTCGAAGGCGCGGCTTGCTGCTCCATTGCCATTTTCCTTCCTCCGCCGAGCTCTTTTCCGCTGTCCCGCCGGCGAGACAAAATCTCTGAAGGGCCGAGTGAATGGCCGAATTGAGTGTCGCGTGAATGCGGGGCCGCTCCCACCGTGTCGGTGGCCTGCCGACTCGCGTCGGCCGGTGAGGTTGAGGATGGACCGGCGCCCTCGCATGCTGACACCCCCGGAACATCCGCTCCCCAGGAAACCGTCCCGCCGGCGGGACAGGGCAAGTGGAAAGTGATTCAGGGCGCTAGAGGCGTACTGGAACACCGCTGGAAAAGCACTTGAAAATCACTGGAAAAGCTCGCATTAAGCAGGAAAACAGAGGGGGCAGACGACGTGGGAAACACCGGCATGGACGCGGACGTGGTCATCGCGGGCGCCGGGCCGACCGGCTTGATGCTCGCCTGTGAGCTGCGGCTGGCGGGCGCCGACGTGGTGGTGGCCGAGCGGCTCGCGGAGCGGACGGGCGAGTCCCGGGCCGGCGGTATCCACTCCCGCACCCTGGAGGTGCTGGACCAGCGCGGCGTCCTGGACCGCTTCCTCGCCCAGGGCGAACTCCAGCCGGTGGGCCACTTCTCCGGGCTCTACCTGGACTTCGACGAGTCCGAGTCCCGGCACCCGTATCCGCTGATGATCCTTCAGTCCACCATCGAACGGCTGCTGGAGGAGTGGGCGGCCGAACTCGGTGTGCGTATGCGCTGGTCGTCCCCGGTGAGCGGCATCCGCCAGGACGAGACCGGCGTGACGGTCGAGCTGGGCGCCGAGGGGGCGGAACCCGCGACGCTGCGCGCCCGCTACCTGGTGGGCTGCGACGGCGGGCGCAGCACCGTGCGCAAGCTGGCGGGCATCGACTTCCCCGGCACCGAGCCGACGATGACCGCGCTGATCGGCGACGTCGAACTGCCCGACCTGCCGGAGGACTACGTCTGGGTGCGGCGCCGCCCGGCCGGCGACTACTCGGCGATCGCCTTCGAGCCCGGCTGGTACCGGGTGATCACCTCGGAGTACGACCGCGTCCCCGACCGCGACGAGCCGGTGACGTTCGAGCAGCTGCGGGAGTCGCTGACCAGGGTCGCGGGCACCGACTTCGGCATGCGCGAGCCCCGCTGGATCTCCCGGTTCACCGACGCCGCCCGGCAGGCGGCCCGGTACCGGGCGGGCCGGGTGCTGCTCGCGGGCGACGCGGCGCACATCCACTTCCCGGCCGGCGGCCAGGGGCTGAACATGGGCGTGCAGGACGCGGTGAACCTGGGCTGGAAGCTCGCCGCCGTGGTGCGCGGCCAGGCGCCGGACAGCCTGCTGGACAGCTACCACACCGAGCGCCATCCCGTGGGGGAGCGCGTGCTGCACAACACCCGCGCCCAGTCGGCCCTGGTCCGCCCCGGCGCCCAGACGGACGCGCTGCGCGAGGTGTTCGGCGAGCTCATGGTGTTCGACGACGTCAACCGGCGTCTGCGCCACATGCTGAACGCGCTGGACATCCGCTATCCGGTCGACGGCGACCACCCGCTGGAGGGCCGCCGGGTCCCCGACGCCGACCTCGACACCTCCGACGGCCCCACCTACGTCTACGCGTTGCTGCACACCGCCCGGCCCGTCCTGCTCGACCTGCGCGGCAGTGCCGAGGTGGCGGCGGCCGTCAAGGGCTGGTCCGACCGTGTCGACCTGGTCGAGGCGCGCAGCGAGGACGACCACTGGACGGTCCCGGGCATCGGCGAGATCCCCGCGCCCGCCGCGCTGCTCGTCCGCCCCGACGGCCACGTCGCGTGGGCGGCGGCCCCCGGCGGGACCCCCGACCTGTCCGCGCTCCGGACCGCCCTGACGACCTGGTTCGGCCCGGCCCTGCGGGGGTGAGGGGCCGCCCGTCGCGCGCCACGACGGCGCCACACCACACCACCCGGCGCCTCACCCCTCTCCCTCGGGGCGCCGGGGTCCGTCTCGTCGCAGCTCACCCTGCTTGCACCGGGCGCCACGGTGGTACCACCATGACGTCATGGACCTCACGCCGTACGTCGACACCCTCCGCCGCGAACTCGCGGTGGCCGCCGAGGCCGGCGGTGACGAAGCCCGCGCGCTGGCCGAGAGGCTCACCGCTCCCCTGGAGTCGGCGACCCGGCTGACCCTGCTCAACGTGCTCTCCGCCGCGATGGACGAGATCACCCGCGAACTCGCCCCCGGCTCGGTCGACGTACGGCTGCGCGGCCTCGACCCCGACTTCGTGGTGACCCTGCCGCCCGCCGACGCCGGCGCTCCCGCGGAGCCCGCCGCGCCCGCCGGACCGTCGCGGGCCCCCGCCCCGTCCGAGGGCGACGAGGGCGGCACCGCCCGCGTCAACCTGCGCCTGCCCGCTCACCTCAAGGCCCGCGCCGAGGAGGCCGCGTCCCAGGAGGGCCTGTCCGTCAACGCGTGGCTGGTGCGCGCCGTGTCGGCCGCGGTCGACGGCGGCACCCGGCCGCGCACGACGGAGAAGGCCCACTCCGTCGGACAGAGCTTCACGGGCTGGGTGCGCTGACCGCGCCCGCACCCGCGCCACGTCACCCACCTCACGAGACGGGACTGCCCATGCCCTCCTTCGACACCCCCGACGCGATCTCGGTCACCGCGCGCGTGGAGGCCGGGTCGATCCAGTTCACCGCCGGCGACCGCGCCGACACCGTCGTCGAGGTGCGTCCGCGCGACCCGGAGAAGGACCCGGACGTCCGCGCGGCCGGCCAGACCGAGGTCGCCTGCGCGGGCGGCGCGCTGACCGTGCGCACCCCCAGGTCCGGCCTGTTCGGCCGCACCGGCACCGTCGACGTGACCGTCCAACTGCCGGCCGGCTCGCGCGTCGACCTGACCGGCGCCTGGACCCAGGTGTTCGGCGAGGGCCGGCTCGGCGAGGTGCGGGTGAAGACCTCCTCCGGCGACGTCCGCCTCGACACCACCGGCCCGCTGACGGTCACCGCCTCCCACGGGTCGGTCACCGTGGACCGCGTCGAGGGCGCGGCCGAGATCAGCACCAGCTCGGGCAGCGTGCGCGCGGGCCTGCTGGACGGTCCCGCCGTCCTGAAGAACTCGCACGGCACCACGACGGTCGGGGCGGCCACCGGTGAACTGCGGGTCAGCGGCGCCCACGGCGACATCGACATCACCCGCGCCGAGGACTCGGTCACCGCGACCACCGCGCACGGCACCGTGCGGCTGGGCGAGGTGGCCCGGGGCACCGTCCAGCTGGAGACCTCCACCGGCGCCATCGAGGTGGGCGTCCGCGCCGGCACGGCCGCCTGGCTCGACGCCCGCTCCGGCTCCGGGCAGGTGCGCAACACCCTCACCGCCTCCGACGCCCCGGGGGGCTCCGAGGACACGGTCACGATCCGGGCCCGCACCCGGCACGGCAACATCGACGTGCGCCGCGCCAAGCCCTGACCGTGTCCGGCCGGCGGGTCAGGGGGCCGTTTCCGTCCAGGTGACCGGCAGCGCGTGGACGCCGTAGATGTTCATGTCGGTCCTGAGCGGCACCTCGTCGGCGGGGACGGCGAGCGTCAGGTCCGGGAAGCGGCGCAGCAGTCCGCCGAAGCCGGCGCGCATCTCGATGCGGCCCAGTTGCTGGCCGAGGCACTGGTGGACCCCGTGGCCGAAGGCCAGGTGCCCGCGGGCCGTGCGGCGGACGTCCAGGGTGTCGGGGTTCTCGAAGCGGCGGGGGTCGCGGTTGGCGGCCAGCAGGGAGACGACGACGGTCGATCCCTCGCCGATGATCTCGCCGCCCAGCTCGATGTCCTCCGTGGCGTACCGGTAGAAGATGTCGGCGACGGACAGGTAGCGCATGAGTTCCTCGACCGCGTCGGGGATCAGCTCCGGGTCGGCGCGCAGGGCGGCCATCTGCTCGGGGTGCTCCAGGAGCGCGAAGGTGCCGAGCGAGAGCTGGTTGACGGTGGTCTCGTGGCCGGCGAGCAGCAGCAGGAAGGCGCAGCCGGTCAGTTCCTCGACGGTGAGGTCCTCCTGGCGGGCCAGGTCGGACAGGATGTCCTCACCGGGTTCGGCGCGTTTGCGGGTGACCAGTTCGGCGAGGTACGCGGTCATGGCGCCGTACGCGGCCATCTTCTCGTCGAACGCCTGGTCCCGGACGAGGAACTTGGCGGTGTTGGTCTGGAAGCTCTTCCGGTCCTCGTAGGGGACGCCGAGCAGTTCGCAGATGACCAGCGAGGGCACCGGCAGCGCGAACTCCTCGACCAGGTCGACCGGCGGGGTCAGCCGCGCCAGGGCGTCGAGCTGCCGCTCGGCGATGTCGGCGATGTGGTCCTCCAGCTCCTTCATCCGCCTGACGGTGAAGGCACCGGTGAGCCTGCGCCGCAGCCGGGTGTGGTCCGGCGGGTCCATGGCGATGAAGACGCCCGGGATCTGCGGGGAGGGTTCGGTGGGGACGGGCATGCCGGGGACGTCGTAGGGCACGTGCATCACACCGAGGTCCTGGCGGGAGCTGAACCGGGTGTCGGCCATGAGCCGGCGGACCTCCTCGTAGCCGGTGACCAGCCAGCCCTCGTGTCCGTCGGGGAAGAGCAGAGGGCTGACCGGGCGGGCCGTGCGCAGCCGGGTGATCGCGCGGGGCGGGTCGAAGGGGCCCGCGTCTCGCTCCGTGGGGAGACCGTTCGGGACGTGAACCGTCTGGCTCATCGGGTTTCCTTTCGCAGCACGGCTGGGGCACCGGCCAACGCCGGTGACTCCACCATGGCACACCCGTAGCGCCACACCGAGCCATTCTGGCCCCGCCGCCCGCCGCGCCGAGGCCACGAGAACGACCACCCGCCGTGCGACAGCAGGCCGGGGAATCATCGAAGCCGCCCGCCAACATGACCGGAATTCGCCGAGCGCCCCCGCGACAACGACCGACAGCCCTGAATGTCGCCGTATGGCGTCACCGGTGTGCCACTATGGCGTCACAACGACAGGCGCCCCCCGGTCCCAGAGACCGGGGGGCGCGCTCGCCGCAGGGAGTGAGCCGGCGCCGGGGCGGGCGGACAGCGCGGCGCCGCCCCGGCGGCACGTGCCTCGCCGGGGCGGCGCTGAACGGGATGTCGACCGGCCGGCCGGAGCCGGCCCGGGTCAGGCTCGCTTCTTGAACGTGGAGACCGCCCAGACGTACCCGAGGACGGCGAACCCCGCGCACCAGGCGAGGGCCGCGATCGTGTCGCCGCTCGACGGGTTGCCGGTCAGCAGCCCGCGCAGCGTCTCGATGATCGGGGTGAAGGGCTGGTACTCGGCGAAGTGCCGCACACCCGCCCCCATCGTGTCCGCGGGCACGAACGCGCTGCTCAGGAACGGCAGCATGATCAGCGGCACGGTGGCCATGCCCGCCGACTCCGCGGTCTTGGCGGCCAGCCCGACGGCGACGGTGAGCCAGCCCGCCGCGAAGCTGAGCAGCAGGATCACACCGATCGCGCCGAGCCATTCCAGGCCGCTCGCGGCCGGGTCGAACCCCATCGCGAAGGCCACGCCGATGATGGCCGCGCAGGCCACCAGGCAGCGCACCGTGGTGACGACGACGTGACCGGTCAGGACGGAACCGCGCGAGACGTCCATGACCTTGAAGCGGTTGATGACGCCCTTGGTCATGTCGTCGTTCACGGCGGTCGCGGTGGCCCCCAGCCCGTAGCTGATGGCCATCACGAGCAGGCCCGGGGTCGCGTAGTCGATGTAGTCGTCGCCGACGCTGAACGCGCCGCCGAACACCTTGACGAACATCAGCATGATCACGATCGGGAGCAGGACCGCGTTGAACACCGCGACCGGGTTGCGCATCGTGTGCTTCAGGTTGCGGCGCAGCATGATCGACGAATCGGCCAGCGCCGTGGAGACGGTGCTCATCCCGCGATCGCCTCCTTGCTCGTGTGCTCGTCGGCGGCCGCGGCGTCGGCGCCGGTGGTGTCGGTCAGGGCGAGGAAGACGTCGTCGAGGTCCGGCGTGTGCACGGAGAACTCCTGGGCGTTGAGCGTGTGTGCGTCGAGCCGGTCCAGCAGCGCCCGCAGTGACCTCGACTCACCGTCGCTGGGCACCCGCAGGGTCAGCTCCTCGTCGTCCCGCGCGGCGCCGGCGAACAGCCGTGCCGCCGTGTCGAGGTCGTAGGCGTCGGCGAACCGGAGCCGGACGTGGGTGCCGGGGATCTGGCGCTTGAGCTCCTCCGGGGTGCCCCGGGCGACCAGGTGGCCCTTGTCGAGCACGGCGATCTGGTCGGCGAGCTGGTCGGCCTCCTCCAGGTACTGGGTGGTGAGGAAGATGGTGGTGCCGTCGGCCACCAGCTCGCGGACGATGCCCCACATGGTGCGCCGGCTGCGCGGGTCGAGACCCGTCGTCGGCTCGTCCAGGAAGATGATCTGCGGCTCGCCGACCAGCGTCATCGCCAGGTCCAGCTTGCGGCGCATACCGCCGGAGTAGGTCGCCGCCAGCTTGTCCGCCGACTCCACCAGGTCGAACCGCTCCAGCAGCCGCGTGATCACCTGGTCACCGGAGCGCACGCGCTTCAGATCCACCATCAGCCGCAGGTTCTCCCGGCCCGACAGCAGCTCGTCGACCGCGGCGAACTGGCCGGTCACGCCGATGGCCGCGCGCACCTGCCGGGTCTCGGTCACCACGTCGTGCCCGGCGATGCGCACCGTGCCGGCGTCGGCCTTCATCAACGTCGTCAGGACGTTGACCGTCGTCGTCTTGCCCGCCCCGTTCGGGCCGAGCAGGGAGAAGATCGACCCCGCGGCGACATGGAAGTCGATGCCGTCGAGCACGACCTTGTCGCCATGTGCCTTGCGCAGCCCTGAGACCGCGATCGCTGAACTCCTCATGGCTCCACCTTCCTCTCGGGGCCTGTCACGGGCCTGTCACGGCGCTGACACGGCGCTCGCGCGCGGACTCCGCTTCGATCACGTCCAGCACCTGCCGGCCGAGGTCGACCAGGTACATGTGATCCCCGGGGAACTCCGCGTAGCTGAACCCGGCCGTGGTCGCCGCCCGCCACTGCCGGGCCTCCTCCGCGGTGACCAGACCGTCGTGGTCGCCCCGCAGCGAGGTGATCGGCACCGACACCGGATCGTCGGTGCCGGGCACGTAGGCCTCGTGCATCTCGCAGTCGGCCTGGAGCGTGGGCAGGATCAGCTCCCGCATCTCCGGGTGGTCCAGGGCCTCGTGCCGGAACCCGGCGAACTCCTCCACGCGGGCGAGGAACTCGTCGCCCTCGAGCCCCGCCGCCCGCCGCTCGCGCTGCGTCCACGGCCCCGGCGAGCCGCTGACGACCAGCCGTTCGACGGGCACGCCGCGCGCGCTCAGCAGATGCGCCAGCTCATAGGCGAGCACCGCGCCCAGGCTGTGCCCGAACAGCACGGTCGGCGTCCCCTCACCGAGGTCCGCGACGATGCCGTCGATCTCGCCCCGGGCCGCCTCGACGACGTTGCGGTACGGCGTCTCCAGCAACCGCCGCTCCCGGCCCGGCAGTTCCACCGAGGTCACCCGCCAGCGGCCTGCGGCCAGCTCCCGCCACGGGTGGAAGAACGAGGGCCCCGCCCCCGCGAACGGCACGCACAGCAGCGCGGTCCCCTCTCCGTGTCCCGCGGACACGCCAGGATCCGTCACCCCGACCAACCCCCATCATCCATTGGTTCGTTCGCTGAAAAACCGGCTCAGGCGTGCGGTCGCTACGCCAGCTTGCGGTGGAAGACCTCGAACATCTCCGCCACGGGCCCGGGCATGTGCATCTCGTGGTGCGTGACCGCCACGTCGTGCACCTCCAGGGAGCCCTGGACGTAGGGCCGCCACAGGTGCGCGTACGACGTGTCCTCGAGGGTGGCGTTGAAATACACCACGTCGCCGCGGTAGACCGGCGACTCGAAATCCATCATCAGGGCCGTGTTGTTCGCCAGGACCCTCGACATGGTGTCCAGGAACTGCTGCCGGTTGCCGGTGCGGATGTACTGGCTGAAGTCCTCCTCCAGCTCCGCCCGGAAGTCCGACGAGTCCTTCCCCGCGTGCACCTCCTCGAACCCGTGCCCGCCCGGCTGGGCGTCCAGGACGGCCACCAGGGCCACCTCGTGTCCGCGCCGGTCCAGGGCGTCCGCGACGGCCTGCACGACGGAACCGCCGTAGGACCAGCCGATGAGGTTGAACGGCCCGTCCGGCTGGATCTTCAGGATCTGGGTGACGTAGTCCTCGATCATCTCCTCGACGGAGCCGGCCAGCGGCTCCACGCCGTCGGAGCCCCGGGACTGCAGCGCGTAGGCGGGCCGGTCCGGCAGATGCAGCACGAAGCTGTAGTACGCCCAGCCCAGGCCGCCGCCCCCGTGGAGGAACCACACCGGCTTCTTGCCCGTGCCGGGGTCGCTGTTCAGGGGCAGGACGACCGCGAAGGAGTCGGCGTCGTCGTCGGGGATGCCGCCGGCGAGCATCAGCGCGGCCAGTTCGGCCACCGTGGGGTACCTGATGATCGTCCGGATGGGGATGTCGATGTCGAACTGGTTGCGGATGCGGACGCTGAGCCGGGTGGCCAGCAGCGAGTGGCCGCCGAGGGCGAAGAAGCCGTCGTCGATGCCGACCTTCTCCACGCCGAGCAGCTCGGTGAACAGCTCGCACAGCGCGCGCTCGTAGGCGTTGCGCGGCTCCCGGCTGGCCGGGGCCGTCGTGTCCTCGGCGGGCAGGGCCCGCTTGTCGAGCTTGCCGTTGGAGGTCAGCGGGATCTCCGCCAGCGGGATGACCGCGGACGGCACCATGTAGTCCGGCAGGCGCCCGCGCAGGTACTCCGACAGCTCCTCCCCCGTGACGGCGGCACCGGGCTCGGGCACGGCGTAGCCCACGAGGCGCTTGTCGCCCTCCTGGTTCTCCCGGACCAGGATCACCGCCTGCGCCACCTGCGGGTGCCCGGCCAGCGCGTGCTCGATCTCGCCCAGCTCGATGCGGAAACCGCGGATCTTCACCTGGGAGTCGGCGCGGCCCACGTACTCGAGCTGGCCGTTGCGGCCCCAGCGGACCAGGTCGCCGCTGCGGTACATCCGCTCGCCCGGAACGCCGAACGGGCAGGCCACGAACCGTCCCGCGGTCAGGTCCGGCCGGCCGTGGTACCCGCGGGCCAGGCCGTAGCCGGCCACGTACAACTCGCCGGTCACACCGGCGGGCGCCGGCCTGAGGTGCGGGTCCAGGACGTAGGCGCGCAGCCCCGGCACCGCCGGGCCGATCACGCTGGCCCGGTAGCGGGCGGCGGAGTGCTCGTCCAGGTCGATGCGGGTGACGTGCACGGTGGTCTCGGTGATGCCGTACATGTTCACCAGCACCGGCGCGTCGGAGGCGTGGCGCGCGTACCAGTCCGTGAGGCGGTTCAGGTCCAGGGCCTCGCCGCCGAACACCACGTACCGCAGCGCCAGGTCCTGGCCGGGGGCGTCGGCGTCGGCCTGGACGAGCTGGTAGAAGGCCGAGGGCGTCTGGTTGAGGACGGTGACCCGCTCGCGGGCGAGGAGCTGGAGGAAGTCGGCCGGGGAGCGGGAGACGTCGAAGGGGACCACGACGAGGCGTCCGCCGTGCAGCAGCGGGCCCCACAGCTCCCACACCGAGAAGTCGAAGGCGTAGGAGTGGAACAGGGTCCACACGTCGTCCGCGCCGAAGCCGAAGTCCCGGGTGGCGGTGAAGAGCCCGACCACGTTGCGGTGCGGGATCAGCACGCCCTTGGGGCGGCCGGTGGACCCGGAGGTGTAGATGACGTACGCCGGGTGCGCGGGGCGCAGAGCGGTGCGGCGCTCGGCGTCGGTGAGGTCGGCGGCGGACTCCCCGTCGAAGGCCCCGGCCCGGTCGAGGTGGACCAGGGGCAGGTCGTGGGCGAGGTCCTGCGCGGCGCCGGTGGTGCTGGTGGTGACCAGCAGGACCGGTGCCGCGTCCTGGACCATGTAGGCGATGCGGTCGGCCGGGGAGTCGGGGTCGATCGGCAGGTAGGCGCCGCCCGCCTTGAGCACCGCCAGCAGCGCGACGACCAGGTCCGCCGAGCGCTCCAGGCAGACCCCGACCAGGGACTCGGGCCCCACTCCCCGGGCGGCCAGGTGCCGGGCGAGCCGGTTGGCCCGGGCGTTGAGCTCCCCGTACGTCAGCGCGGTGCCGTCGTGGACGAGCGCGACCGCGTCGGAGCGGCGCGCCGCCTGCCGCTCGAACAGCTCCACCAGGGTGACCTCGTCGACGGTGTCCCCGGCGGCGTTCACCTCCACCAGCAGCCGCTCGCGCTCCCGCGCGCTCAGCACGTCGATGTCGCCGACGCGCAGGCCCGGGTCGGCGGCGAGCTGCTCCAGCACCCGCACCAGCCGGGCGGAGATCTCCTCGGCCGTGCCGCGGTCGAACAGGTCGGTGGCGTACTGCAGGTCGCCCCGCAGCGCGCCCGTGCCGTCCACGGCCAGGAAGAAGGTCAGGTCGACCATGGCGGTCGACGGGATGGCCTGCTCGAACCGCATCTCCAGGCCGGGCAGCGCGAGGTCGGGCTTCTCGTAGCTCTGCCAGGAGAAGATCACCTGGAACAGCGGCTGGTAGGCCGCGGAGCGGTCGGGGTTGATCGCCTCGACCACCACGTCGAACGGCACGTCCTGGTGCTCGTAGGCGCTCAGCGCCTTGTTCCGCACCTGCGCCAGCAGGTCGGTGAACGACGGGTTGCCGGACAGGTCGGCGCGCAGCACCTGGGTGTTGACGAAGCAGCCGATCATGTCGGCCAGCGCCTCGTCGGTGCGCCCGGCGATCGGGGAGCCGATCGTCACGTCCTCGCCGCCGCCGAGCTTGCTCAGCAGCACCGCCAGCGCGGACTGCACGACCATCGACAGGCTCATCCCGCGCTCGTCGGCGAGCTTCTGCAGCCCCGCCGCCACCTCGGGGGCGGCCTCGATGCCGACGGTGTCGCCGCGGGAGCTGGCCTCCGCGGGCCGCGGGCGGTCCAGCGGCAGGTTCAACGGCTGCGGCACGCCCGCGAGTTCCTTGCGCCAGTACTCGATCTGCGCCGCCGCGAGACTGCCCGGGTCGGCCACGTCGCCGAGCACCTCGCGCTGCCACAGCGCGTAGTCCTTGTACTGGAGGGGCAGCGGCTCCCACGCCGGCGCCCGCCCGTCCCGGCGGGCGGTGTAGGCGTCGACCAGGTCCCGCATCAGCGGCGCGCTGGAGCTGCCGTCCGAGGCGATGTGGTGGATGACCAGGACCAGGACGTGCTCCTCGGGCGAGCAGCGCAGCAAGGTGGCCCGGAAGGGCAGTTCGGCGGCCAGGTCGAAGCGGTGCGCGACGGCCTCGTCGACAGCGGCGGACAGTTCCCCGGACGTCACCTCGGCCACCGGCACCCGCAGCGCCGCCTGCTCCGCCGGCCGGATCCGCGCGTACGGCTCGCCGGCGTCGTCGGTCCCGTAGGTGGTGCGCAGGATCTCGTGCCGCTCGACCACGTCGTGGATCGCCGCGACCAGGGCGTCCTGGTCCAGGGTGCCGGTCAGCCGGAACGCCGCCGATATGTTGTAGGTCGCCGCCCCCCGCTCCAGTTTGTGCAGCAGCCACATGCGGCGTTGTGCAAATGACAGCGGACTCATCGCTTCACTCCTTATTGAACATCTGGCGCATACTGGGGCGACGGGGAGCGGCCGATTCCTCCGACCACGCGGCGAGAGCGGCGACCGTCGGCTGGTCGAAGACCTGGCGGATGGGTATCTCGATGCCCAGCTCGGCACGGGCGCGGCTGATCAGGCGGGTGGCGAGCAGGGAGTGCCCGCCGAGCGTGAAGAAGCCGTCGTCGAGGCCGACCCGTCCCACGTCGAGCACCTCGGCGAACAGCTCGGCCAGGGCCTTCTCGCGGGGGGTGCGGGGCTCGCGGTAGGGGGCGCCGGTGAACTGCGGCTCGGGCAGCGCGGACCGGTCCAGCTTGCCGTTGGGCATCAGCGGCAGCCGGTCCAGGAGCACGAGGGCGGACGGCACCATGAACTCCGGCAGCCGCTCGGCGACGAACCCGCGCAGCTCCTGCGCGGTCGTCGTCCCGCCCGAGGGCACGACGTACGCGACGAGTCGCTTGCCGACGCCGGTCCCCCGGGCGACGACGGCGGCCTGGGCGACCTCCGGGTGCGCGGTGAACGCGGCCTCGACCTCGCCGGGTTCGACGCGGAAGCCGCGCACCTTGACCTGCGTGTCGGCGCGGCCCACGTACTCCAGCAGGCCGTCGGCGTTCCAGCGGGCCAGGTCGCCGGTGCGGTACATGCGCGAGCCGGGCGGGCCGTACGGGTCGGCGACGAACCGCTCGACGGTCAGTGCGGCCCGGCCGTGGTATCCGCGGCCCACGCTGCCGCCGACGTACAGCTCACCGACCGTGCCCTGCGGCATCGGGGCGAGGCCGGGACCCAGGACGTAGGCGCGCATGTTGCCCAGCGGGGTGCCGACGGGCGCGTTGCCCGACCCGTCCCGCGTCTCACCGGTGACGGTGCAGGCGGTGGCGTAGAACGACTCGCTCTGTCCGTAGGCGTTGACGACCCGCACCCCCGGGAAGGCGTTCCGCACCTTCTCGACGAGCGGAAGGGGCAGGGCCTCGCCGGCGAAGACGAGCGTCTCCACCGTGGTGCGGTTCGCGATCTGGTCGACGAGTTCGGCGAAGGCGGACGGCACGGTGGAGATGACGCTGCCGTTCCAGCTCGCGCGCTCCCCCAGCACCAGGACGTCGCGGACCAGTTCGACGACGCCGCCGGTGGCGAGCGTGGTGAAGATCTCGAACGCCGAGACGTCGAAGTTGACGGACGCGCCCGCCAGCAGCCGCTTGCCCGGCCCGAGCCCCACGCGGGAGGCGAGCCGCAGCACGCCGTTGACCACGTTGGCGTGGGTGATGGCGACGCCCTTGGGCTTGCCGGTGGAGCCGGAGGTGTACATCACGTACGCCAGTTGCTCCGCGTGCGGACGCGGTACCGGGCCGGCGGGCCCCTCGGTGAGGTCGAGCGTGTCGAGGCGGAGGTCCGGGGCGTCGTGCTCCGGCAGTGTCCCGGCCGTCGCGGAGTCCGTCAGGACCAGGCACGGCCGCGCCTCCTGGAGGATGGCCCGCAGGCGGTGGCCGGGATACCGGGGGTCGACCGGCAGGTACGCGCCGCCCGACTTCAGCACCGCGAGCAGAGCGACCACCAGGTCCGCCGACCGCGGCAGTGACACCGCGACCAGCGACTCCGGGCCCACGCCCCGGCGGACCAGTTCGGCCGCCAGCCGGCCGGCGCGGGTGTCGACCTCGCGGTAGGTGAGCGTCACGCCCTCGGCGACCACGGCGGTCTCGTCCGGGGTGCGCGCCGCCTGGGCCTCGACGAGCCCGCCGATCGTGGTGTCCGGGGTGGGGACGGCCGTGTCGTTGAAGCCGGCCAGCAGCCGGTGGCGTTCGGCGGGGTCGAGCATCTCCAGTTGCGCGGCCCGCAGCCCGGGGGTGGCGGTGAGCTGTTCGAGGACCCGGACGAGCCGGGCCGCGTACGTCTGGACCGTCGCGCGGTCCAGGACGCCCTCGGCGTACTGGAGGGAGAGCCGCAGGTGCGGCTCGACCAGCGCCATCAGGGTCAGCGGGTAGTTGGTGCCGGTGTCCGCGGTCATGCCGGTGAGGCTGATCCCGGCGGTGGCGTCGAGGGCGGCGCCGAGGCTCTCCTGGTCGACCGGGTACGACTCGAAGACGACCAGCGTGTCGAAGAGGGACTGCAGACCGGCGGCCTGCTGGATCTCCGTGAGCCCGTGGTGGTGGTGCTCCAGCAGGCGCGCCTGGCGGTTCTGCAGCCGGGTGAGGATCTCGGCGAGGGTGTCGCCGGGCGCGTACCGGACGCGGACGGGGAGGGTGTTGATGAACAGCCCGACCATCGACTCCACGTCCGTCACCGCGGGCGGGCGCCCGGAGACGGTCGCGCCGAACACCACGTCCTGGCGGCCGGTGAGCCGGCCGAGCAGCAGCGCCCACGCGCCCTGCACCAGGCTGTTGACGGTGACGCCCAGCTCGGCGGCGCTGCGGCCGACGTCGCGGGCCACCTCGGGCGGCAGCGCGACCTCGACCTGGCCGAGACCGCCCGCGCCCGCGCCCTCGGCGCCGGGGACCAGCAGGGTGGGCTCCTCCAGTCCCTCCAGCTCGGCCGCCCAGGCCCGGGCCGACTCGTCCCGGTCCTGCCGTGCGCGCCAGGTCAGGAAGTCGCCGTAGCTCCGCGCGGCCGGCAGGGCGGCCGGGTCGCCGTCGAAGGCGTAGAGCAGCAGCAGGTCCCGCATCAGCAGGGGCGTGGACCAGCCGTCGAACAGGACGTGGTGGGCGGTCATCACCAGTTCGGTGCGGTCGGGCCCGAGGACGGCGAGGGACAGCCGGAACAGCGGCGGGGCGTCCCGGTCGAAGTGGGCGGCCCGGTCCTCGGCGAGGAACCGCTCGAACGTCCCGGTGCGTTCGCTCTCGCCGGCCCCGGTCAGGTCGAGGTGCCGCCAGGGCAGGGTCACCGCCCGCGGGATCACCTGCACCACGTCGCCGTCCGCCTGCTCGACGTACGCCGCGCGGAGGTTGGCGTGCCGGTCCAGCAGCGCCTGTCCGGCGCGGCGCATCCGCTCGGCGTCGATCTCGCCGCGAAGGTGGAACACCATCTGCATGTGGTAGGCGTCGAACGACGACGACCCGGCCATCATGGTGTGGAACAGCATCCCGGACTGCGCCGGGGTGACCGGCCACACCTCGGTCAGCCGGCCGAAGCGGGCCTCCCAGGTGTCGATCTCCTCCTGGCTCACGTCGACCAGGGGCGCGTCGCTCGGGGTCAGCCCGCCCGCGTCGGGGGCCGCGGCGTGCCGCGCCAGGGCGGTCAGCGCCTCCACCCACAGTCCGGCCAGCTCGGTGACCTCGTCGCGGGAGAGCACGCCGGCCGGGAAGCCGAAGTAGGCGGTCAGCTCGTCGCCCGCGGGGGTGGCGGTGGCGACCGCGTTGATCTCCAGCGCGGACAGCACCGGCATGTCCGGGTCCGGCGCGGCGATCAGGTCGCGGTGGGTGGTGTCCGGTGTCCAGCCCAGGCCGCGCAGTTCCTCGGGGATGTCCGCACCGGAGGACTTGCCGAGGTAGTTGAACCCGATCTGGGGCGGGCGCTGCCCGGTGAGGGCGGCGGCGGTGCCGGGGTTGAGGTGGCGCAGCAGACCGTGGCCGACGCCGTTGTCGGGTATCGCCCGCAGCTGCTCCTTGACGGCCTTGATCGCCCGTCCGGCCGCCGGGCCGCCGGCGAAGGCGTCCGCCACGTCGACGCCGGCCAGGTCCAGGCGGACCGGGAACATCGCGGTGAACCAGCCGACCGTGCCGGACAGGTCGGCGCCGGGCACCAGGTGCTCCTCCCGGCCGTGTCCCTCCAGCCGGACCAGCGCGGTGGACCCGGGCACGCCGCGCGTCCGGCGCCAGCGCACCAGCGCCAGCGCCAGGGCGGCGAGCAGCCCGTCGTCGGCGCCGCCGCGGAACACCGACGGCACCGTGTCGAGCAGTGTCCGTGTGACGTCCGCCGGCACCTGGACGCGGACCGTGTCCACGGTGGCCGCGACATCGCGGGCGGGGTCCAGCTCGCGTGAGCCGAGCGGGGCCTCCTCGCCGCGCAGGATCTCCTGCCACACGGGCAGCTCCGCCACCCGCTCGGGGGTGGCCGCCTCATCGGCCAGCGCGTGCACCCAGCGGCGCAGCGAGGTGCCCGCCGCGGCCCGCTGCGGGGGAAGGCCGTCGCGGACCCGCTGCCAGGCGGACACCAGGTCCGGCAGCAGGATCCGCCACGACACCCCGTCGACGACCAGGTGGTGCAGCACGATCAGCAGCCGGTCGGCGTCGGTGGCGGAGGTGAACCGCACGAACTGCGCCATGACGCCCGCGTCCGGGTCCAGCCGGTCCGCCGCCGCGTCCAGTTCGGCCTGCGCGTCGGCGCCGTCGTAGGGGACCTCGCGCACCAGGAGGCCGGCGTCCACGCTGCCGGCCGGGGCCATGCGCAGGCCCGGCTCGGTGCGGTCGAGGCGGGACCTGAGGACGTCGTGGCGGTCCAGCACGGCCTGGAGCGTGGCCACCAGTCCCGCGCGGTCGATGTCCTCGGGCAGGGTCAGCAGCGCGGACATGCAGAACCGGCCGATTCCGCCGCCGAGTTCGAGGACGTGGGCCGCGGTCGGCGGCAGCGGAGCCCAGCCGGTGCCGCCGCCGGGCAGTTCGGCCAGGCGCACCGGCTCCTCCGCCCGGCGGCCCTCGACGAGTTCCGCGAGCCGGACGACCGTACGGTGCTCGAAGATCTCCCGTGTGCTGACCACGACGCCGCGCGTCTTGGCCCGCGCGACGACCTGGATGGAGCGGATGCTGTCGCCGCCGCTGGTGAAGAAGTCGTCGTCGATGCCGACGCGCTCGGCGCCGAGCACGTCCGCGTACACCTCGGCCAGGTTCCGCTCGGTCTCGGTGCGCGGCCCCCGGTACTCGGCGCCGGTGAACTCCGGCTCGGGCAGCGCCGCCCGGTCCAGCTTGCCGCTCGCGGTCAGCGGCAGCCGGTCCAGCACCACGAGCAGGGCGGGCACCATGTAGTCCGGCAGCCGCCCGGCGGCGAACCGCCGCAGCTCCGCGGCCGGGACGGGGCCGGGCTCCGCGCCGCCGTCCGCGGCACGGGCCGGTGCCACGTAGCCGACGAGCCGCGGATGGCCGGCGGGGTCCTGGCGCACCGTGACCACGGCCTGGCCGACCGCGGGGTGCTGGGCGAGGACCGTCTCGATCTCGCTCGGCTCGACGCGGATGCCGTTGACCTTCACCTGGGTGTCGGCGCGGCCCGCGTAGGCGAGCCGGCCGTCCCCGTCCCACCGCGCCAGGTCGCCGGTGCGGTACATCCGCGTGCCGGGCTCGCCGAACGGGCAGGGCACGAACCGCTCCGCGGTGGCCCGGCCGTTGCGGTGGTAGCCGCGGGCGAGCCGGCCGGCGACGTACAGCTCGCCGGTCACGCCGGGCGGTACCGGGGTGAGGTCCGGCCCGAGGACGTGGGCGCGCATGTTGGCCAGGGGCCGTCCGACGGGGACCGCGCCGGTCGCGTCCGGCTGCTCCGGGACGGTGTGGGTGGTGGCGTAGAAGCTCTCGGTCTGCCCGTAGGCGTTGACGACGCGGACGCCGGGCAGGGCGTCGCGCACCGTGCGCACCAGGTCGGCGGTGAGGGCCTCACCGGCGAGGACGACGGTCTCCACGTCGAGTCCGCCGCCGGGGCCGGCGGCGCCGAGCTGGTCGAGCAGCGCGGAGAACACCGTGGGGACGGCGCTGATGGTGGTGCCCGACCAGGCGCCTCGTTCGGCGAGTTCGAGCACGTCGCGGACGATCTCCACGGTGGCTCCGGTGGTGAGGGCCGTGAAGATCTCGAACACGGAGACGTCGAAGTTCACGGACGTCGCGGCGAGCATCCGCGACCCCGCCTCCACGCCCACGGTGCGGCGCAGGTCCTGCACGCCGTTGACGACGGCGCCGTGCGTGACGGCGACCCCCTTGGGGGTGCCGGTCGAGCCGGAGGTGAACATCACGTAGGCCAGGTCGTCCGCCGAGAGGGGGACGTGGGGGGCCTCGGGGCCGGGGCCGTCGAGGCTGAGGTCCTCCAGGCGGAGCACCGGTGCCCGGCAGCCGGCCACGGCGGCCGCCGCCTCGCCGCCGGTGAGCACCAGCGCCGGGCGGGCGGTGTCGAGCAGCAGGCCGACCCGCGAGGACGGGTAGCCGGGGTCGACCGGCAGGTAGGCGCCGCCGGCCTTGAGCACGGCGAGCATCCCGGCCACCAGGTCGGCGGAGCGCGGCAGGGCCACGGCGACCAGGACGTCCGGTCCGACGCCGTGGTCCCGCAGCACCGCGGCGAGCCGGCCGGCGCGGGCGTCCAGTTCCCGGTACGTCAGCGTGGTGTCCGCGGACACCACCGCGGTCGCGTCGGGGGTGCGGGCCGCCTGGGCGGCGACCAGCTCCGGCACCGTGGAGCCCCGCACCGGGGCCGCCGTGTCGTTCACCCGCGCCAGCAGGTCCCGTTCGGCGTCGGTGAGGACGTCCACGGCGGCGAGCGGCGCGCCGGGGTCGGCGACCACCTGCCGCAGCACGCGCACGAAGCGGTCGACGATCGCCTGGGCCGTGGTGTGGTCGAACAGTTCCGTCGCGTACTCCAGCCGCCCGTAGGCGCCGCCGTCCGCGTGCGGGACGACGTTGAGGAACAGGTCGAACTTGGCGGTCGCGGTGTCCGCGGCGACGGGCGTCGCCCGCAGCCCCGGCATCTCGATGGGCGGCCACACGAACTGCCAGGCCAGCATCACCTGGAACAGCGGCTGGTAGGAGGTGGCGCGTTCCGGGCCCAGCAGCTCCACCAGGCGCTCGAAGGGGATGTCCTGGTTGTCGTACGCGGCGAGGGCCTTGTCCCGCACCTGCTCCAGCAGCTCCCCGAACGACGGGTTGCCCGACAGGTCGGCGCGCAGCACCCAGGTGTTGACGAAGAACCCGATCAGGTCGTCGAGCTGCTCATCGGCGCGCCCCTCGATGGGGCTGCCGATCGTCAGGTCCGTGCCGCCGCCCAGCTTGTGCAGGAGCACCGCCAGCGCGGCCTGGGCGGCCATCGGCGGCGTGGCACCGCGCTCGGCGGCCAGCTGCCCCAGCCCGGCGAGCAGCTCGGGTTCCAGCTCGAAGGAGACGTGTCCGCCGCGGTGGTCGGACATCGTCGGCCGGGCCCGGTCCAGGGGGAGCTGGACCGGCTGCGGCACCCCCTCCAGCTCCTGCCGCCAGTAGTCGATCTGCGCCGCGGCGACCGACTCCGGGTCCGCCTCGTCGCCCAGCACCTCCCGCTGCCACAGCGTGTAGTCCTTGTACTGCACCGGCAGCGGCTCCCACCGCGGGGCACCGCCCCGGTGACGGGCCGCGTACGCCGACACCAGTCCTTCGAGGAACGGCGCCATGGAGGCGCCGTCCACCGCGATGTGGTGGAACACGAACGCGACGACGTGCTCCCGCGGGGAGAGCCGGAAGACGGTGGTGCGCAGCGGCAGCTCCGTCTCCAGGTCGAACCCCTCGCGCAGCACCTCACCCAGCGCGGCGTCCACCGCGTCCGCCGCCACGTCGGCCACCCGGAAGGGCACGGCCGCCTCCCGCGGGGGCAGGATCCGCTGCTCGGGCGTGCCGTCCGCGTTCTCGGCGACGAGGGTGCGCAGCGTTTCGTGCCGGGTCACGACATCCGTCACGGCCGCGGCCAGGGCCGCCGTGTCCAGCGGCCCTTCCAGACGCAGCACGAAGGGGATGTTGTAGGTCGCGGACGGGCCTTCCAGACGGTGGAGGAACCACAGCCGGCGTTGGGCGAACGACAGCGGAATCATCGGCGCAAACTCCTACACGGTCATCTGGCGCAGCTGGGGGCGGTTCTTCTTGCGCGGCCGGGAATCGTCCGCGGTCAGTTCCTCGATACGCGCCGCCAGTTGAGCGACGGTCGGGTTGCGGAACACCATCGTGACCTTGGAGTCGACGCCGAACTTGTTACGGATGCGCCCGCTGAGCCGGGTGGCCAGCAGGGAGTGGCCGCCGTTGCCGAAGAAGTCGTCGTCGATGCCGATCTCCTCCTTGCCGAGCAGGTCGGCGAAGAGCCGGCACAGGGCTTCCTCGGTGGCGTTGCGCGGGCCGCGTCCGGGCTCGGCCCTGCCCTGGTCGGGGGCGGGCAGCGCGCCGCGGTCGAGCTTTCCGCTCGGGTTCGTCGGGAACTCGGCGAGCGGCACGATCGCCGACGGCACCATGTACTCCGGCAGGCGCCGGCGCAGCAGTTCCGCCAGGGGCGCGAGGTCCAGCCCGGCCGGGTCGGCCTTGCCGGCCGGCACCACGTACGCGACCAGCCGCTGGTCTCCGGGGCGGTCCTCCCGGACCAGGGCGACCGCCTGGGCCACGGCGGGGTGTTCGGCCAGGACGTGCTCGATCTCGCCCAGCTCGATGCGGAAGCCCCGGATCTTCACCTGGAAGTCGGTGCGCCCGATGTACTCGAGCCGGCCGTCCTCGCGCCAGCGCACCAGGTCGCCGGTGCGGTACATCCGCGTGCCGGGCGCACCGAAGGGGCAGGCCACGAACCGTCCCGCGGTGAGGTCCGGCCGGCCCTGGTACCCGCGGGCCAGGCCGTCGCCGGCGATGTACAGCTCGCCCTGCACCCCGCGCGCGGCGGGCCGCAGCAGCGCGTCGAGCACGTACACCTGGGTGTTGCCGATCGGGGTCCCGATGGAAGGGAGACCGGCACCGGGCTCGACCGGGGCGCTGGTGGACCAGATCGTCGTCTCGGTCGGGCCGTAGACGTTGGTCACCTCGGCCGCCTGTCCGGCCAGGGCCTCGGCCAGGTGCGGCGGCAGTGCCTCCCCGCCGACCAGGATCCGCAGGCCCGTGGCGCCGTCGGGCTCCTCCATGAGCAGGATCTGCCAGAACGCCGGTGTCGCCTGCACGACGGTCACCTGGTGACGGCGCATCACCTCCCGCACCGCCGAGGGCTGGGAGACGGTCTCCTTGCCCGCCAGCACCACCGCCGCCCCGGAGATCAGCGGCAGGTACAGCTCCAGTCCCGCGATGTCGAACGAGACCGTCGTCACGGCGAGCAGCCGGTCCGAGGGGGCCAGCGGGAGCCGCCGCCGCATGGTGGCCAGGAAGTTGGCGAGCCCCCGGTGGGTGACCGACACGCCCTTGGGCCTGCCCGTCGAACCCGAGGTGTAGATGACGTACGCCGCGTTGTCCGGGCGGACGGCCGTCGCGGGCGCCGTCGCCGGGTGGCCCGAGCAGTCGGCGCCGGCGAGCGTGTCGGCGTCGAGCACGAGCGCGGGGCGGGCGTCCTCGAGGATGTGGTCGATCCGGGAGCGCGGGTGGTCCGGGTCGATCGGGACGTAGGTGGCGCCGGTCTTCAGCACCGCCAGCAGCGCGACCACGAGCTGCGCGGACCGCGGCAGCCGCACGGCCACCAGTGACTCCGGGCGGACGTCACGGTCGATCAGCCAGTGCGCCAGCCGGTTGGCGCGCTCCTCCAGTTCCGCGTACGTGAGCGAGGTGTCCTCGGCGGCGACGGCGAGGGCCTCGGGGGTGGCCTCCGCCTGCCGGCGCACGGCCTCCACCAGGCCGCCCGCCTCGAGGGTCGGCTCGGCGGTGTCGTTCACCTGGTGCAGCAGCCAGTTGCGCTCCCGGTCACCGAGTACGTCGATGTCGCCGAGGCGCGTGGCCGGGTCGGCCAGCAGCTGGTCGAGCACCCGCACGAGCCGGGCGGCGATCTCCTCGGCCGCCTCGCGGTCGTAGAGGTTGTTCTGGTAGTCGAGGGAGAGCCGCAGGTAGGGGTCGGAGGAGTTGAGCGTGAGCGGGTAGTGCGATCCCGCGAACGGACGGATGCCGTCGATGGTGAAGCCCGCCGAGGTGTTGGCCTCCACCATGCCTTCGCGGTCGATCGGGTAGTTCTCGAACACGATCAGCGTGTCGAACAGGGCGGGCAGTCCGACGCTGCGCTGGATGTCGGCCAGTCCGTGGTGGTGGTGGTCGAGCAGGGCGGTCTGCCGGTCCTGAAGGTCGGTGATGACCTCGCCCATGGTGTGGCCGGGGCCGCAGACCACCCTGGTCGGCAGGGTGTTGATGAACAGGCCGACCATCTCGTCGGAGCCGACCAGGTCGGCCGGACGGCCGTTGACGGCGGCACCGAAGACCACGTCGCGCTGCCCGGTGAGCTGCGACAGCAGGATCGCCCACGCGCCCTGAAGGAGCGTGTTCAGGGTGACGCCCAGCTCCGCGGCGCGGCGGGCGAGTTCGCGTCCCTCGTCGATCGACAGCGGTACCTCGACCCGGCCGAGGGCGGACGCCGTCCCCTTCAGCGCGGCCTGCGGTGCGACGAGGGTCGGCTGGTCGAACCCGTCCAGCTCGGCCTTCCACCGCGCCTCCGAGACCGCCGGGTCCTGGGTGGACAGCCAGGCCAGGTAGTCGCCGTAGTTGCGGACCGGCGTCAGCTCCCGGGTGCCGGAGTACAGCCGGATCAGGTCCGTGATCACCATCGGTGACGACCAGCCGTCGAACAGGGTGTGGTGCGCGGTGACGATGAGCTTGGCCCGCTGCGGCCCGCAGGTGAGCAGCGCCAGGCGGATCAGCGGCGGCCGGGCCGGGTCGAGCTGGTCGGCCCGGTCGTCGGCCAGGGCCCGGTCGAGCGCCGCTTCCTGCTCGGCCTCGCTCAGGCCGGTCAGGTCCAGGTGCCGCCAGGGGATGTCGACGTGCTCCGGCACGATCTGCACCGGATCGCCCTCGTCGGTGGTGAGGAACGCGGCGCGCAGGTTCGGGTAGCGCGCCAGCAGCGCCTGACCGGCCGCCCGCATGCGCGCGGGGTCGACGTGCCCGGACAGGTGCAGCGCGAACTGCATGTGGTAGACGTCGAAGGAACCCTCGGCGAGCGCGGCCTGGAACTGGATGCCGGACTGTCCGGGGGCCTGCGGCCACACCTCGGTCAGTCGGCCGTACCGCTCCTCCCACGCCTCGATCTCGTGCTGCCGCACGGGGACCAGCGGGGCGTCCGCGGGGGTGAGCCCGCCGATGCCGGGGCGCGCGGCGTACGCGGCCATGCCCCGCAGCACCTCGACCCACAGGTCGGCCAGTTCCGCGGTCCGTTCCCGGGACAGGACACCGGTGGGGAACATGAAGGCCGCCTGGAGCCGGGTGCCCTCGGGGGTGTCGGTGGCGACCGAGTTGACCTCCAGCGCGGACAGCGCCGGCAGGTCCGGGTCGGGCAGGGCGATCAGCTCGGCGGACCAGGACGCCGGTCCCCATCCCTCGGCGCGCAGGTGCTCGGGCACGTCGGAGTCGGAGATCCGGCCGAGGTAGTTGAAGCCGATCTGCGGGGCCGGGCAGTCGGCGAGCTGCTCGCCGGTCTCCTGGTTCAGCCAGCGCAGCAGCCCGTACCCGATGCCCTTGCCGGGGACCGCGCGCAGCTGCTCCTTGACCAGCTTGACGGCCCGGCCGGCGGCCGCGCCGCCCGCCAGCACCTCGGCCAGGTCCACGTCGCGGACGTCGACGCGGGCCGGGTACATGCTGGTGAACCAGCCGATGGTGCGGGAGAGGTCGGCCCCGGGGACGGCGTCCTCCTCGCGGCCGTGGCCCTCCAGGCGGACCAGGGTCGAGGCGTCCGCGCCGCGCCACCGGTTCATCGCCAGGGCGAGCGCGGCGAGCAGCACGTCGGTGCCGGTGCCCCGGAAGGCCGTGGGGAGCGTGCTCAGCACCGCCTCGGTGACATCGGCGGGCAGTTCCACCCGCACGGTGTCGACCGTGGACCACACGTCCAGCGCCGGGTCGAACGGCCGCGTGCCCAGCGGCGGGTCGGACGCCTCCAGCACGTTCTGCCAGTGGGTCAGTTCCGCCTCCCGCTCCGGGGAGTACGCCTCGTCCTCCAGCGCCGACGCCCAGCGCCGGGCCGACGTGCCGACCGCGGGCAGCTCGGGTGCCGTGCCGGAGCGGACCTGCTGCCAGGCCTCGGCGAGGTCCGACATCAGGATGCGCCAGGAGACGCCGTCCACGACCAGGTGGTGCAGCACCACCAGCAGCCGGCCCCGGCCGGAGCCGGCGGCGAACCAGACGAAGTCCGCCATGGTGCCGGCCTCGGGGGCCAGGCGCCCGACCGCGTCGTCCAGTTCCGCCCTGGCCGCCTCCAGCGCGGCCGGCTCGTCCCAGCGGCCGTCGCAGTCGACCCGGCGGATCAGGTCCGCCGCGCGCACCGCGCCGGGCTCCCGCACGACGAGGGAGGGCTCGTCGCCGGGCACCAGCCGGGCGCGCAGCAGGTCGTGCCGGTCGAGTACGGCGTCGAGTGTCGCGGCGAGGCCGTCGGCGTCGATGCCCGCGGGCAGTTCCAGCACCATCGACATGGCGAACCGGTCGGTGCCGCCGCCGTGCTCGAACACCTGCCGGGCCACCGGCTGCAACGGCATCGGGCCGACGCCGCCGCCGTCGAGTTCGGTGAGCACGGGCGCCCGGTCGCGGCGGTCGCCGGCGACCTCGGCCAGCCGGGCCGCCGTGCGGCACTCGAAGATCTCCCGGGTGGTCAGCTCCAGGCCCTTGGCGCGGGCCCGCGCCACCACCTGGATGGAGCGCAGGCTGTCCCCGCCCACCGCGAAGAAGTCGTCGTCGGCGCTGACCCGGTCCACGCCGAGGACGTCCGCGTACGCGGCGGTGATGATCTTCTCGGCCTCGGTGCGTGGTTCCCGGTAGGTCTCGCCGAGGAACTCCGGCTCGGGCAGCGCCGAGCGGTCCAGTTTGCCGGTCGGCCCGAGCGGCAGCCTGCCGAGGGCGACGAACGCCGACGGCACCATGTAGTCGGGCAGCCGGGCCGCGGCGAACTTGCGCAGTTCGGCGGCGGAGGCCCCGGACTGCACGTCGACGTCGCCGATGCCGCCGACGCCGTCGTCGCCGACGGCTCCCTCGCCGGTGTGCACCACGTACGCGACGAGCTGCTTGCCGCCCGAGGGCAGCTCCCGGCCGATCACCACGGTCTCGCTGATGCCGGGGTGCCCGGCGATGACCGCCTCGACCTCGGCCGTCTCGATGCGGAAGCCGCGCACCTTCACCTGGCCGTCGCCGCGGCCCACGCACTCCAGCCGGCCGCCCGCGTTCCAGCGGGCCAGGTCGCCGGTGCGGTACATCCGCTCGCCCGCCGGCCCGAAGGGGCTGGGCACGTAGCGTTCGGCGGTCAGGCCGGGCCGGCCGTGGTAGCCGCGGCCCACGCAGGCCCCGGCCACGTACAGCTCGCCGACCACGCCCTGCGGCACCGGGGCGAGGCCCGGGCCGAGGACGTAGGCGCGCATGTTGCCCAGCGGGGTGCCGATGGGCGCGACGTCGCCGTCGGGCCACTCCTCGTCCGGGGCGAGGGAGAAGGCGGTGGCGTAGAAGCTCTCGCTCTGCCCGTAGGAGTTGACGATCCGCGCGCCGGGCAGGGCCTCGCGGACCTGCCGGACCAGCCGGGCCGGGAGCACGTCGCCGGCGAAGACGACGGTGCGCACGCCGGCCGCCTCGTCCAGGTGGCCGACCAGTTCGCCGAGCACCGAGGGCACGCCGCTGACGATGTGGGCCTCGATGCCGTCCCGTTCGCCGAGCGCCAGCGCGTTCGGGAGGATCTCGGCCGTGCCGCCGGTGGTCAGGGTGGTCAGCAGCTCGAAGACCGAGACGTCGAAGTTGACGGAGGTGCCGGCCGCCATCCGCCACCCGGGCGGGGTGTCGAGGACGCGTACCAGTTCCCGCACGCCGTTGACGACGTTGCGGTGGGTGATCGCCGCGCCCTTCGGCTTGCCGGTGGAGCCGGAGGTGTACATCACGTACGCCAGGTTGTCCGGGCCGAGCGGCGAGGTCCGGTCGGCGTCACCGGGGGCCCCGGCGGGGGTGTTCCACCGGGCGCGGTCGTCGAGGTTGACCGGCTCGATGTCGCCCGGCGGCAGCTCCCGCCAGGTCGCGGTGTCGGTGACCGCGAACCGCGGGCGGGCCTCGGACAGCACGGTCTGCGCCCGCCCGCTGAGGTACTGCGGGTCCATCGGGACGTATCCGGCGCCGGACTTGAGGATGCCGAGCAGGCCGGCGACGAGGTCCTCGGTACGCGGCAGCGCGAGGACCACCAGGTCCTCGGGGCCGGCCCCGCGCCGGATCAGCTCCCGGGCGACGCCGTTCGCCCGCTCGTCCAGCTCCCGGTAGGTCAGGGTCCGGCCGTCGCACACGAGCGCCGGGACGTCGGGTGTGGCGGCCGCCTGCCGCTCGAACAGCTCGGGGACCGTCAGCTCGGGCAGCTCCGCCGCGGTGTCGGCGGCCCGGGCGAGCCAGTGGTCCCGCTCGTCCGCGTCGAGGACGTCGACGGTGCCGACGGCGCGCTCGGGGTCGGCCACGAGCCGGCCCAGGACGCGCACGAACCGCGCGGCGACGCTCTCGGCCGTGTCCCGGTCGAACAGTCCGGTGGCGTACTCCAGACGGCAGTCGGCCCCGCCGGCGCTGTTGGGCAGCAGGTCGAAGAAGAGGTCGAACTTGGCGGTGCCGGTCTCCAGCCGCTCGACGTGGACACCGAGGCCGGGCAGCTGGAGCGGCGGCACGGGCGGCTGCCAGGAGAGCATGACCTGGAAGAACGGGTTGTAGGCGGTGGAGCGGTGCGGGTTGAGCAGCTCCACCAGCCGCTCGAACGGCATGTCCTGGTTGTCGTAGGCGGCCAGGGACCGCTCCCGCACCCGCCGGAGCAGCTCACGGAAGGTGGGGTTGCCGGTCAGGTCGACGCGCAGCACCCAGGTGTTGACGAAGAACCCGACGAGGTCGCGCAGGTCCTCGTCGGTGCGGTCCGTGATCGGCGCGCCGATGGGCACGTCGTCGCCGCAGCCGAGGTGCTGGAGAAGCACCGCCAGCGCCGAGTGCATGACCATCGACACCGTGGTGTCCAGCTCCGCGGCCAGTTTCTCCACGGCCTCCAGCAGGCCGGCGTCGAGGAAGAACGGGATCCGGTCGCCGTCGGGGCTCATCACCCTCGGGCGCGGGCGGTCCGTCGGCAGGGGCAGCGGCTGCGGCAGGTCGGCCAGCGCCTCGCGCCAGTACTCCAGCTGCCGGGCCGCCAGGCTCTCCGGGTCGGACTCGTCGCCCAGCAGGTCGAGCTGCCACAGCGTGTAGTCCGCGTACTGCACCGGCAGCGGCTCCCACGCCGGGGCCCTGCCCTCCCTGCGCGCCGCGTAGGCCGTGGTGAGGTCGCTGAACAGCGGCCCGAAGGACTCCCCGTCCACGGCGATGTGGTGCGCGACGACGACGAGGGTGTGGTCCTGCGGTGCGCTGCGCACCAGCCGGGCGCGGATCGGCACGTCGGCGGCCAAGTCGAAGGTCTCGGTGGCCACCTCCTCGACGGCCGCCGCCCGCTTGTCCTCGGCGGCGTCGACGACGGGCAGGTCGAACGGCTTCTCCCCGGTCGCCAGCACCTGCTGGTGCGGGACGCCGTCGTCGCCCTCCACGATCACCGTGCGGAGGACCTCGTGCCTGTCGATGACGTCGCGGAGCGCCGCCGTGAGGGCGTCCACGTCCAGCTCACCGGTCAGCCGCAGGGCGAACGCGCCGTTGTAGGTCGGCGAGGGGCCTTCGAACCGGTCCACGAACCACAGCCGGCGCTGCGCGAACGACAACGGGATCATTGTGTCTCCAAAATCGGCGAACCAGGGAGCGGGGTCGTCACTCAGCTCTGGTCGAGGAGGGTCAGGAGTTCGTCGTTGTAGAAGTCGTCGATGGAGATGGCCCCGGACAGCGTCGAGAAGTACCGGTTGATGTGCTCCTGATGTCCGACCAGCTTGCGGAGCATCTCCGTGCGCCCCTCGGGCTTGAGCTCCGCCACGTTCAGCGCGCCCTGGTAGTGGTTGAGGGCCTCGTTGCTCAGCTCGTTCTCGTAGCGCCTGAGCGCCGAGTTGAGCGCGGCCTCGTCGTGCAGCCGGTCCCCGACGAGGTCGGTGAGGGACTGGGCCTGGACGAAGGCCTCGGTGATGCCGCGGGCGGTGATGGAGTCCTTGTGGTTCACCGCGTCACCGACGAGCACCCAGCCGGGCCCGTAGGCCTTGCGGAAGTAGTTCTCCTGGTGGCCCGTGCCGTAGAGCTGCTCCTCGCGCCTGCCCGACCGCATCCGCTCGTACAGCTCGGGGGCCGTGGTGCGGAACGCGTCGAGGTAGGCGGGTTCCACGCTCTTGCGGACCTGGTTGTAGTCCGCCTGCGGGAAGTACGCCATGAGCAGCGTGAGGTCGTCGTTGGTGGGCAGCACGCCGATCCAGCGGCCCGGCCGCTCGTACAGCTCGAAGTTGGCGGGAACGCCGGACCAGTAGCTGTAGTAGGTGGTGGTCATGCGCGGGTGCTCGATGACGTTCTCGGCGCCGGCCTTGCGGGCCACCAGCGAGCGCATGCCGTCCGCGCCGACGACCAGGCGGGCCCGCTCCGTCGCCTCGGCGCCGCCGGGCGTGGCGTACCGCACCCCGACGACCCGGTCGTTCTCGAACACCAGGTCCTTGACCGCGCAGCCCTGACGGAACTCCACGCCGGCCGCCACAGCCCCCTCGGCGAGGATCGGGTCGAGCACGTACCGCCGCGGCGCGTACGTGGTCGTCAGGCCGTCGATCGGCAGGGAGAAGCCCTCGATGCGGACGTCGGGGCCCTGGTAGATCTGGTGGGTGATCGGCTGGGCGCCGGAGTCGCGGATCCGGTCGAGCAGCCCCCACCGGTTGAGCAGCGCCACGCCCTGCATGTGCAGGTAGTGCGAGGAGAGCGTGTCCTGCGGGAAGCGCGCTTTCTCCAGGAGCAGGACGCGGTAGCCCTGCTGCGCGAACAGCATGGCCGTCGGCGATCCTGCACAACGGGCACCTATGACAATGACGTCGTACATGGCGCGCCTCTCTTACCAGTAGTTTTTCGACACGGGGCGGCTACGGCGCGGTCGTCGCGGCCTGGGATTCGATGTACGCGGAGATGGACGCCACCGTCGGGTTGAGGAACATCTGGTCCATCGGGACCTCGACGCCCAGTTCCTCGATGTAGGCGCCCTGGATCCTCACCATGACCAGGGACTGACCGCCCAGGGCGAAGAAGTCGTCGTCGACGGAGATGTCGTCGCACTGGAACTCACGGCACCAGATGGCACGCACGCGGTCGGCAATCATCACGGTCCTCTCGGTTGTCATCACTTGTCGCCGGCTAGGCCGCCGTGCCGCTGCCGGCGTACTGCTCGCGGCAGGCGTCGGCCAGCGCCGCGCGGTCGACCTTTCCGTGCGGGCTGAGCGGGAGCCGCGCGATGGTCAGGAAGCGGGCGGGGACCATGTTCCGCGGCAGCGTCCGCAGCAGACGGGCGCGCACGTCGTCCGCGACGAGGTCGTCCCCGGACGGGACGAGGAACGCGGTCAGTTCGGCGTCGCCGGCGTCGGTGCGGGTGACCACCACGGCGGCCTCCCGGACGCCGTCCAGCCGGGCGAGGGCGCGCTCGACGTCGGTGGGGTCGATGCGCATGCCGCGCACCTTCACCTGGGCGTCGATCCGGCCGAGGACGACGAGGTCGCCGGCCTCGGTCACACAGCCGCGGTCGCCCGTGCGGTAGATCCTGACCGGCTCGCCGCCGGCCTCGATCGTGGTGAACTTGCGGTTCTCGGGGCCCGCGTTGAGGTAGCCCGCGCCGACGCCGGCGCCGGCGATGCAGATCTCGCCCTGCTCGCCCGGCCCGACATGGCGCAGGTCCTCGTCGAGGAGGTGGATGTCGGTGTTGTGGGCCGGCCTGCCGACCGGCGGGACGTCCTGTCCGCCGGGGCGGTGGCCGGCGAGGTCGTAGGAGGTCGCGACGTCCGTGCACTCAGCGACGCCGTACTGGTGCAGGAGGGTGCAGGTGTTGCCCTCGCGGCGCGCCCAGTCGGTGAGCCGCTCGGCCTTGAGCGCCTCGCCGCCGAACAGGACGTAGTCGAGCCGGGCGAGGGCGTCGCCACCGCGGGCGGTCTCCCAGTCCACCAGCACGTACAGGGTGCTGGAGGCACAGTGCACCACGCGGATGTCGTGCTCGGTCAGGACGCGGTAGGCCATCATGGCGTCGAAGTTGCGGCTGGCCAGGAGGTACTGGGTGGCGCCGCAGAACAGCGGGGTCATCAGGGCGCGCTGGGAGAGGTCGAAGCCGAAGGCGCTGACGACCAGGTTGTTCGACCCGCTGTGCAGGCCGTACTCCAGCTTCAGCCAGTTCATGAGGTTGAACCAGCCCTCGTGCCGCACCGCCGTGAGTTTCGGCGTTCCGGTCGACCCGGACGTGAAGACGGCGTAGCACACGTCGTCCCCGGTGACGTCGGTGTCGGGCGCGGTGGCCGGCAGGTTCGCCAGCTCTCCGGCGAGCCGTTCGAGGTCGACGGTCTCCACGCCCGCCGACTCGACCATTGCGGCGGTCGCCGGGGAGGTCACGATCAGGGCGAGGCCGGGGACCTGGCCCAGCAGCAGCTGGAGGCGTGCCGCCGGGTAGGCCGGGTCGAACGGCACGTAGGCCGCGCCCGCCTTCAGCGTGCCGAGGATGGCGACGAGCATGTCGGGCGAGTAGTCGAGGCAGACGCCGACCTTCGCGCCCCGGCCGTGTCCGCGGGCGGCGAGGAAGCGCGCGAAACGATTCGCCTTCGCGTCCAGCTCCGCGTACGTCAGCTGCCGGCCGGCGTGGACGACGGCGACGGCGTCGGGGGTGGCCGCCACGTGCGACTCGAACTGCTTGTGGACGACGGGCGCGGAGGGCAGGGCGACCCGCTTTCCCTGAAGGATCATCAACTGGCTCCGATGTGAGAGGTGTCCGGTGGGGCGGGCCGCCGGGCGTGGCGCCGCTAGGCGGTGCGCCGTTCGGCGGGGAGATCGGCGGTCTCGAGCATCCGGGCCACCCACTGGTCGACGGGCAGGCCGTGCGCTGCGGCCGCCTTCGAGTAGTGCTCGAGCTGGTCCGCGGACAGCTCGATGGTGAGCGTGGTGACCTTCTGCCGGCGCTTCTCGGCCGCCGACTCGGCCAGCCGCGGCACCTCCTGCTGCTCGTCGGCGCCGCCCGCGGGGGCCTCGGCGGTGTCGCTCTGCACGGCCAGGCTGGCGCGGACCGCCCGGCGCAGCTCGTTGCGCGACCACTTCTGCTGTTCGGCCTTGCGCAGCCAGTAGTCCTGCTCCGGCGGCGACAGGCGGGTCACCTCGGCGTGGTGGGCGAAGCTGAGGCTGTCGCGCCTGCGGTGGTGTTCGAACCGCCGGGCCACCCACGCGTAGTTGCGCAGGGTCTGGTAGTCCAGCCCGGTCCGCTCGATGGCCTCCTTGTACCGCCGCCAGCCGTAGGTGGTCTCCCCGTAGATCAGCCAGTCGGCGAGCCACCACGCCGAGGAGTTCACCAGCTCGCGCAGATTGCTGCCGATCCGTTCCCAGGACCGCTCCGGCAGGTTCTCCGGGAAGATCATTCCCGACTTCCGGACGGTGGCCTGGGACCCCACGAAGGACAGGACCACATCGCGCTGCGCGGGCTCGCCGCCGTTGGCCGCAGGCCCCGCGCTCGCGGTTCTCACAGCGCCCCTCACAACCTTCATCTCCCCACTCAGAGTGCTTGCCTGGAACGTGCCGGCCCGCGCCGCGGCGCTCAGTCCGCCATGGCCTCCCGCAGGCTCCTGGGACGCAGGTCGGTCCAGTTCTGCTCGACGTACTCCAGGCACTCGGACCTGGCCGCCTCGCCGAAGACCACCCGCCAGCCGGCGGGCACCTCGGCGAAGGCCGGCCACAGGGAGTGCTGCTCCTCGTCGTTGACCACGACGTGGAAGCGGCCGTTCTCGTCGTCGAAGGGGTTCGTGCTCACCTGGGCACCGTCCTTAACCGTCATGGTGTGACTCGGGATGGGATGTCGCCGGGCCGGTGCGGGACGGCACCGGGCAGGGGGCCGCCGGCCGGCGTGTCCGGTCGACGGGACACTCGGCTGTCCGGTCGACGGGACATCGGGCATCGGGGGCGGCCCCGGCGTTGCCACGTCACCGTAGGGACTCGGCCATCGGCGCTTCAAGGCCGGACTGGCCGGCCGGCGACCGGTCGCCCGGCCGGGTCCGCGGCCGCCCGGATCGTCTGTACTTCGCCGGGCTCCTGTGCCAGCATGCCGCCCTTTCGCCCGCAGGGGCGGCCCGGGCCGGCGGCCGGAAGACGGTCCGGCTGCCTCGCGTTCCGGGATGGGAACGCGGGGCAGCCGATCAGCCCGTGCGCGGTCCGCTCCGTTCGAGCGGCGGCGCGTGGCCCGGTGCCTTGTGGGCGGGGCCGCGGCCGTCGTACGGGCTTGGTGTCCCGTCCCGCCGGTGTGCCGACCCGCTCACCGTCGCGGGGCCCGTTCGAGATCCGCTCGATATCCGCTGGAGGCAGCGGGCGGTACCCGACGCCCGGCGTCCCAGGTCGGCGCCGTGCCGTCGCAGGACCGGTCGAGAACCGCCGCAGCCGCGGTGGGGGACGCCCGGTGCCCGCGCCCCGCCGGCCGCGACCCGCCCTAGGTGTACTGACCCGTGAGGTTGGGGACGCGGCTGGCGGGTGGTTGGCCTTTCAGCGCGGTGTGTCCGCGGTGGTGATTGTAGGTGTGCAGCCAGCCGGGGTATGCGTCGCGTCGTTCAGTCTCTGTGCGGTAGGGGCGGGCGTAGGCCCACTCGTCCAGCAGGGTGCGGTTGAAGCGCTCGACCTTGCCGTTCGTCTGCGGCCGGTAGGGGCGGGTTCGCTTGTGGGTGATCCCGGCTGTGGCAAGGGCTTCGCGCCAGTCGCGTGAGCGGTAGCAGGAGCCGTTGTCGGTCAGCACCCGCTGGACGGTGATCCCGGCCTGGGCGAAGAACGTCTGGGCCCGGCCCCAGAAGGCGGTTGCGGTTTCCTTCTTCTCGTCTGCGTGGATCTCGCTGTAGGCGAGGCGGGAGTGATCGTCGACGGCGTTGTGCAGGTAGCTGTAACCGACGCCGGAGCGGGTCTTGCGGCCGGCCTGGCGGCCCAGGGTCTTGTGGCCGCCGCCGTCGGGGATGTTGCCGAGCTTCTTGATGTCCACGTGCACCAACTCGCCCGGCGCTGACCGTTCGTAGCGGCGGATCACCCGCCCGGTAGCGCGGTCGAGATGAGCGAGACGGGCCAGCTTGTAGCGGGCCAGGACCCGGTGCACCGTGGACGGGTTCAACCGCAGCAGGTAGGCGATGCGGGCCGGTCCCCAGCGGCGCAGAACGCGGACCTTGATGATCCGCCGCTCGATGCGGGTCGGCATCCGGCGCGGGCTGGTGCGCGGGCGGCTGGAGCGGTCGCTCATGCCTGCCTCACCGGATCGACGGTAGCGGTCGGCCCACCGCTGGGCGGTGGTCGGCGAGACCTGGAAGCGTTCGGCGGCCCTGCGCAGGGTCCAGCCGTCCTCGACCACGCAGCGGGCCAGACGCAGACGGCCGGTCTCGGTCAGGGGTGCATTACGGTGGGGCACGAGGGCCTTTCTGTCGGTGTAGACGTCGCAATCCACACCGAACCGGAAGGCCCTCACTCATTTCAAGATCCCTCAGCCGAGATCTGGCTCCCTCGTCCACAACCTCCCGGGACAGAACACCTAGGGTGCGAGGACGCGTGGCCCGATCCGAGGGAGAGCGATGGACAGCACCCGACCCGCCCTGCGCCTGTTCGTCATGCACCACGCGGGAGGTTCGCACCTGCTGTACCGCACCTGGCCGGCCGCGCTCCCGGACACCTGGGACGTGCGCCTGCTGGACGCCCCGGGCCACGGCCTCCTGCTCGACCAGCCGCAGATTTCGGACGCCGGCTCTCTCGCCGATCATCTGCTGCGCGTCATCGAACCCCGTCTGACGTGCCCCTACGCCCTGTTCGGGCACAGCATGGGCGCCCTGGTGACGTACGAGATGACCCGGCGGATCGTCGACCGGGGCCTGCCGCTGCCGGTGTGGCTGGGTGTCTCCGCGCGCACCGCGCCGCAGCTCGGCCGGCCGGCCGAGCCCTACCGCGAGCCGTCCGACGAGGGACTGCGCACGCGTCTGAGGCTGCTCGGCGGCACGCCCGACGGGATCTTCGCCGACCCCGAGCTGTGGGCCCTGTTCGACCCGATCATCCGGGCCGACCTGCGCCTGGTGGACACCTGGCGCCCGGTGCCCGGCGCCGCTCCGCTGCCCGTGGCGCTGTCCGCGTACGCGGGCCGCGAGGACCACTCCGCCCCGCCGCCGCGGATGACCGGCTGGGCGGAGCACACCGAACGCTTCCTGGGCCTGCGGGTCTTCGACGGCGGTCACTTCCACTTCCAGGACGATCCCGGGCCGCTGCTGCGGCAGATCGAACAGGACGCGACGGCGGCCCTCGACGCGGCCGGCGCGGCGCGGTCCTCCTGACCCCGGCCGGCGTGGGGGGAGAGCACGCGGTTCCGCATCCTCGGTCTCGTGGACGTCCGGGACGAGCGCACGGGCCCGCGGATTCTGCCCACGGATGCCCGGCAGCGCGCGCCGGCGGGGACGCGGTGGTGATGGCCGGGCAGCACGTCCGGCCGCCGGCCACCCCTTGCGGGAGCGGTTCTGCGGCCTGCTGACGGCCGCCTTGTACCGCTGTGGCCGGCAGGCGCAGGCACTCGGCGTGTACGAGCGGGCGTACGGCCCCATGGTGCGCGAACCCGGTGTCGAACCGGGCTCCGCCCTGCGCGGCCCGCGCGCAGGAGGCACCCGTCGGCCCCACGGGCGCCCGAGCGTACTTCCACCCGCGCCCGACACGGGCGGCCTACGGTGCCGCCGACGGACCGCACACATACGTGCGGCACCCGACGACGGACCACGCAGAGCAACGGGGAGCGGGGACATGACGATACGGATGAGACCGAGGGCCTGCCTGGCCGGTCTGGCGGCCGCCGTGATCACGGCGACGGCCTTGACGGGCTCCGCCCGGGCGGCGCAGGACGCGGAGGCCCCGGCGGCCGGCCACGAGGCGACCCGGCAGGCCATCGAGGCGGCCGTCGAGGCCGGGGTCCCCGGTGTCGCCGCCGAGGCGCGGGACGCCGACGGCGTCTGGCGGACGGCGGTGGGCGTGGGCGACCTGCGGACGGGGGCGGCGCGCGGCGCGGGCGACCGGTTCCGCGTCGGCAGCATCACCAACACCTTCGTGGCGACGGTCCTGCTCCAGATGACGGCGGAGAAGAAGCTGTCGCTGGACGACACCGTCGAGCGCCATCTGCCCGGTGTGGTCACCGGCAACGGCAACGACGGACGCACGATCACCGTACGGCAGCTCCTCAACCACACCAGCGGCCTGTTCGACTACCTCGCCGAGCCGGCCTACTACCAGACGTACGTCCTGGGCGACGGCTTCCTCGAACGCCGCTACGACACCCTGACGCCCGGGCAGCGCCTGGAGGTGGCCCTCTCCCACCCGCCGCAGTTCCGGCCCGGTGCCCGGCACGCCTTCTCCCACACCAACGACCTCCTGGCCGCGCTGATCGTGGAGAGGGCCGGCGGCACCTCGTACGAGAACGAGGTGCGCAAGCGCATCATCGAGCCGCTGGGGCTGAAGGCGACCTCCCATCCGGGCGCGAGCACCGGCCTGCCCCGGCCGAGCGGCCGCGGGTACTCCAAGCTCTTCTTCGACACGCAGCCGGACCGGATCGACGACGTCACCGAGTTCCACGGCTCCCACGTCTGGGGCGACGGCGACGTCATCTCCAGCGCCGGCGACCTGAACCGCTTCTACCGGGCGCTGATGCGCGGCAAGCTGCTGCCGCCGCGGCAGCTCGCGGAACTGAAGACGACCGTCGTCAACCCCGACCTGCCGATCTCGTCCTACGGGCTCGGCATCGAGCGGCTCGAGATGAGCTGCGGCAAGGCCCTCTGGTACCACGACGGAGGCACGGTCGGCTCCCTCACGTTCGTCGCCACCACCGAGGACGGCGGCCACCAGTTCACGTTCAACTACAACGGCGACTGGGAGGTCTCCCAGCTGCTGCCCACCCTGAACGCCGAGTTCTGCGACACGACGTCCGGCTGACGCCGCGACCCGACCCCCACGACGTGTGAGAACGACGTGCCTGTCCTCCAGGAGGTTTCATGACCGTGCGAGCAGCCGTCGCCGGAGCCAGCGGCTATGCGGGAGGCGAGCTCCTTCGCCTTCTTCTGGCCCACCCCGAGGTGGAGATCGGCGCTCTGACCGGGCATTCCAGCGCGGGGCAGCGTCTTGGCACGCTGCAACCGCACCTGGCGCCGCTGGCCGGGCGGGAGGTGCTGCCCACCACCGCCGACGCCCTCGCCGGGCACGACGTCGTCTTCCTGGCCCTGCCGCACGGCCGGTCCGCCGCCGTCGCGCGGCAGTTGGGCGACGACACGCTCGTCATCGACTGCGGCGCGGACTTCCGCCTCGCGGACGCGACCGACTGGGAGAGGTTCTACGGCTCGCCGCACGCGGGCACCTGGCCCTACGGCCTGCCCGAACTGCCCGGCGCCCGTGCCGCGTTGGCGGGCTCCAGGCGTATCGCGGTGCCGGGCTGCTACCCGACCGCCGTGTCGCTGGCGCTCTTCCCCGCGTACGCGGCGGACCTGGCCGAACCCGAGGCGGTGGTCGTCGCGGCGTCCGGCACGTCCGGCGCCGGGAAGACGCCCAGGGCGGATCTGCTCGGCAGCGAGGTCATGGGCTCCATGCGGCCCTACGGTGTGGGCGGCGGCCACCGGCACACGCCCGAGATGACGCAGAACCTCAGCGCGGTGGCGGGTCGCCGGGTCGCCGTCTCCTTCACCCCGACCCTGGCCCCCATGCCCCGCGGCATCCTCGCCACCTGCTCCGCCGCGGCGCGGCCCGGGGTCGGCGCGGGCGACGTACGGGCCGCGTACGAGAAGGCGCTGGGCGACGAGCCGTTCGTACGGCTGCTGCCCGAGGGGCAGTGGCCGAGCACCGCGGCCGTGTACGGATCGAACGCCGCGCAGGTCCAGGTGGCCCTCGACCCGGCTCTCGGGCGGATCATCGCGATCAGCGCCATCGACAACCTCACCAAGGGCACCGCGGGCGGGGCCGTCCAGAGCATGAACGCCGCCCTCGGTCTCCCCGAGCACCTGGGGCTTTCCACGATCGGAGTCGCACCGTGAGCGACGCGCGCGCGGCCGCCGGGCCGCGGACGGCGGCGACGACCGCACCGCCGCGCCGCACGGGCGGCCGTGGCATCAGCCTCCCCCACTCTCGGCTCCGTCCGAGCGGGGGGACCCCCATCCGCGGCGGAGCGACCAAGGAGATGCAGTGAGCGTCACCGCAGCACGAGGCTTCACGGCGGCGGGCGTCGCCGCCGGGATCAAGCAGAACGGCAACCGGGACCTGGCTCTCGTCGTCAACACCGGGCCGCGCCACGCCGCGGCGGGCGTCTTCACCTCCAACCGCGTGCAGGCCGCCCCCGTCCAGTGGTCCCGGCAGGTCCTCGCGGACGGCGGGATCCGCGCGGTCGTGCTCAACTCCGGTGGCGCCAACGCCTGTACCGGGCCGCAGGGCCTGGCGGACACGTACGCCACCGCCGAGAAGGCCGCCGAGCGGCTCGGCCTGGACGCGACGGAGGTGGCGGTCTGTTCCACCGGGCTCATCGGCGTGCCGCTGCCCGTGGACCGGCTGCTGGCCGGCGTCGAGACCGCCGTCACCCACCTGTCCGAGTCCGGCGGCGAGGACGCGGCCGTCGCCGTCATGACCACCGACACGGTGCACAAGACGGCCGCCGTCACCCGTGGCGCGTGGACCGTCGGCGGCATGGCCAAGGGCGCCGGGATGCTCGCCCCCGGCCTCGCCACCATGCTCGTCGTGCTCACCACGGACGCCGACGTGGACAGCGGGGCCCTGGACCGGGTGCTGCGGGACGCCACCCGTGTCACCTTCGACCGGGTCGACTCCGACGGCTGCATGTCCACCAACGACACCGTGCTCCTGCTCGCCTCCGGGGCGGCCGGAGTCGTCCCGGACCACGAGGAGTTCGCCGAGGCCGTGCGCGCGGTCTGCGCCGACCTGGCCCGGCAGCTCGTCCGGGACGCCGAGGGCGCCGGCAAGGAGATCCGCATCGAGGTCGTGGGCGCCGCGAGCGAGGACGACGCCGTGGAGGTGGGCCGCAGCGTCGCCCGCAACAACCTCCTCAAGTGCGCCGTGCACGGCGAGGACCCCAACTGGGGCCGCGTCCTGTCCGCCGTCGGCACCACCTCCGCCGCCTTCGAGCCCGACCGGCTGAGCGTCGCCATCAACGGCGTGTGGGTCTGCAAGGGCGGATCCGTGGGCGAGGACCGCGCCCTGGCGGACATGACCGGTCGCGAGGTCCGGATCACCGTGGACCTCGCCGCGGGCACGGACGCCGCCGTCATCTGGACCAACGACCTCACCGCCGACTACGTCCACGAGAACAGCGAGTACTCATCATGAGCGCTTCACCGTCTCCTCAACCGGCTCCCGACCCCTCCGGCGTCGGCCCCTCCGGCATCGACCCCTCCGGCGAGCCCGCGGCCCTGCCCAAGGTCCGCGCCCTCGTCGAGGCCCTGCCCTGGATGGCGCGCCACCACGGCAAGACCGTCGTCATCAAGTTCGGCGGCAACGCCATGGTCGACGACGACCTGAAGGCCGCCTTCGCCATGGACATCCTCTATCTGCGCCACGCCGGCCTGCACCCCGTCGTGGTGCACGGCGGCGGCCCGCAGATCAGCGCACAGCTCGAGCGTCTGGGCCTGGAGTCCCGGTTCGAGAGCGGCCTGCGGGTCACCACGGACGAGACCATGGACGTCGTCCGCATGGTCCTCGCCGGGCAGGTGCAGCGCGAGCTCGTCGGACTGCTCAACGCCCACGGCCCGCACGCGGTGGGCCTCACGGGTGAGGACGCCCGCCTGATGACCGCCGTCAAGCGGTACGCGGTCAAGGACGGCCAGTCCGTGGACATCGGCCGCGTCGGCGAGGTCGCCCGCATCGACGCCGGGATCGTGCAGGACCTCATCGACAACGGACGCATCCCCGTCATCTCCTCCATCGCCCGGCCCGAGGACGGCAAGGACGCCGCCGAGGGGGGCGTGCTCAATGTCAACGCCGACACCGCGGCCGCGGCCCTCGCCGCCGCGCTCGGCGCCGAGATGCTGCTGGTCCTGACCGACGTCGAGGGGCTGTACCGGAACTGGCCGCACAGCGACGAGGTGATCTCCCGCCTGACCGCCGGCGAACTGGCCGAGCTGCTGCCCGGGCTGGCCTCCGGGATGATTCCCAAGATGGAGGGCTGCCTGCACGCCGTGAACAACGGGGTGCGCAGTGCCCGCGTCGTCGACGGCCGGGTCAGGCACTCCATCCTGATGCAGATCTTCACCGACGAGGGCGTCGGCACGGTGGTCGTGCCGGACGACGGCGTCGGCTGCGAGGGAGCGACGGCATGAGCGAGGGCGCGGACACCACCGGGGCGGGCAACGGGGCGCTGACCCGCCGCTGGCAGGGCGTCATGATGGACAACTTCGGCACCCCCCGGCTGCCGCTGGTCCAGGGCCGGGGCACCCGGGTCCGGGACGCGGAGGGCACCGAGTACCTCGACTTCGTCGGCGGCATCGCGGTCAACTCGCTCGGCCACGCGCACCCCGCGGTCGTCCGGGCCGTCAGTGAGCAGGTCGCCTCGCTCGGACACGTCTCGAACCTGTTCATCGCCGAACCGACCGTGCGCCTCGCCGAGCGCCTGCTGGAGCTCACCGGGCGCCGGGGCCGGGTCTACTTCGCCAACTCCGGCGCCGAGGCCAACGAGGCGGCCTTCAAGATCGGCCGGCTCACCGGGCGCCCGCACATGGTGGCGGCCACCGGCGGCTTCCACGGCCGCACCATGGGGGCCCTGGCCCTCACCGGCCAGCCCGCCAAGCAGCGTCCCTTCCAGCCGCTGCCGGGCGACGTCAGCCACGTGCCGTACGGGGACGTCGAGGCCCTGCGCGCCGCCGTCACCCCACGCACCGCGCTCGTGATGCTGGAGCCCGTCCAGGGGGAGAACGGCGTGATCGTGCCGCCGCCCGGCTATCTGCGGGCCGCCCGCGAGATCACCGCGGCGACGGGCACCCTCCTCGTGCTGGACGAGATCCAGACCGGCATCGGGCGCACGGGGCGCTGGTTCGCGGCCGAGGCCGAAGGCGTCGAGGCGGACGTCGTCACCCTCGCCAAGGGCCTGGGCGGCGGTCTGCCCATCGGCGCGACGCTCGCCTTCGGCGCGGCGGCGAAGCTGCTCACGCCCGGTGCGCACGGCTCCACCTTCGGCGGGAATCCCGTGGTGTGCGCGGCCGCCCTCGCCGTGCTGGACACCATCGAGCGGGCGGGCCTCCTCGACCACGTGACCGGGGTGGGGGAACGGTTGCGGCGGGGTCTGGAGACCCCGGGCCATCCGCTGGTGCGCGAAGTCCGCGGCGCCGGCCTGCTGGTGGGTGTCGTGCTCGACCGGGAGGTCGCCGCGCGCGTGCAGCGGGCGGCCCAGGACAAGGGGCTGCTGGTGAACGCGGTGATGCCGGACGTCATCCGGCTCGCCCCGCCGCTGACCGTGTCGGACCGTGAGGTGGACACCTTCGTCGACGGCTTCCGGGCGGCCCTGTCCGAGACGCTCGACGAGGCGCTGACGGCGGTCTGACCGGCGCCCGCACGGCCACGCACGGACCCGGCGCCCACGCGGCCACGCACGGGTCCGGCGCCCGCACGGCCACGCACGAACCCCGGCGCCCACGCGGCCACGCACGGGTCCGGCGGTGTCCCCTGCCGCCGAAGGCCCTGCCGCCGCCCGCGCCCACCCGTGCCGCCCCAGCGGCACGACTGCCCGTGGGTGGCGGCGGGGCCGGGGGCGCGTCCGGCGGGCCCGGGCACATGGCGCGGAGGCCTCGGCGTCCGGCCGCCACGGGCGCGCCCCGAGCCGCCCACCGCCTTCCGGCCGGTTCCCACCGGCCTGATCCGCCCACGGTCGGAACCGGACCCGCGGCCATGGGCCGTCCCGCCGACGCTGCCTCGGCCGCCCACGGTCGCAACCGGACCCGCGGCCATGCGCCACCCCACCGACACCGGCCTGATCCACCCACGGTCGAACCCACACCCGCGGCCCTGCACCGCCCCACGACACCGCCCTGCCTGCCCACGGTCGGACCCGGACCCGCGGCCATGGGCCGTCCCGCCGACGGGACAGTGCTCCGGGCAGTCACCTGGGCGGTCACGTACCGCGCCGCCGGCGGCGCACCGATGATGGCGCCGGGCGACCGGCGCCATGCCACAGAGATGTTCGCCGCGCAACCGTTCGAGCGCCGCTCCAGCCCTCCGGGCGAGACTTCTCGCCAGTTCAGTGCACCCTTCCCATGGAGGCATGATGGCGCGTCAGGCCGGTCAGACCGCGGGGTCGCGTGGCGGCCCGGCAACCGCTCTTCCGCAGGCCCCGGTACGGCAGCCGCGCGCCGCGGGGGCCGGGCCGCGCCGGGGTCAGGTGCTGACGACCAAGGTGGGCCTGCAGATGCCGACCGGGCTGGCCTACGACGAGTGGGAGCGGGCCGGGCGGCAGCTCGCCGACGTCCTCGACTCGTCGTCCTGGTGGCTGGGTGACTGGCTCGTGTTCGGCAAGGACCACTACACCGACCGGTACCAGCGCGGCATACGTGCCGCCGGCCTCTCGTACCAGACCCTGCGCAACTACGCGTGGGTCTCACGGCGTTTCGACCTCACCCGGCGCCGGCCCGCCCTGAGCTTCCAGCACCACGCCGAGCTGGCCTCCATGCCGGTCGAGGAACAGGACCGCTGGCTCGACCGCGCCGAGCAGCGGCGGTGGAGCACCAAGCAGTTGCGCGCCGCCCTGCGGGCCGCGCGCCAGAGCGAGCAGCAGCCGCTCGCTCCCACCGAGTCCAACCGCCGCCTGGAGTTCCCGCACAGCCGTCTTCAGTGGTGGCACAAGGCCGCGGAGCAGCTGGGCGTCGACTTCGAGCAGTGGGTGATGACCACGCTGGACAGCGCGGCCGCGAGCGCCCTGGAGGACCTCGGCACGCTGGAGGAGCACAAGGAGATCCCCGAGCTCATGGGCATCAAGGGCCTGGCCGCGCCGGCCGCGGCCGCCCCCGGGCAGAACGCGCGGCCCGAGGGGCTCGCCGAGCGGACCCGGCCGGTGGCCATCAGCGCCTGAGTCCTGGGCGCCCAGGACCACGGCACGTCACGGCAGCCGGCTCATCAGCCCCGCCGTCTCGCGCTTGTACACGCACGCGCTCTGCCCGAACGACTCCCGTACCCGCTCGCGCACCTCACCCGGTTGCTCCTGGCTGAGCTTGAACATGCCCTCGGCCCCGGTCACCGTGAACCGGAAGGCGCCCACGGCGGGCGCGAGCTTGCGGAAGTAGCCCAGCGACTCGGTCATGTCCCAGCCGTTGCCGAACGCCCCCTCGAAGGCGCGCACGGTGGACTGCACCACACCCAGCGTCTCCTCCATCGAGTCGATCTTCTCCACCACGCCCCGGACGTGCACCGCGGTGAAGTTCCAGGTCGGAGCGGCCGGAGTCTTCTCGTACACCGTGGGCGACACATAGGAATGCGGACCGGTGAACGTCAGCAGCAGGAGGCTGCCCGTCTCCAGCGCCGCCCAGTGCGGGTTCGCCCGGTTCATGTGCCCGAGCAGCGTGGCCCCCGCCAGGTCGCCGGACCAGTCGCCGGACGTCTCGGGGTCGAAGATGACCGGCAGATGCGTGGCGAACGGACCGTCCTCGGGGCTGCCATTGGCCACCGCGAGCGCCAATGGATTACCACGGATCAGGTCCACCATCCACGAACTTCCGGGTTCGCGGTAGAAGTCGGGAATGAACATCCGGATTCACCCTTTCCGTAATCGGCTCATCGCATGGCTCTGCCTCAGGGCATGACTGATCGCATTACTCCGGCTACTCCGGAAAAATCGTCATGGGCGCCGCGCCACGCGGAGATCGAGAATCCGTGCCGACCATATCTCCGTCCCGTCGACAGGACAACGCTTTCGAATGTCGAGCACCTCAGGAGAGGTTCTCGAACGGTCTTCAGGTCATCTTCTAGTTGCCTTTGAGATGGTCTCCGGGTGACACTGCAGAACGATCTCTCGGGCCACCGGCCGAGTTTTCCAGACGCAAGCGGGAGAATTTCTATGGGCATAACGGGTAGGCGTGACCAGGAGATCTACGATGTGGTCGGTATCGGGTTCGGCCCGTCCAACCTGTCGCTCGCGATCGCCCTGGAGGAACATGGGGCGAGCGCCCCGCAGCATCCGGTCAAATCCCATTTCTTCGAGCGGCAGCCCAGCTTCGGCTGGCACCGGAACATGCTGCTGCCGTCGACGACCATGCAGATTTCATTCCTCAAGGACCTCGCGACCTTCAGGAATCCGATGTCCCGGTTCAGCTTCGTCTCCTACCTGCACGCCTCGAACCGGCTGGTGCAGTTCGTGAACAACCAGGACTTCTTCCCGACCCGGCAGGAATTCCACCAGTACCTGGAGTGGGCGGCCGCCGGCTTCGGCGACCGGGTCACCTACGGCGCCGAGGTCACCTCGATCCGGCCCGCCACCGAGGACGGGAGCGGAACGCCGGACCTCCTCGAGATCGAGGTGCGCACCGGCGACGGCACCACCAGCCGGGTCACCGCACGCAACGTGGTGGTCTCCACCGGCCTGGTGCCGCGCCTGCCGGAGGGCGTGACCGCCGACGAACGGGTATGGCACAGCTCGGAGTTCCTGGGCAGGTTCAACGCACAGGACCCTGACGGCCTCAAGAGCGTGGCGGTGGTCGGCGCCGGCCAGAGCGCGGCCGAGATCACCCGGTTCCTCTACGACTCGCTGCCGCACGCCCAGGTCTGCGCGGTCATCCCGTCCTACGGCTACTCCGTCGCCGACGACACCCCCTTCGCCAACGAGGTGTTCGACCCCGGCGCGGTGGACGAGTACTACTTCGGCACCGAGCAGGGACGGGACGCGTTCTGGCGCTATCACCGCAACACCAACTACTCGGTGGTCGACGCCGACGTCATCCGGGCGCTGTACCAGCGTTCGTACGACGAGCAGGTGCGCGGCAGCCGGCGACTGCACTTCCGCAGCCTCACCCGGGTCGCCGAGGTCAAGCGCGTCGAGAGCGAGACGCGGGTGATGCTGCGCTCGGTGCTCGACGACCGGACGGATGAACTGGCCGTCGACGCGCTGGTGTTCGCCAGTGGTTACGACGGCCTGGACCCGGCCCACCTGCTCGGCGACTTCGACCGGCACTTCCTGCGCGACGCGGCGGGCAGGCACCGGGTGGAACGCGACTACCGCCTCGTCACCGCGTCGGAGCTGACCTGCGGCGTCTACCTCCAGGGCGGGACCGAGCACACCCACGGCCTGTCGTCGGCCCTGCTGTCGAACATCGCGGTACGCAGCGGCGAGATCGCCGATTCGATCGTGCTGCGGCGCGCCGAGCGGGAGCTGGGGCGCACCCGCCCCCTGGAGGAAGCGTCCTCGGCCGCGTGAGGCGGGCACACACCGTGGGGCGGGGCCCCGGTGCTGTGTGCCGCAGCACCGGGGCCCCGCCCCCCGTCGGTTCCGGGAGGCGCCCGCTCACCGCACGCGGTGCCGGCGGGAACCTCGGCCCCTCGGGCTCAAGTGCCGTTCGAGTGCCGTCCGAGCCGGCCGCGATTCCCTTTCGAGAGGAGGACCGCGGGCCGCGCAGCCCTTGCTAGGCCGCGTGTGTTCGGGCCGCGTCAAAGCACATGTCCGCCGGTCACAGGGGCCGGCCCGCCCGTGGCCTGGGTCCTCGACGGAAGGAGTCGTGCCATGAGCGCCAACCGCCCCGTCGGCGGCCTCGTCCCCGGCGTGCGAGGTTCTCATGCCCGTCGGCCGGACGGTCGTCAGCCGGCCGGGCGGACACGCCATGGCTGACGAGCACACCAACCGAGCGAAGGCGAGGGCAGTGCCCGTGACGCACACACCCGCGGTGGATCTCACGCCTCAGCTGGCCGCCCTCGGCCACGAACTGGCCGTCGCGGCCGGAACGGACGGGGACGAGGCCCGGGAACTCGCCCGCCGCCTCGCCGTCTCCCTCCCGCCCGAGGCCCGGCGCGTACTGCTGAGCGCCCTGGCCGAGGCCGAGGCGTCGCACGAGAGCGACCACCCCGCCGGGCCCGAGGCCAGCCCCCCTCGCTCCCGCCCGGGCGTCCTGCCGACGTACCAGGAGCCCGGGCCGGGCCGACCGGCCGGCCATGCCGAGTCCGGCGGCCTCCAATCCGACGGCCTCCGGTCCGACGGTCCCGAGTCATGGCCGGCGCCCCGGAACGATCCGCCCGACGCTCTCGTCCGCCTGCGGTTCGCCGACGCGATCACACTCGGACGGGCCGGCGTCGCCTTCGGCGCCGGATCAGGCCCGGGTCTCGGCGACGCGTGGAGCGATCCGGAGACGCTCACCCTCCAGATCTGCGGCGACGCCGGCGTCGACACCCTGCGGGCGGTGCTCGCGGTGCTCGACTCGGCGGCGATCACGCCCGAGGCGCTCACCGTGCACACGCACGAACTCGACGACATTTTCGCCGCGTTCACCAGCCTGCCCTGAGAGGCCGAGCCACCGGTCAGGCCGAGCGAGGAGAGCGCGCCAGCGGGCCGAAGACGCACGAAGCCCCGGCCGCCGTCACGAACGTGCCGCCGTCGACACCCCGTCCGTCAGCACCGGTACGACGGAGGTGGAGTCCGCGTCGATCGCGATCTCCACGTCGTCGATCGCCACGTCGTCGGCGACCCCCGCCCGCACGAGCCGGTCCACGCCGTACGAGCGTGAGGTGGTCCACGGCCGGCCGCACCCGGTCTGCGGCCGCACCGGCCGCTCCCGTCCCGGACGTCGACGCGCCCGCCCGCGTCAGTGACGTCAGGCGGGCGCGGACAGGGAGGGGATGTGCACGGCCGACTCTAGGCAGAGGGCGGCCCCGAGTCCCTCGGGCCGTACGGAACGTCGAGTTCGGCTGAAGCGGTGCTCCACCTCACGCCGCTGCCGCCGGGTCGCGGTCGTCCCGGTGTTCCTGCTGGGCGGCGTAGACCGCGAGGAAGGCGGCGAGCCCTCGCACTCCGGCGTCCGGCCCCAGGGGCGTGACCGGCCCGCCCGGTCCGAGTCCCCGCGACAGCGTGCGGTGCGCTTTCAGCGCGGCGGCCACCAGCTCGCCCGCAGGGCGGTGGGAGTGGGCCGTGTCGGCGCAGGCCATCGCCAGCGCCTCGGCCCGGGCCCGGGAGGCGATCTCGTCCCTGCGCAGGTGCGGTTCCTGGCGGTGCGGTACCGGGTTGGTCTCGGAGTCGGGCATGGCTGCCTCCTCGGCGTCGGCCGCTCTCGGTTTCAGGTGCTTCCCTGGTGCCTGGTGCCTGGTACATGGGCGTGCGGTACGCGCGGTCGCTCAGGCCAGGTCGTCGCGGGTCACTCGACGGTGCGCGATGCGCCACTCGCCGTGGGCGCGGACGAGGACGTCCGCCATGACGCACACCCGCAGGACCTTGGGACCGTCTCCGCTCGGCGTGACGTACACCAGGGCCGAGCAGCGGGTGTGCACCGACCCGTCCGCCTGGGGCTCCGCGTCGAGCATGCCGACCCAGTGGGTGAGGCGGCCGCCGGCCCGCCGCTGCCGTGCCGCGCCGGCGCGCGCGTAACGGGCGAGCCCGGCGCGGGCAGGCACCGGCTCGGACAGGGCGGGCAGTTCGAGGACGGCGTCCTCGGTGAAGGTGCCGGCCCAGCGCTCGGTGTCGTGCGCGTCCAGGATCCGCATCTGGTGCGCGTAGAACTGCTGCACCTGCGCGTACAGGGCGGCGAACTCCTGGCTGGGAAGCGTGTGTGGGGCGGTGTCCACCAGTTCGACGGTCATTGATCGCAGCCTCCGCTTCCGTCCGTGTCCTCGGGGTGGTGAGGGACGTCGAGGGGAGCCCGGGTACTCCAGGGAATCCGAACTCGGTACGGACAGTCTTCGAGGCTCGGATCGAGCATCTTTCGAAAACTCCTCAAGCGCTCCCGCCCACGGGGGTCTTCCGGTGGGCGGCCTGCCGCGGCAGGCCGCCGTGCGCGACCCCGCGGGATCGCGCACGGCGCGAAAGGCGCCGAGGTGTCCTTCGCCCGGCTCACCACGCAGGAGGCCGCCCGGGAGTTCGCCGCGGCGTACCACGGGGCGGTCAGGGCCGGTGCCCTGCCGCGCTGCTCGGCCCGCCGTCGTGCCCGGGCCGATCCGGTCCGGGCACGACGAACGGGGCACGCCGACAGGGCGCGGCGCGGACCGCTGCCGTCCTGCCCTCCTGATGGCCCGGTGAGAGGTGAGGCGAGCCTGGACTGCCCTCGGCCACTCCCGCACGCCGGCGGCATCGCGTCCCCGCGATCCGGACAACCCGACGCGGCACGGGTGGGGCGTCGGCGGGCATCCCGGAGGACGCGCGAAGAGCGCGGGGAGACCAGGAGCGGTACGGCGGAACGGTGACGGCGCAACCGGGTGCGTACGGCCGGGCCGGGGCACTCGGTCAGGCGGTCGCGCCGCGCGGCACCGGTACGGACAGGTGCATGAGCGCCTGGGCCGCCAGGCGGTAGCCGAACGCTCCCAGGCCGACCACGACTCCGCTCGCCAGCGGGGCGATCACCGATTCGTGCCGGAACTGTTCGCGCGCCCATACGTTGCTGAGGTGCACCTCGATCCATGGCGGCGCGTAGCTGGCGAGCGCGTCGCGCAGGCTCCAGCCGGCGATCATCAGGGCGCCGGGATTGACGATGGCGCCGACGGTGGTGTCACTGTGCTCGTGCAGGGCGCCGACGAGGTCCCCTTCCGAGTCGTGCTGTATCGAGAGCACGTCCCATCCGCGGACGCTCACCTCTTCGGCGACCGCCGCCTGGATGTCGGCGAGCGTGTCGGTGCCGTATATCTCCGGCTCACGCCGCCCGAGAATGCCCAGATTGGGACCGTTCAACAGAAGTACGACGCTCAAGGTGGCCACCTCGGTATTCACATTCACCCGCGGACTCCGGACCGCGTTCATGCTGTCGCCGCCGTTCGCGTCGCGCCACCGTCGGAGCCGACAGTTCGAGTGGCTTTCGAGCCCGCCCCGTGCCCCCACCCGGCATGCCGCTCGAAGGCCGGTCGTGCTCCGCTCAAGACCCCCCACAGCCTGCGCAGTCCGGCGCCGCCGCTGTCGTGTCCCCGCCCTACCCTGTCACTCGGACAGCACGGCCACCATGACAGGAGACGTGATGCTCGATTCTCCGCTTCGCCTGCGGCTGCCCCCCGCTTTCTCCGTCATCCGCGTCTGCCGGAGAAACTCCTGCGAAACCGTCCGCCTGTCCGAGTCCTCCTTTTCCGCCTGGTCGCGCGGTGAGCTCGAGGAAGGCATTCGCCTGGCGAGCGCCACCGGCCGGGCGGAGTCCGCGTGCACCGCGGACTGCCAGGGCTCGGCGAAGATCTGGTACGCGGCCCTGCTGGTCGGAATCCGCGATCTCTCCTCCGGAGCGCGGGCGCTGGCCGACGTGGACAGGCTGGCGGCGGCCCGGCCCGAGGCCGGCGGCCTGGAGACGGCCTCGCTGCTCTGTGCCGCGGATCTCGCGTTCGCCAAGGGCGATGTCGACACCGCTGTCGGTCTCGCGCGCAAGGGCGTCGACCGGGCGCGGCGAACCGGCCTGCACCGCTTTCTGCCCGATGCGCACACCGTGATGGCGCTGAGCGCCCTCCGGCAGGGCAACATGAGCCTGAGCAGGGAGTTCGCGAATCAGCTGCGGGACTGCGCCCTTCTCGGCCAGACGGCCCAACGGCCGGGTCAGTGTGCCTGGGCCGCGGCTCAGCTCCTCGAGGTGCAGGGCGGCGCGTCGAGCGCTGCCCAGCTCATCGTGGGCATCGTCACGGACGACCGGCTGCTGAGGGAACTGCTGGCGTCACAGCCCGCCGCTGCCGCCTGGCTCGTTCGGGCCACCCGGAAGCTGGGGGACGAGGCGCTCGCCCGGCGGGTGGTCGCGGAGGCCTCCGCGCTCGCCGCGCGCAACCGCGGGCTGCGTTCCGTGGTGGCGGCGGCGCTGCACGCCGGCGGGGTCCTGGAGAGGAATCCGGACAAGGTCGTCGCTGCGGCCGCCTCGCATCTGGACCCGTGGGCCGGTGCGTCCGCCTGGGAGGACGGCGGGAAACTCCTCGCCGCGCGGCCCGCGGAGCGCGAACGGGCGCTCCAGGCCTTCGAGTCGGCGGTGGACGGCTACACGGATGCCGCGGCGCCGCGGGATGCCCGCCGGGTCGTGAGCCGGCTTCGCTCGCTCGGAGTGCGGCGGGGCCGCTATCCGGAGTACACCGGCCAGGACGGCGTGAACACCGGCTCGCTCACCAACACCGAGGCCGCCGTGGCCGAGCTGGTGAGCCAGGGGTTCACCAACTCCCAAGTGGGTGAACGCCTGTTCATCTCCGGTCACACCGTGGCCTTCCATCTGAAGAAGATCTTCCGGAAGATGAACGTGACCTCGCGGGTGGAGCTGACGAGGGCGTGGAGCCAGTTCTCGAGCACGGCCGCCAGGAGCGCGCAGGCTCGCTGAGGAGCACCCCTCAGGGGTGCGGGACTGTCACGGCGGTGGCCGCGAGGCCGCGGTGGACCGCCCACCGTCCCGTGAAGTGCGTGAGCCGCCGGCCGCCCACGAGCGGCCCCGGGACCAGCAGCCCGGCCCGGAAACCTCCCCGCGGCGGTGTTCCCGGCGCGGTCTGGAACTCGATGTCCGCGTCCATGAAGTCGAGGCGGTCCCCGGTCAGCGGGAACCACGCCTTGTAGACGGACTCCTTGGCGCTGAACAGGAGTTGGTCCCAGTGCACGGCGGGGTGCCGCGCGGCCAGATACTCCAGACGCCGCTGCTCGGAGGGCAGCCGGACGGCCTCCAGGACGTCCTCCGGGAGCGGGGCGTGGGGTTCGGCGTCGATGCCGACGGAGACCAGGTCGGTGGCGTGGGCCAGGGCGGCGGCGCGGTAGCCGTCGCAGTGGGTCATGCTGCCGACCAGGCCGGGCGGCCAGCAGGGAGCGCCGCGGGAGGAGCTCGGGACGGGCCGCGGCGCGTGGCCGAGTTCCGCCATGGCGCGGCGGGCACAGGCTCGTACGGTGGCGAACTCCCGGCGGCGCAGGTCGACCGCGTCGGCCATGAGCGCCTGCTCCTCCGGGTAGAGGGGCGCGGTCTCGTCGTCGCCGTACGTCTGCGCGACAGCCACCGGTGCGGGGAGCAGTTCCGCGATCACAGGATGCGGCGCGGCTTTCCCGGCGGGCTTCGGCGCTGCCGCCACTCGCGTGGGTAGCCCACGGACACCTCTTCGAAGCGGACGCCCTCGTGGTAGGTGGTCCGCGGGATGTGGAGATGCCCGTAGACCATGGCGGCCACCCGGAATCTGCGGTGCCAGTCGGCGGTCAGCCGGGTGCCGCACCACATGGCGAACTCCGGGTACCACAGCACGTCCGTCGGGTGCCGGTGGAGCGGGTAGTGGTTGACGAGGACGACGGGCAGGCCGTCGGGGAGTTCGGCGAGCCTGCGCTCGGTCTCGGCGACCCGGGCCCGGCACCATGCCCCGCGGCTCGGATAGGGGTCGGGGTGCAGCAGGTTCTCGTCGTTGCAGAGCACGCCGGTGCTGTGCGCGTAGGCCAGCCCCTCGTCCGCGGTGGCGCACCCGGCGGGCAGGAACGAGTAGTCGTACAGCAGGAACAGCGGTGCCACGGCCACCGGGCCGTCCGGTCCGTCCCAGAGCGGGTAGGGGTCCTCGGGCGTGGTGATGCCGAGGTCGCGGCAGAGCTCGACCAGGTGCTCGTAGCGGTCGACGCCGCGCAGGGTGACGGGGTCGCTCGGGTGGGTCCACAGCTCGTGGTTGCCGGGGGCCCACAGGACCTTGCGGAAGCGGGAGGCGAGGGTCTTCAGGCACCACCGGATGTCGGCGACGGTCTCCGCCACGTCCCCGGCCACCAGCAGCCAGTCGTCGTCCGATTCCGGTGCCATCCGCTCGACCAGGGCTCTGTTGTCGGCGTGGCTGATGTGCAGGTCGCTGATGGCCAGCAGCTGTCCGCCGCCGTCGGCCGTCCTGGTCACCTCTCGCCCCCTTCCGGCGCCGGTGTCGCTCGGCAGCACGGCGCGCCGTGCGGCGCCCGGGGCCCGGTGTCCCGGCCGGGCCCCGGCGTGACGGCACCGTGCGCCCGCCTCGCTGTCCGCACCGTCACACCGAGGCGGGCGACGCGGGCGACGGGGACGCCAGGTCGCGTGTCTTCGTGCCGGTCATGCCCATGTCCGACTCGGCGTTATCGTCGACCCGGGCCATGGCGACCCGGAGTATGGGCGGCGCCATCAGCGAGGTCACGATCGCGACGAGGATGATGATGGTGTACGTCTCGGCCCCGAGGATCCCGAGTTGCAGGCCCACCATCGCCACGACGACCTCGATCACCCCGCGGGCGTTCATGCCGGCGCCGATCGCGAGGGCCTCCCAGCGGCCCAGTCCGCTCATCGCCGCGCCGACGTAGGCTCCCACGAACTTGCCGAGGATCGCCACGGCCAGTACCACGCACGCCGCGGCCAGGACGGTGGGCCTGGCCAGCGCGGTCAGGTCCATCCGGAGACCGGCCGTGGCGAAGAAGACCGGTGCGAGGAAGGCGAGGACCGCGGTGCGCAGCGGGGCCAGCTTCTCCCGGTCCAGTTCGCCGCTCGTGGCGATCAGGACGCCGCACACGAAGGCGCCGAAGACCGCCTCCAGCCGCAGCGCCTGCGTCGCCGCCGCGCCGAGCAGGACGATCAGCGTCGTCACCGCGACGGTGGGCGTCGACGACGAGGAGCGGCCCGCCGCGCGCAACGCCCACTTCACCAGGGGGCGTCCCACGAGCCAGGCGGCCACCACGACGGCCACGGGGTGGAGCAGGGAGGCGGCGATCGTCCCGGTGCTCAGTCCGGCCGTCGCCATCGCCGACACGATGGAGAGCAGGAACCAGCCGACGATGTCGTCGATGACGCCGGCGGCAAGGGTCAGCTGCCCGACGTCGCGGTGCAGGAGGTTCATGTCCATGAAGGTCTTGGCGATCACCGGGATCGCGCTGACGCACAGGGCCACGCCGAGGAACAGCGCGAAGACCGTCGGGCTCGTGTCGCCCGCCATGAGCGATGCGGGCAGCAGGAAGCCGACGCCGACACCGAGCCCCAAGGGCACCAGCAGACCGGCGAGGCTCACCCGGAGCGCCGTGTGCCGGCGCCGTCGGACGAGGTCGAACTTCAGCTCCATGCCGGTGATGCCGACGAGCAGGATGACGCCCACCTGACCCACCGCGTCGAGCAGATGCTGCTGGCCGGGATCCTTCGGCAGCAGCCAGTCGGCGAGGTCGGGCCATACGTGACTGAGGAGCGAGGGGCCGACGATCACACCGGCGAGCAACTCGCCGACGATGGCGGGCATCTTGAACCGCGCGGCCAACCGCCCCAGGGCGAGGGCCAGAAACAGCAGGACCGACAGCTGGAGGAGGAACACCAGCAGCGAGTGGTGGGGGATGGTCGGTACCGGAGCGGCAGCGAGTTCGGTCATCTCAGGTCCACGCCTCGTGACGGGTGGCGACGTACCGGCCGGCCAGCCGGTCGGCGATGAGTTCGGCGACGCGCGTGCTCTGCTCGGCGAGGAAGAAGTGGCCTCCCGGGAACACCTGGAGCTCCGTCGGGCCGGTGGTGTGCTCTTCCCAGGCCGCCGCCTCGTCGACCGTGACCCGGGGGTCGCTGTCCCCGGTGAGCACCGTCACCGGGCAGTCCGGCCTCCGGCCGGGGGTGAAGCGGTGGGCCATGACGGCCCGGTAGTCGCTGCGGAGCGGGGGCATGATCATTTCCCGTATCTCCGGATCGGCGAGCAGCTCCGCGGGGGTGCCGCTCAGCCGGAGCAGTTCGGCCAGGATCTCCTCGTCCACCCCCGGGTCGACCTGTTCGTGGCGGTCGCGGGACGGGGCGCGCCGGCCGGAGGCGAAGAGGCGTACGGGCGCGGGGAGGCCGGCGTCCTGCATCCGCAGCGCGATCTCGTAGGCGAGGACGGCGCCCATGCTGTGTCCGAACAGCGCCAGGGGGCGGTCGTCGAGGTGGCGTACCGCCGCGAAGATCTGGTCGGCCATGTCGGAGAGACGGGTGATGTGGGGTTCGTGGCGCCGGTCCTGCCGCCCCGGGTACTGCACCGCCAGCACCTCCACCGCGGGCGCGAGCGCCTTGGCCAGCGGGAAGTAGAAGCTCGCGGATCCGCCGGCGTGCGGCAGGCATACGAGGCGGACCGCGCTGTCCGGCGCCGCCTGGTATCGGCGGACCCATGTCCTGAACTGCTCCGGTGGTTGAGGCACGGCCAGAAATTCCTTCCAGGAATCGTCCTTGGGCACGCTGGTGCCCCACCGCGGATCGACGGTCCTGAAAGGTGGGACTTCGTGCCCGCTGTGGTCGTGCCACAGCGTGCTTCAATTCGTGGACTCAATTGGACTTGCGCGCACTCGAGTTTCGCTGGGGTGGTATTTGTTTCGCCGGCGCGGCGGCGTCGATTTCGTACGCCTCGGGCATCATGGGCGAGAATCCGCCGCTCACCGTAGGAGGCATGAGCCGTGAAGACAGTCGCGGACACCGACAAGTGCGTCGGCGCGGGTCAGTGCGCGCGCATCGCGCCGGAGGTGTTCGACCAGAGCGAGGAGAACGGCCTGGTCGTCGTGCTGGACGCCGAACCCGGCGGCACACTGCTGTCGGCGGTCCACGAGGCCGTCGACCTGTGTCCGGCCCAGGCGCTCTCCCTGGACGGATGACCCTGGCCCGGGTCGGCCCGGGCGGGCGGCGGGGTCCACTGCTCGGCACCGGGTGAGACCGACGGACCCGCCGGGCGGATCGCTCGGCCGCCCGCGCGCGGCGGGGAACTCCTTTCGCGGAGCTTCCTCGGCGCTGCCGCTCCGTCACGGCTCGACCGTCTTTCGAGGAGGGTTCCCGCGCCGATCCCGTACCTTGCATGCCAGCGCCACACACTGGCCGCGCCTTTCTTCCGCGCCCCTTTCCTTGCCCTCGCGGTTCTTCGACACCTTGCGAATAGGGATCACGATGTCCACCATTCGTCCGCACGGCACGTACGCGACCCCGACGGACACGGACGTGGCCGTTGTCGGCTACGGGCCGATCGGCGCCGCCCTGTCGGTGTTGCTGGCCCAGCGCGGGTACCGCGTGACCGTCCTCGAGCGCCGCCCCCGGCCGTATCCGCTCCCGCGGGCGACCAGCTTCGACGGGGAGACCGCCCGGCTGCTCGCGGCCACCGGTATCGGGGCCGGCCTCAGCCGGATCACCGAGCCGGCCACCGGCTACCAGTGGCGTACCGCGGCGGGACAGACGCTGCTGGACATCGCGTTCTCGGCGCAGGGCCGCTACGGCTGGCCGGACGCCAACACCGTGCATCAGCCCGCCCTCGAGGAACTGCTCATGGCCAGGGCGGCGTCGCTGACCGGCATCACGGTGCTGCGCGGGCACCGGGTCGTGGACATCACCCAGGACGATCAGCGGGTGACCCTGACCGCCGAGACCGATGACGGGACGAGTCGCACCGTCCGCGCGCACTGGGTCGTGGGCTGTGACGGCGCCAACAGCTTCGTGCGCGAGCACCTCGGTGTTCCCCTGACCGATCTCGGGTTCTCCTACGAGTGGCTGCTGTGCGACGTCGAGCTGCACGAGCCACGCGAGTTCACCCCCACCAACATCCAGATCTGCGACCCGGCCAGGCCCACGACCCTGGTGGGCAGCGGCCCGGGACACCGCCGCTGGGAGTTCATGCGGCTGCCGGGCGAGAGCAGCGCCGAGCTGAACAGGGAAGAGACGGCCTGGCGCCTGCTCAAGCCGTTCGGCGTCACTCCGGACACCGCCACCCTGCTGCGCTCCACCACCTACATGTTCCGGGCCGCCTGGGCCGACGAGTGGCGGGTGGGCCGGGTGCTGCTCGCCGGTGACGCGGCGCATCTGATGCCGCCCTTCGCCGGGCAGGGCATGTGTTCCGGGATCCGGGACGTGGTCGGTCTGGCGTGGAAGCTGGATCTGACGCTGAGCGGCCTGGCCGACGCCTCCCTCCTCGACACCCATGCCGAGGAACGCCGGCAGCACGTGAAGGACTCGATCCTGTCGTCGGTGCAGCTGGGCAGGATGATCTGTGTGACGGACCCGGAGGCCGCCGCGGAGCGGGACGCCACGGTGCTCGCGGGTCGGCGCGGGCGTACCGGGCCGGGACAGCCGGAGCCGGCGAAGCCGCTGTCGGCCGGGCTGCTGCGGCGGCCGTCCGCGACGCCGAACGGGGCGGTGGTGCCGCAGGGGCGGGTGGCGGCGCCGGGCGGCACGGGGCTGTTCGACGAGGTCGTGGGCCGTGGCTTCGTCCTGCTCAGCACGGACGACCCGCGCCCCGCGCTCGGCGCGGACAGGTGGTCCTTCCTGCGTGCTCTCGGGACCCGTGTGGTGCGTCTGTCGCCGCCCGGCGCCGGCCGGGACGCCGCGGTGCGAACGGCCGAGGGCACCGGGCAGGGCCTGACCGACGTGACCGACGACGTGACCGACGTGACCGACGTGATCGATGTGGACGGCTGCTACCGGGCGTACTTGGCCGAGCATGACGCGACCGCCCTGCTGATCCGGCCGGACCACCATGTCTTCGGTGCCGCCGCCGGCCCGGAGGACACCGCGACGCTGGTCGACGACCTGCGGAGCCGGCTGGGCGCGTCCGCGCCGGCCGGTGAACCGATCCGGACGGTGTGACCGGTCAGGGCCGGATCAGCCGGGCGAGCGCGACCGCGCCCCGCAGCGAGGACAGCGCCCCCAACGAGGCGGATCCCACCTCCAGGAGCGGCTGTCCGGGGCGGGTGAGCTCCGCGAGCTGGGCGGACACGAGGGTGTGCAGGCCCGGGATGCCGCTCGCGAAGCCGCCTCCGATCAGCAGGAGTCGTGGATGGAGCAGTTCCTGGACGCCGACCGCGGCGGCGGCCAGGGCGCGGCAGGTGCGCCGCAGCGCGGTGACCGCCCAGGTCTCACCGTCGTACCAGGCCTGCCGCAGCGCGTCGTACGTGACCTCGCCGCCCCGCAGCCGGGCCGCGTGCCGCAGCGTGGCCGGGCCCGAGGCGATGGCCTGGAGGCATCCGCGGCGGCCGCAGACGCACCGCGGGCCGTCCAGCTCGACCACCGTGTGCCCGATCTCGAAGGAGCCGCGGCCCGGGCCCGGGAGCAGTTCGCCTCCCCTGACGAAGCCGCCGCCGACGCCCGTGCCGACGCCCAGATAGAGCAGGTCGTCGCGGCCGGCGGCCTGTGCCTCCGCGAGGGCGCCGAGGTCGCCGTCGTCCGCCCAGGCGACCGCGGCCTCGGGGAACAGTGCGCGCAGGGCGCCGCCGAGGTCCGTGCCGGTCCATTCGGGCCGGCTCGGCCAGGCGGTGACCCGCTCGTCCGGTCCGACGGTCGCCGGCATCGCGACGCCCACCGCCCTCGGGGGCGCATCCAGGGCCTCACACAACTCGGCGACGTGCGCGGCGAGTTGGGCGAGGTCGCGGTCGGCGCTGTGCCGTGGGCGCCAGGCGAAGACGGTCTCGTCGACGCACCGCCCGCCGGCCTCGACCCGCAACGCGACCTTGGTCCCCCCGATGTCGACACCGAGATGGTGCGCTGTGCCCGGGCCGCCGCGCCGTTCCTCAGTCACCGGGCACGGACGGGCACAGGGCCAGCAGGTCGGCGGGGTGGCGCAGGACGACGCCCGGCTCGGCGGCGAGCAGTTCGCCGGCGTCGGACAGCGCCCACAGGGCGCCGGCCGAGGCCACGCCGGCGCCGTGGGCACTGGCGATGTCGGTCGCCGCGTCGCCGACCATGACGGCCTGCTCGGGCGAGAAGCCCAGCAGCTCCAGGGCGTGCTCCACGATGTCCGGGGCCGGCTTGGGACGGGTGACCTCGTCCGAGCCGATCACATGGTCGAAGAAGGGCAGCAGCCCCAGCTCGCCGAGCAGGGAGCGCGCCCGTGGCCCGCTCTTGCCGGTGGCCACGGCGAGCCGGAAACCCCGCACCCGCAAGGTGGTGAGCAGGTCCACGATGCCGTCGAAGACCGGCACCTGGGGCGCGAGCCGGTAGCTCTCGCGGACGAAGGGCTCCTCCATCTCCAGGGGCAGGCCCATGATCCGCATGATGTCCGGGAAGTAGCGCCCCAGATGGCGCCGGTACTCGTCGAACGGCGCGGGACCGTCGCCGACCACCTCCTTGTAGGCGATGGCGAACGCCTCGTACATCACCGCGAAACTGTCGACCAGGACGCCGTCCAGGTCGAAGATCACGGCCCGTCTGACCGGCTGGATCGTGGGGAGCGCGTTCGCTGTCGAAGCTGGTGAGCTCACCGGCTGTTCACCTCCTGCTGATGGGCGGGTACGGCGGTCTGCTCGTGCGCGGAACGGGCCGACGCGTAGAGGTCCTCGATGACGCGGACCGTCGTACGGGCCTCGTCGATGGCTCTGCCGCGACGGGCCGGGTCGGCCAGGAGCGCGGCGAGGCCGTCCAGTTGGCGCCGGTACTCGGTGCCGATGGGCTCGTCCGGCACCGGCAGGAACGTGGTGGTGCCCTCGCGGGTCAGCGTCAGCTCCGCGTGGGGGTGACGGTTGGGGCTGAAGCCGAAGGTGCATCTCAGCTCGGCGGTTCCGGCGCTGCCCACCAGCTGGATCCGGGTCACGTCCCGCGCCTCGTGCGAGGCCCAGCCGGCGCGCAGGGAGACCGAGACGCCGTCGTCGCGGACGAGGAAGCCGCGGGCGGTGTCCTCGACGTCACCGGCGGCGCCGGCGGCGGGCTCGTCCCGCCGCCAGGCCGCGCGGAAGGCGCCGGCACCCACGAAGTCGTTCGAGGTCACGCCGACAACCTGGGTGAAGCGGGCCGGGCCGAGCAGGGACGCGAGCGTGTCGAGCAGATGCCAGCCCAGGTCGAACAGGACACCGCCGCCGGCCTTGCTGCGCTGGGTGAACCAGCCGCCGGCCTGCGGGATGCCGCGCGCCCGCACCCAGGACAGGTCGACATGGCGGATGTGGCCCAGCTCCGGCACCAGCCGCGCCAGGGCGGTCACGTCACCGCGGTGTGCGGCGGCGCTGCCGGCCAGGAGCACGGCACCGCCGCGCTGTTCCGCGGCCGCCAGGGTGCCGGCCTCCCCGGACGTCACACACACCGGCTTCTCCAGGAAGACGGAGATGCCCCGGCCGAGGAGGCCCGCGGCGACCTCGGCGTGCAGATGGTTGGGGACGGCGACGACGGCGAGGTCGACCGCGCGGGCGGTCAGCGCGTCCACCGTCGGGTGCACGGGTACGCCCGGTGCCGCGTCGAGCGCGGTCCGCGCCGGCGGCGCGGGATCGACGACGGCCACCACATCGAAGTCGGCGTGCCCGGTCAGCCGTGGCAGCCACAGCTCCCGCCCCGCCCAGCCGAGCCCGACGACGGCTGTCCTGACGCTCATACGGCGGCCACGGCGTCCGCGATGATGTCGGCCGTGCGGTGCATGTCCTGCTCGGTCGCCAGCATCACACGGTGGTGCAGCCAGACGCAGTCCTGGCTGATGGCCTCGGAGTGGGGGCAGCGCTCGGCGACCTGGTCCGGGGTCTCGTCGGGGGCGCCCAGCTCCCAGAAGGCGTCGGTGCGGTAGATCGCGCGGAAGCCCGCGAACGCCGGTATGCCGGCCGCCACGAGCCTGTCGACCAGGGCGTTGCGGTGCTCCTCGCCGATGCCGGGCACCCGGAACATCGCCATGTAGTGCGAGGGGAAGTCGGTGCGCTCGTCGCCGCGCTGCGGGACGACGCCGTCGATCGCCTCGAGCAGCGGGGACAGGACGGCCCAGCGCTGCTGACGGGTCGTGATCTGCTCCTCCAGGCGGCCGAGCTGAGCCCGCAGGACGGCCGCCGAGAACTCGTTGAGCCGCAGGTTGGAGCCGGCGATCCGGTGCCGGTAGCGGCGGTCGGTGCGGGGCCGGCCGCAGCTGTGCCGCAGGAACGCCGTCTCGTAGCTCTCCGTGTCCGGGAACAGGACGGCGCCGCCCTCGCCGGCAGTCATCAGCTTGCCGTTCTGGAAGCTGAACGCGGCGACCGTGCCGAGCTCGCCGACGCGCTTGCCCTGCCAGCGGGCGGCGTGGGCGTGCGCGGCGTCCTGGAGCAGCGGGACGCCGGTGTCGGCGGAGAGCTTGCCCAGGGCGTCCATGTCGGCGAAGAAGCCCGCCATGTGCACGGGCATGATGACGCGGGTGCGCGGTGTCACGGCTGCCGCGGCCGCCGCCACGTCGATGTTGTACGTGTGCGGGTCGACGTCGACCGGGACCGCGACGGCGCCGAGCCGCTGCGCCGCCTGGGACGAGGAGATGAAGGTGAAGGCCGGGACGATGACCTCGGTGCCCGGGCCGACTCCCATGACCTGAAGGGCGAGTTCGAGGGCGTGGGTGCCGTTGGTGACGGCGAGGGCGTGGGCGGCGCCGTGGAACTCGGCGAACTCCTGCTCGAATGAGTCGACTTCGTTTCCGCCCATCCGCCACCACTGGCCCTGCTCGAGTGCACGGATGAGGCCTTCGCGTTCCGTCGCGTCGTACTGCGGCCACTGGGGGAATTCCGGCGCCTGTCGCACGTTCATGACTCTCCAAGTAATTGGATGTGACTCGATACAGGGCACAGAAAAGCTGAACAGCAGGTCCAAATTAGGTCCCTGCCGACGCTCCTGCATCCCTTGGTCCGGTAGTAGGCGGCGCTGTTCACCGCAGATCGAAGAAGGCTCTATAGGAATTCAGTTGTCCCTCGAGCATGTGAATTCCGTGATGGATGCGATGTCCTCGTGCGGCGGCCTCGCGGAGGAGTCGTGTCTCGCGGGGTTTCATGACGATGTCGGCCACGAGGCTGCCCGACGGCAGGGAAGCCGGTTCGAACGGCAGCGGGTCGTCCGCGCGCAGTCCGAGCGGTGTGGCGTTGACCGCGATGTCGACGTCCGGCAGGTGTGGTCCGCTCAGGGCGTGCACCCGGCCCGGCCAGTGCGCCTTCAGCCGGGCGGCCAGCGCGGTGAGCTTCGCCGTGTCCGTGTCGTACACGAGGAGCCGGTCGACGCCGGCCGCGAGGAGGGCTGCGGCGATGGCGCTGCCCGCACCGCCCGTGCCGACGAGCGCCACGCGGCTGCCCCTGGGCTCGTGCCCGGCCCCTGCGAGACCGGCCACGAAGCCCGAGCCGTCGAAGTTCTCCGCGAGCCAGCCGCCGTCGGCCTCGCGGCGCAGTACGTTCGCGCTGCCGACGATGTCCACGGTCGTGCCGCACCGGTCGGCGAGGCGGCGGACGGCAGCCTTGTGCGGCACGGTGACGAACATGCCGTCGAGGTTCTCCACCCGCTTGAGGCCGCGCACGATGTCCTCCAGGTGCTCCGGCCGGGCGTGCACCGGGACGACCACCGCGTCGATGTTCAGCTCCGCGAGGACCGGGTTCATCAGGGCGGGCGCCTGGACCTGGGCGACGGGATCCCCGAGGACGGCGTACAGCCGGGTGGTGCCCTGGACGGACCTGACGGGAGGTGGTCCGGTCATCGCCGGTGTGGTCATCGCGGCCTCGCCGTGCGGTCCGTGACGCCCGCGGCCGCCCGTTCGGCGACGACGTACGCGAGTTCCTGTGCCTGGTCGGCGTTGAGGCGGGGGTCGCAGGCCGTGCGGTAGCGGGCGGGCAGGTCGGCTTCGGCCGGGCCCGTGGCACCTCCGACGCATTCCGTGACGTCCTCGCCGGTGACCTCGACATGAAGGCCGCCGGGGTGGGTGCCCAGCCGCCGGTGCACGTCGAAGAAACCGGCGATCTCGTCGGCTATCGCGTCGAACTGCCGGGTCTTGTATCCGTTCGCCGACGTGTAGGTGTTGCCGTGCATCGGATCGCACTGCCAGATCACCTGGTGGCCGGTGGCGGCGACCTTGTCCACGATCGGCGGCAGCACGTCCCGCACCCGGGTGTGCCCCATGCGGCTGATCAGTGTGAGCCGCCCGGGTTCGGCGTGCGGGTCGAGCCGGCGCACGTACTCGACGGCCTGTTCCGGGGTGGTGCCCGGACCGATCTTGAGGCCGATGGGATTGGCCAGCAGCTGCGCGAACGCGATGTGCGCGCCGTCGAGTCGGCGGGTGCGCTCGCCGATCCACAGGAAGTGTCCGAGCCCGCTGGACAGACGGGGCTCGGGTCCGCTGTCGTCCACCCACAGCGAGGACTGCTCGTAGTCGAGCAGCAGCGCCTCATGGCTGACGTGGACGTCGCCGGCGGGCAGACCCTCGCGGCCGAGCCGGCGGATCAGCGCCATCGCGCCCGCGGCGTCGGCGTGGGCGCGCAGCATCCGGTAGGGGTCGGGGGCGCGGGCCGCCCGGGTGGGCTCGGCGGAGTTGACCATGTCGCCGCGGTAGGCGGGCAGCCCCTGGGCGTCCACGGGCCGGGAACGGGGCTTGGCGTACTGCCCGGCCATCCGGGCGACCCTGACGACGGGCCGTGCGGTGCGGCGGGTGAGGACGTCGGCCATCCGGGCCAGCGTCCCCAGGTTGGCGAGCTGGTGGGCTTCGGTGTTCTCGGCGAAGGACTCGGCGCAGTCGCCGCCCTGGAGGAGGAACGCCTCGCCGCGGGCGACCGCGGCGAGTTGCTCCCGCAGTCGTGCCGTCTCGGCCGGCCGGACGATCGGCTCGGCGCTGTGCAGCAGTGCCCGCACGTCCTGGGCCTGTTCCGGGTCCGGCCAGACCGGCTGCTGCGCGGCCGGCCGGGCCAGCGCTTCCGCCAGCCTGCCGGCGAGGAGGCGGCCGGCCGGCCGGCCGGCGCCGGACGCCGCGTCGATGCCGGCCGGCCACTGGAGCGACTGCCTCATGACCGCGCCCTGCCGGCCGTGGGTGCCGACGCGGCGGCAACCGGAGCCGTACGTGCCGTCGCGGCCGTGGGCGCGGACGCGGCGGCCGGTTCGGGGGTGTCGACGAGGTCGGCCAGGGGAGCTCGGGGCATCTGTCCGAGGACGTGCGCGACGACCTCCTGCGGGACGTCGCCCACCAGTTCCGCGCCCGTGGGTCCGTCGAGGACGAACGCGAGTCCGGTGATCGCCTTCTTGTCGTGCCGCATCAGCCGCAGCAGGTCCGCGGGGTCGGTCTCGACGGGCAGGGCGGCGGGCAGGCCGTAGTGGCGGACCACGTCCTCGTGCTCCGCCACCCGCGCCCGGCCGACGCGCCCGAGGGCGCCGGCGAGCCGGCCCGCGAAGACCGTGCCGATGGCCACCGCCTCACCGTGGCGCAGGGTGTAGGCGGTCGCCTTCTCCAGCGCATGGCCCAGTGTGTGGCCGTAGTTGAGGATGTGCCGCAGGCCCGCGTCCCGCTCGTCGGCTTCCACGACGCGGGCCTTGAGGCGGACGCTCGCGGCGATCTGGTCGGGCAGCGCCATGGCCCGCAGGTCCGGCGCGCCGATGAAGTGACAGCGGGCGATCTCGCCGTAGCCGTTGCGCATCTCCCGCCGCGGCAGGGTCGACAGGTAGTCCGTGTCGCACAGGACCGCGCTCGGCTGCCAGTACGCGCCGACCAGGTTCTTGCCGGCCGGCAGGTTGACCGCCGTCTTCCCGCCGACGCTGGCGTCCACCTGGGCCAGCAGCGACGTGGGCAGATGCACGACCGCCACACCGCGGTGGTAGAGGGCGGCCGCGAGACCGACCACATCCGTGGTGGTCCCGCCGCCGCAGGAGACGACGACGTCGGACCTGGTGAGCCCGAAGCGCACGAACTCGCCGCACAGCGTCTCCACCGTGGCGAAGGTCTTGTCCTGCTCTCCGTCCCGGGCCGGAAGCAGCAGGGTCTCCACACCGGTGTCGGGCACCCATTCCTCCGGGCGGGCCGACACGACGACGGCCCGTCCGGCGCCCAGCCGTCGGACGATATCGGCGAGTGACGTACGCACCCCGGGGCCGATGAGGACGTCGTACGAGTGGTCTTTGAGGCGGAGCGGAATGGATGCCATGACGTCCCTACCGGCCCGCCGTCACCTTGCGGACCCGCGACTCGGACCGCTCCTTGCGGTCGAGCTCGTCCAGGTGGGGATAGGACGGGCAGCCGTAGACCCGCTGGAACGGCTCGAAGGTGTCCCACTCCTTGCGCCGGCGCATCTCCTGGGCGACCGAGTTGTGCTCGCTCCAGAAGTCGCCCCCGATCAGCCGGATGAGGTACTTCTCCAGGGTGTCCCGGTCGGTGGAGCGGGCGGCGTCGGCGGCCATGGCGACCAGCTCGCCGTCGTAGTAGGCGTGGATGAGCCGGATGTAGGTGTCGTAACCGGTCTTGAAGTAGTTGGCGTACCGCTCGACCAGGCGCTCCTCGGCCGACGGGTCGGCCAGTGCTTCCCCGAGTGTCTCGGCCGCGCGGACGGCGGTGGCCGTGGCCACCAGGACCCCGCCGGAGAACATGGGGTCGCCGAAGCAGCCGGCGTCCCCGACCATCAGCCAGCCCGGCCCGGTGACCGTGTCCGCGTGGTAGCAGTAGTCGGTCTCGATCTTGAGGTCCGTGGTGGGCCGGGTCCCGGTCAGGCGCGCGGTGATCCGCGGGATCCTGGCCACGTGCTCCTCGAACACCTTCTCCGGTGTCGAGGCGCGCAGCACGTCGCGCGGCATGACCGTGCCCACGCTGATGGTGTCCTTGGACAGCGGGATCGCCCAGACCCAGCCGTCGTCGTGGGCGCCGACCTGGATGTCGCCCTCGACACCGAGGTTGTGGCGTTCGTCGAGGCCGGTGTAGTGCCGGAACACGCCCACCATGCGGAGCTTCTCGAGGGTCTTGCGCAGCCCGAACTTGTTGGCGATCTTCCCCGTCCGGCCGCTGGCGTCGATCACATAGGTGGAGCGCACCTCGTGGGACTCGCCGTCGCGCTCGTAACGGACGCCGACCATCCGGTCACCGTCCATGAGCAGTTCGCCCACGTTCGCACCGAACAGGACCTTCGCGCCGGCGGCCTCGGCCTGCTCGGCGAGCATCCGGTCGAACCTGGCCCGCTCCACCTGGAACGCGTTGTCGTGCCGGCCCACCCCTTGCTTGGTGAAGTCCGCGCGGAAGACACCCTCGAAGAACTTCTTCTCGGTCGGGTCGATGAACTCGCCGCCGAACTTGCGCACGTACCCCTGGGCCTCGACCACCTCGCGCAGGCCGATCCGCTCGAACAGACCCATCATGTACGGCAGCAGGGACTCGCCGATGTGGAATCGGGGGTTCGGCTCCTTCTCCAGGAGCACCACGGAGTGCCCCTGCTTGGCGAGCAGGAAGGCGCTGACCGCGCCGGCCGGCCCTCCGCCGATCACAACCACATCGGCCGTTTCCTTCGCCATTCTTTTCCCTTTCTGATGCCGACTCGTCTGCGGGGCGCGAGTCACTTGAATTCGCCGGAGAGCATGTGTGAGATCAGCTGTTCGTGCTCGGTGTCGTCCGTGATGGTGCGGATTTCCTCGCGGCCGTCACGGACCGTCAGATGGCGTCGTCCCTTCAGGACGGCCTGGCCGTTGTCGAACGTCCGGCCGCACAGGATGTTCCGGCCGTCCTGCGCCCCGGCCTCCGCCGCGATCTCCCGGACGAGGAAGTCCTCGATGTCCTTCCAGTCGCTCAGTTCCCTGGATTTCGTCGTGAGGGTGTAGACGACGCTCCACCGGGTGACCTTTCCGCGGCGCTGTAGAACGATCCTCGATTCGCGCTCGACCAGGCGGTACTGGGAGCCGTACTGGCTCTGCACCGTGCCGGAGACCAGCAGCGGCTCGACAAAGGAGGGGCCGGGGTAGCCGACGTCCACGAGCCACTCCTCGCCGTCCAGGGCGACGCGGCCCAGCATGTGCTCCACGTCGATTCCGGAGGCCTCCCAGCCCTCGGCGGTGCTGGCCGCCAGCAGGGCGGCGTCGTAGCCCAGTTCCGTCAGGAGCCGGTGGAAGAGCCGGTTCAGCTGGAAGCACGTGCCGCCGCGCCCCTGGACGATGCTCGTCTCGAACGTGGCGTCCTCGTCGAGGTCGACGAGGCTCAGTCCGTCGCTGAAGTCCTGGGTGGCGCCGTTGTACGGGATCGCCATCAGGTGCCTTTTGTGGAGCTTTCGCAGTGTCGCGATGTCCACACCGGTCTCTCCGGCGCAGCCGATGCGTTCCAGATACCTGTCCGCGTCGAACACGTTCCCTCACCTTCTTTCGTCTGGAGATCGCTGCTTCACACGGAGACCGCTACGGGGCGCGCGGCCTGTTCGCCGCACATCAGCTCGTGCAGATGCGTGGCGAGCAGTCCCGCCGTCGGGTAGTCGAAGACGAGGTTGGGCGGGAGTTTCTGCTGGGTGAGGTCGCGGAGCCGGTTGCGCAGTTCGATGGAGGTGAGGGAGTCGAAGCCCACCTCGAACAGGCCCTGGTCCGCGTCGATCCGGTAGGTGGCGCTGTGACCGAGAACCGCGGCCACCTGGGCCCGCACCAGGTCGAACAGCAGCGTCGCCTGCTCGGCGGCGGGGAGCTGGGCCAACCGCTCGGACAGCGCCGGCCCCTGGTCGTCGGCGCTCACCGTGTGGGCCTGCTGCCGGCTCGCCCGGACCAGGCCGCGCAGCATGTGCGGTACTCCCCCGCCGGCCGCGGCCTGGGTACGCAGCGACCGCAGGTCCAGCCTGGCGGGCACCAGTTGCGCCCGTCCCGACCTCACGGCGGCGTCGAAGAGTTCCATGCCCTCCGCCGGTGTGATCGCCTGGAGGCCACCGCGCCGGTTCATGCGTGCCTTGGTGAGGTCGTCGGTGCCGGCCGCCATGCCGCTGGTCTGGTCCCACAGACCCCAGGCCAGCGAGAGCCCCGGCAGACCCGCCGTGCGCCGGTTGGCCATCAGGCCGTCCAGGAAGGCGTTGGCCGCCGCGTAGCTGCCGCTGCCCGCGCCCATGAAGACGGCCGAGACGGAGGAGTAGACGACGAACGCGTCCAGGTCCAGGTCTCGGGTGAGCGCGTCGAGGTGGCCTACGGCGTCCACCTTCGGCGCGAACACCCTCGCCACGCGCTCCGGGGTCAGCGCCCCGATCACGCCGTCGTCGGTGACACCCGCGGTGTGCACGACCCCGCGCAGGGGATGCTCGTCGGGAACCGAGGCCAGCAGGGCCTCGACCTGCGCGCGGTCGGAGACGTCACACGCCACGACGGACACGGCCGCGCCCTGCTCGGTGAGCTCGGCGACGAGTTCCCGTACGCCCTCGGCGTCCGGCCCGCGGCGGCTGGCCAGCATGAGGTGGCGTACGCCGTGCCGGATGACCAGGTGCCGGGCGACCAGGCCGCCCAGCGACCCGGCGCCGGAGACCAGCACGGTCCCCCGCGGCCCGAACACGGCGGAGGTGTGGGTGCCGTGACCGGTGGCGCGGGCGAGCCGGGGTACCGAGAGGGTCGCACCACGCACCGCGACCTGCGGCTCGCCGCCGGCCAGCACGGCGCCCAGGACGGCTTCCGGTCCGTCGCCGGAGGCCGGGTCGGTGTCGATCAGAAGGATGCGGTCGGGGTTCTCGGCCTGCGCGGCACGCACCAGACCCCACACCGCCGCTCCGGCCGGATCGGTCACCGCGCCGTCGCCGGCGGGCACCGCGCCCCGGGTCACCACGGCCAGCCGCGTCTCCTCGAGGCCGGGACCGTCCAGCCAGCACTGGACCACCTCGAGGACTCGGGTGACCAGCTCCAGTACGGCGCCCTCGCCCTCACCCCCGACGGCTTCCAGGACGGCCAGGTCCGGGTTCCCGGCGGCGCCCGACTCCACGTCGTCGGCCAGGGTCGCGACCTCTTCCGCGGTGGCCACGGGCACCCAGGACGGCGCGGGCGCGGCCCCCTGAACCGGCTGCGGGTCGGTCCACTCCACCTGGAACAGCGAGTCGGCACGCACCGTGTCCGTCGCCGTCTCCAACTGCTCGGCGGAGACCAGCCGGGAGACCAGCGAGTCCATCGTCACGACCAGGGCGCCGGTCTCGTCGGCGGCCTGGAACGACAGCGCTTCGTCCTCGGGCAGCTCGATCCGCACCCGCAGCGCCGATGCACCCGCGGCGTGCAGCACCAGCCCGTTCCACGCGAACGGCAGCCGCAGCTCCGGCCCGCCCGGCCCGGCCTCGACGTCACCGTCGACCGCGGACGCTCCGGCGATCTGGAGCAGCGGTGAGTGCAGGGCGGCGTCGAGGAGCGCGGGGTGGATGCCGAACCGGGCGGCGTCCGTACGGTGTTCCTCGGGCAGGGCGACCTCGGCGAAGATCTCCGCGCCGCGCCGCCACAGGGCGCGCACGCCCTGGAAGGCAGGCCCGTAGCCGTATCCGACCTCGGTGAGCAGGTCGTAGCCGCCGCCGATGTCCACCGGCTGCGCGCCGGGCGGCGGCCAGGCGGCGAAGTCGAACCCGCCGACGGCCTGGGCCGTGGCGGCCAGCATGCCGGTGGCGTGCCGGGTCCACGCGTCCGCACCGGTGCGACCGGCGGCGTCCTCGGACCGCGAGTAGACGTCCACGGTGCGCGAGCCGTTCTCGCGCGGTCCGCCCACGGCGACCTGGACGCGTACGCCGCCGTGCTCGGGCACGACCAGCGGCGCCTCGATCACCAGCTCTTCCAGGACGCCGCAGCCGGCCTCGTCACCGGCCCGGACGGCCAGTTCCACCAGGCCGGTGCCGGCGACGAGCACGACGCCTCCGACCCGGTGGTCGGCCAGCCAGGGGTGCGACTTCAGCGAGAGGCGGGAGGTGAACACCAGCCCGTCGGACTGCGGCAGCTCCACCACCGCGCCGAGCAGCGGGTGATCGGTTCCGGCCAGCCCGAGGGAGGTCGCGTCGGTGGCGGTCCCGGTCGACCGGAGCCAGTAGTGCTGGTGGTCGAAGGCATACGTCGGCAGGTCCACGCCCGCCGACGTGACCGCCCCGGCCGGCAGCACGCCGGTCCAGTCCACCGGCACACCGCGCACGAACAGTTCGGCCATGGAGGCGAGGAGTCGACGCAGACCGCCCTCCTCGCGGCGCAGGGAACCGGTCACGACCACGCCGGCCTCGCTGTCGTCGGCGATCTCCGTGATCGGCTGGACCAGCACCGGGTGCGCGCTGACCTCCACGAAGACACCGTGACCCTGGTCCAGAAGCTCGGCCACGGCCGGGCCGAAGCCCACCTGGCCACGCAGGTTGCGGTACCAGTAATCACCGTCCAGAACCCCGGCGTCCTCGATCCACGCGCCGGTGACGGTCGAGTAGAACGGCACCACCGGCGCCTGCGCGTCGATACCGGAAAGCGTCTCGGCGAGCGTGTCGCGGATGTCCTCCACATGCCGGGTGTGCGAGGCGTAGTCCACCGCCACCCGCCGCACCCGCACACCATCGGCCGAGAGAGCTTCGAGCACTTCGTCCAGCGCCTGAGCATCGCCCGCGATCACCACCGACGCCGGTCCGTTGACCGCCGCCACCTCGACCCGGTCCGCCCAACGCCCCAGACGGACGACCGCCTCACTCTCGGCCAGCGCCACCGACGCCATACCGCCACGTCCCGCCAGCCGGCCGGCGATCGCCTGGCTCCGCAGGGCCACCACGCGTGCCGCGTCCTCCAGCGACAGCGCCCCGGACACACACGCCGCCGCGATCTCACCCTGCGAATGGCCCAGGACCGCGTCCGGCAGCACACCCACCGAGGACCACACGGACGCCAGACCCACCATCACCGCGAAGCTGGCGGGTTGCAGCACATCCACCCGGTCCAACAGCTCCGGCTCGGCGTCACCGCGCAGCACGTCGATCAGCGACCAGTCGACGAACGGCTCAAGGGCAGCCGCGCACTCCGCGATCCGCTCCGCGAAGACCGGCAACGAGTCCAGCAACTCCCGCCCCATACCGGCCCACTGAGAACCCTGACCCGGGAACACCCACACGACCTTGCCCGGCGAACCGGCACTGCCCGTGACCACACCCGGCGCGCCCTCACCACGCGCCAGCGCACCCAGCCCGGCCACCGCCTCCGCACCCGACCCGGCCACCACCACCGCACGCTCACCCAGCAACGCCCGGCCGGAGACAAGCGCCCCGGCGACACCCGTGAGCGACACCCCGTCGGTGCCTTCGACGCGTTCCGCGAGCCGGCCGGCCTGCCCCGCCAAAGAACCAGCACTCCTGGCCGACACCACCAACGGCACCACACCCGCGGGCACCGCCTCGTCCGCGACGGGCACAGCCTCCTCGGCAGGTGCCTCCTCCAGGATCAGATGCGCGTTCGTCCCACTGATCCCGAACGAGGAGACACCCGCCCGGCGCGGACGACCGCCCCGCGGCCACTCCCGCGCCTCCGTCAGCAGCTCCACCGCGCCCGCGGACCAGTCCACCTGGGAGGAGGGCGCGTCCACGTGCAGGGTGGGCGGCAGCACTCCGTGGCGGAGCGCCTGGACCATCTTGATGACACTGGCGACGCCCGCGGCGGCCTGGGTGTGTCCGATGTTCGACTTCAACGAGCCCAGCCACAAAGGCTGTTGAGGATCGCGTCCCCGGCCGTAGGTGGCCAGCAGCGCCTGCGCCTCGATCGGGTCGCCCAGGGCCGTGCCGGTGCCGTGTCCTTCGACCACGTCCACGTCCGCCGGGGAGATCCCGGCGTTGGAGAGGGCCTTGCGGATCACCCGCTGCTGCGAGGGACCGTTCGGAGCCGTCAGGCCGTTGGACGCGCCGTCCTGGTTCACCGCGCTGCCGCGCAGGACCGCCAGGACCTTGTGTCCGCGCTCCCGGGCCACCGACAGCCGCTCCAGGACGACCAGACCCACGCCCTCGGCCCAGCCCGTGCCGTCGGCGCCGTCCGCGTACGCCTTGCAGCGGCCGTCGCCGGCCAGGCCCCGCTGGCGGGAGAACTCCACGAAGCTGACGGGTGTGGCCATGACGGTCACGCCGCCGGCGAGCGCCATCGAGCACTCGCCCTGCCGCAGCGCCTGCGCGGCCAGGTGCATCGACACCAGCGACGACGAGCACGCCGTGTCGATCGTGACGGCCGGGCCCTCGAAACCGAGGACGTAGGAGATCCGGCCCGAGGCCACGCTCGACGCGGTGCCCGTGCTCGCGAAGCCCTCCAGTTCCGGTGCGACCGCTCCGGCCCCGTATCCCTGGCTGGACACCCCGGAGAAGACGCCGACGTCGGTGCCCTTCAAGGTCGTCGGGTCGACGCCGGCGCTCTCCAGCGCCTCCCAGGAGGTCTCCAGGAGCAGCCGCTGCTGCGGGTCCATCGCCAGCGCCTCACGCGGCGAGATACCGAAGAACCCGGCGTCGAAGAGCCCCGCGTCCCGTACGAAGCCGCCTTCGGCCACATACGACGTGCCCGCGCTGTCCGGGTCCGGGTCGAACAGGCCCTCCAGGTCCCAGCCCCGGTCGTCGGGGAAGGCGGACATGCCCTCGCGGCCCTCCCGCACCAGGCGCCACAGGTCGTCGGGGCCCGCGACCCCGCCGGGCAGCCGGCACGACATTCCCACGATCGCGATCGGTTCGTCGGGATCCACGACGGCGGCCGGGGCCGCGCCGAAGGTGCCCGCCGCCGTGGTGTCCCCGAACTCCTCGCGCAGATAGCCGGCGAGTGCCTGCGGTGTGGGGTAGTCGAAGATCAGTGTGGCGGGGAGCTTCAGGCCGGTCGCCTCGCGCAGCCGGTTGCGCAGTTCCACCGAGGTGAGCGAGTCGAATCCGGCCTCGTTGAACGCGGTGTCCGGCCGGACGCGTTCCGGCCCGCTGTGCCCCAGCACGACCGCGGCCTGCGCGCGGACCATGTCGAGGAGCAGGGCCTCTTGTTCGGCCTCGGCGAGCCCGGCGAGCCGGCGGGGCAGGTCGGCTTCCTTTCCGGCCGCCGCGCGTGCCTGCTGCCGTCCCGCCGGTACGAGGCCGCGCAGCAGGTGCGGGACCGCACCGCCGGAGGCCGCACCGGCCCGCGCCCCGCGCAGGTCCATCTTGATCGGCACCAGCAGCGACTGCCCGGACACGAGAGCTGTGTCGAGCAGTTCCATGCCTTCGGTCGCCGTGATCGCCAGGACACCGCCCCGGCTCGCCCGTGCCTGGTCGGCATCGCCCAGGTGGGCGGTCATGCCGGCGTTCTGTTCCCACAGGCCCCAGGCCAGGGAGAGGCCGGGCAGGCCCGCCGCGCGACGCCCCGCCATCAGGCCGTCCAGGAAGGCGTTGGCCGCCGCGTAGTTGCCCTGGCCCGCCGATCCGAACACGCCCGAGGCGGACGAGAACACGACGAACGCGTCGAGGTGCAGCTCCCGGGTCAGCTCGTCGAGGTGACGCACCGCGTCGACCTTCGGCGCGAACACCTTCGCCAGGCGTCGCGGGGTCAGCGCCCCGATCACGCCGTCGTCCAGTACGCCCGCCGTGTGCACCACACCGCACAGGGGGTGCTCCTCGGATATCGACGCCAGCAGGGCCTGTGCCTGGTCACGGTCGGAGACGTCGCAGGCCACCACGGAGACCGCCGCGCCCCGCTCGGTCAGTTCGGCGGCCAGTTCCCGCGCGCCCTCGGCGTCCGGGCCGCGGCGGCTGACCAGCAGCAGGTGGCGTACGCCGTGCCCGGTGACCAGGTGCCGGGCCACGAGGCCGCCCAGCGATCCGGTGCCGCCGGTGACCAGGACCGTCCCTTCCGGGGCGAACACCCCCGGAGCGTCGGGGACTTGGCCGGTGGCGCGGGCGAGCCGGGGCGCGGAGAGCGTCGTGCCGCGCACGGCGACCTGCGGTTCGTCGCCGGCCAGGACCGCGCCCAGCACGGGCACCGCTCCGTGGTCGGTGGCCGGGTCGGCGTCGATCAGGACGATCCGGCCGGGGTTCTCGGCCTGCGCGGCCCGGACCAGACCCCACACCGCCGCTCCGGCCGGGTCGGACACGACACCGTCGCCGGCGGGCACCGCGCCCCGGGTCGCCACCACCAGCCGCGACTCCTCCAGGCCGTCCGCGGCCAGCCACTCCTGCACCACACCCAGCACCCGCGAGGACAGGGCGAGGACGGCGTCCTCGCCGTCGCCGCCGACGGCTTCCAGGAGTGCCACCGCGGGAACGCCGTCAGCCGCGGCCAGGGCCTCGACCTCGTCCGCGGTGGTGATCGGCGCCCATGACGGTGCGGGCGCGGGGTCCTGGGCCGGGGGCAGTTCGGTCCAGTCCACCTGGAACAGCGAGTCGGTGACGGCCGGGTCCGTGGCCGTCCGCAGCTGCTCGGCGGAGACCGGCCGGGACACCAGGGAGTCCAGCGTCACGACCAGGCCGCCGGTCTCGTCGGCCGCCTCCAGCGTCACGGCACCGGGCCCGCCGGAGGTCAGCCGGATCCGCAGGGCGGGGGCGCCCGCGGCATGCAGGACCAGGCCGTTCCATGCGAACGGCAGGACCGGCTGACCGGCGTCCGCCGCCGGGTCCGCCTCGGCGGAGAACATCCCGGCGTGCAGGGCGGCGTCGAGGAGTGCGGGGTGGATGCCGAACCGGTCGGCGTTCTCCCGCTGTTCCTCGGGCAGGGCGGCCTCGGCGAAGACCTCCTCGCCGCGCCGCCACACCGCGCGCAGGCCCTGGAACGCCGGGCCGTAGCCGTAGCCGCGCTCGCTCAGCCCGCTGTAGAAGTCGCCGACCTCGACGGCCCGCGCGCCGGGCGGCGGCCAGGCGGTGAAGTCGAAGCCGGTGAGCCGGGCCGGCGGCGCGGCGGCCAGGGTGCCGGCGGCGTGCCGCGTCCACGCTTCCCCGTCGCCGGGGGCGTCCTCGTGCAGGGAGTAGATCTCCACGGGACGCGAGCCGTTCTCGCCCGGCGCGCCCACGGCGACCTGGAGGCGTACCCCGTCGTGCTCGGGCACGACCAGCGGCGCCTCGATCACCAGCTCTTCCAGCACCCCGCAGCCGACCTCGTCACCGGCCCGGACGGCCAGTTCCACCAGACCGGTGCCGGGGACGAGCACCGCACCGCCCACGGCGTGGTCGGCCAGCCAGGAGTGTGACCTCAGCGAGAGGCGGGAGGTGAACACCAGCCCGTCGGACTGCGGCAGTCGCACCACCGCGCCCAGCAGGGGGTGGTCGGCCGCCGTCTGTCCCAGTGCTGTCGCGTCGGTGGCGGTCTGTGCGGTGTGGAGCCAGTAGTGCTGGTGGTCGAAGGCGTACGTCGGCAGGTCCAGGCGTGCCTTGGTGGCCCCGGCGGGCAGCATCCCCTTCCAGTCCACGGGCACGCCCCGCACGAACAGTTCGGCCAGCGCGGACAGCAGGGTCCGCTCCTCCGGGCGACCGCCGCGCAGTGCCGCCACGCAGGTCGCCTCGGCGCCCGCGGCGGTGGCCGTCTCCTCGACCAGTCCGGTCAGGGCTGCGCCCGGGCCCAGCTCCACGAACAGCGCGCCGCCGTACTCGACCGCGGCCGCGATCCCCTCGGCGAACCGCACCGGCCGCCGCACGTGCCCGGCCCAGTACTCGGGGTCGGTGAGCTCGTCGGGTCCGGCGAGGCGACCGGTGACGTTCGAGATCACCGGGATCTGCGGGGCCCGCCACTCCACGTCGGCCAGTTCCGCGGCAAAGTCGGCCAGCATCGGCTCCATCCGTGCGGAGTGGAACGCGTGGCTGACCACGAGGCGCTTCGTCTTGTGTCCCCGCTCCCGCAGCCGGTCGGCGGCCGCGAGGACCGCGTCCTGGGTGCCGGAGAGCACCACGGAGGAGGGGCCGTTGACCGCGGCGACCTCCACGCCCTCGCCGAGCAGAGCGGCGACCTCCGCCTCACCGGCGGCCACCGCGACCATCGCGCCGCCCGGCGGCAGCGCCTGCATCAGCCGGCCCCGGGCCGCGACCAGACGCGCCGCGTCCCGCAGCGAGAGCACGCCCGCGGCGTGGGCTGCGGCGACCTCGCCGATGGAGTGTCCGATGACCGCGTCCGGCCGTACGCCCCAGGACTCCACGAGCCGGAACAGGGCGCTCTCCACGGCGAACAGGCCCGCCTGGGTGAACACGGTCCGGTCCAGCAGCTCGGCGCTGCCCGCCACGCGGCCCAGCACCACATCGCGTACGGGGTGGTCGACCCACCCGGCGAGGCAGGCGTCCAGCTGCTCGCAGGCCTCGTCGAGGGCCGCGGCGAACACCGGGTGGCGCTCGTACAGCTCCCGGCCCATGCCGGCGCGCTGCGAGCCCTGGCCGGGGAACACCCAGACGACCTTGCCCGGTCCGCCCGAGCCGGCCGCCCTGCCGGTCACGACACCGGCCGCGCGCTCACCGCGGGCCAGCGCCCCGAGTCCGGCCAGAGCCTCCTGTTCGGAGCCGGCCAGGACCACCGCGCGTTCGGGCAGCAGCGCCCGCTCCGCCAGCAGGGTTCCGGCGACACCCGCCGGCGGCACCTGACCGGCTTCCTCGAGGAACGCCGCGAGCCGGCCGGCCTGGCCCGCCAGGGAGCCCTCGCTGCGGGCCGACACCACCAGCGGCACCACACCGCCGGGCGCCGGCTCCTCCATGGCCGGTTCCGGCTCGGCCGCTGCGGGCGCCTCTTCCAGGATCAGGTGTGCGTTCGTCCCGCTGATCCCGAACGAGGAGACGCCCGCCCGGCGCGGACGGCCGTTGTGCGGCCACTCCCTGGCCTCGTTCAGCAGCTCGACCGCGCCCGCGGACCAGTCGACCTCGGTCGTCGGCACCTGTGCGTGCAGCGTCGGGGGCAGCACCCGGTGCCGCAGTGCCTGCACCATCTTGATGACGCTGGACACGCCCGCGGCGGCCTGGGTGTGTCCGATGTTCGACTTCAGCGAGCCGAGCCACAGCGGCTGCTGCGGATCCCGGCCCTGTCCGTACGTCGCCAGGAGCGCCTGTGCCTCGATCGGGTCGCCCAGGGCCGTACCGGTGCCGTGGGCCTCCACCACGTCGACGTCCGCCGAGACCAGTCCGGCACCGGCCAGGGCCTTGCGGATCACCCGCTGCTGCGAGGGGCCGTTGGGCGCCGTCAGACCGTTGGACGCGCCGTCCTGGTTGACGGCGCTGCCCCGGATGACCGCGAGGACGCGGTGTCCGCGCTCGCGTGCCTCGGAGAGCCGCTCCAGGACCACCACACCGGCGCCCTCGGACAGGCCCATGCCGTCCGCGCCGTCCGAGAACGCCTTGCAGCGGCCGTCGCCGGCCATGCCCTGTTGCCGGGAGAACACCACGAAGGTGCCGGGCGTGGCCATCACCATCGCGCCGCCGGCGAGGGCGAGCGAGCAGTCGCCCTGCCGCAGTGCCTGCGCGGCCAGGTGGATGGCGACGAGGGACGAGGAACAGGCCGTGTCCACGGACACCGCGGGGCCTTCGAAGCCGAGGACGTAGGACACCCGGCCGGAGGCCACGCTCGACGCCACGCCGGTGCCGGTGAAACTCTCCAGCTCCGGCGCCACTCCGCCGGCCCCGGAACCGTAGCCCTGGCTGGACACCCCGGTGAACACGCCGACGTCGGTGCCCTTCAGCGCGACCGGGTCGAGGCCGGCCCCCTCCAGGGCCTCCCAGGAGGTCTCCAGGAGCAGCCGCTGCTGCGGGTCCATCGCCAGCGCCTCACGCGGCGAGATACCGAAGAACCCCGCGTCGAAGAGCCCCGCGCCTTGCAGGAAGCCGCCCTGGTCGGTGTAGGAGGTGCCGGGGTTGTCGGGGTCCGGGTCGAACAGGCCCTCCAGTTCCCAGCCGCGGTCGTCGGGGAATCCCGACACGGCGTCCCGGCCCTCGCGCACCAGCCGCCACAGGTCCTCGGGGCCCGCCACGCCGCCCGGCAGCCGGCACGCCATGCCCACGACCGCGATCGGCTCACCCGCGTGGGACGAGCCCTGCTTCTTCAGGTTGTGCAGTTCGGTGGTGACACGCTTGAGGTATTGGAGGAGTTTTTCGTCCGTGGCCATTCTTCAGTCCTCACGAGAATGTTGATGAAGCCGGAGATCCTGAACCGGTCTCACACGAGCCCGAGTTCTTCATCGATGAAGTCGAGGACTTCGTCGGCCGATGCGGCTTCCAGCTTGTCCGCCACCGTGGAAACGTCCGTCTGCTCGACCACCCCGTTGCACCGGGCCACCAGGCCCTGAAGGCGCAGCGTGATACTGGATTTCATGGATTCGTCGAGGCTCAGCGCACCGAGGAGCGACTCGACGTCTTCGATCTTCGCGTGCACCCGGGACAGCGCGTCGTCACTGATGCCGAGTTCGTCGCGCAGATGGCGGGTGAGCACGAGCGGGGTCGGCTGGTCGAAGACCAGCGTGGCGGGGAGCTTCAGACCGGTCGCCTCCCGGAGCCGGTTGCGCAGCTCCACCGAGGTGAGCGAGTCGAACCCGACCTCCTTGAAGGCGCTGTCCGGCCGGACGCTCTCCGGCCCGCTGTGCCCGAGCACGACCGCGGCCTGCGTCCGCACCAGGTCGAGGAGCAGCGCCTCCTGCTCCTGCTCGGTGAGCCCGGACAGCCGGCCGAGCAGGTCGTCGTCCTTCCCGGCTGCCGCCCGCGCCTGCTGCCGTCCCGCCGGTACGAGGCCGCGCAGCAGATGCGGCACCGTGCCACCGGACGCCGCGCCGGCGCGTACTCCGCGCAGGTCCAGCTTGACCGGCACGAGGAGCGACTCCTGCGATCCGACCGCGGCGTCGAACAGTTCCGTTCCCTCGGCGGGCGTCAGCGCCACGACGCCGTCACGGCTGGTACGCCTGCTCATGCTCGCCTGGTCGTCGGCGCCCAGGTGGGTGGTCATGTTGGTGGCGTAGGCCCAGGTGCCCCAGGACAGTGCGAGGCCGGGCAGGCCGGCCGCGCGGCGGTGGGCCATCAGGCCGTCCAGGAAGGCGTTGGCCGCCGCGTAGCCGCCGCTGCCGGCGCCGAGGAAGACGGACGAGGCGGAGGAGTAGACGACGAACGCGTCCAGGTCCAGGTCTCGGGTGAGCGCGTCGAGGTGGCGTACGGCGTCCACCTTCGGCGCGAACACCCTCGCCAGGCGCTCCGGGGTCAGGGTCCCGACCAGCCCGGCCTCGAACACACCGGCCGTGTGCACCACACCGCGCAGGGGGTGCTCGGCCGGCACCGAGGCGAGGAGTTCCTCCACCTGCTGCCGGTCGGACACGTCGCAGGCCACGACCGACACGGCCGCACCCTCTTCGGTGAGTTCCGCGGCCAGTTCCGGTACGCCCTCGGCGGCGGGGCCACGCCGGCTGGCCAGCACGAGGTGACGTACTCCGTGCCGGACGACCAGGTGCCGCGCGATGAGTTCGCCCAGCGACCCGCCGCCCGAGACCAGGACGGTGCCCTTGGGCCCGAACACCGCGGGCACGTCCGGAAGGCGATGGCCGACGGCACGGGCGAGGCGGGGCACGGAGAGGGTCGTGCCGCGCACCGCGACCTGCGGCTCGCCGCCGGCCAGCACGGCGCCCAGGACGGCTTCCGGTCCGTCGCCGGAGGCCGGGTCGGTGTCGACCAGGACGATCCGGTCGGGGTTCTCGGCCTGCGCGGCCCGGACCAGACCCCACACCGCCGCTCCGGCCGGATCGGTCACCGCGCCGTCGCCGGCGGACACCGCGCCCCGGGTCGCCACCACCAGCCGCGACTCCTCGGCTCCGGCCGTGGCCAGCCACGTCTGCACCACGCCCAACACCCGCGAGGTCAGCGCCAGTACGGCGTCCTCGCCCTGCGCGCCGATCGCTTCCAGGAGTGCCGCCGCCGGAGCCTCGGTGCTTCCGGCCAGGGCCACCACATCCTCCGCGGTGGCCACCGGGACCCATGACGGCGCGGGTTCCGCGCCCTGGACCGGGGGCAGTTCACTCCAGTCCACCCGGAACAGCGAGTCGGCGGCCGCCGAGTCCGCCGCCGTCTCCAGCTGCTCGGCGGAAACGGCCCGGGACACCAGCGAGTCCATCGTCACGACCAGGGCGCCGGTCTCGTCCGCCGCCTCGACCGACAGGGCGTCCTGGCCGCTCGGTGCGACCCGCACCCGCAGCGCCGAGGCGCCCGAGGCATGCAGCACCAGACCGTTCCACGAGAAGGCCAGCAGCGGCCGCCCGGCTTCCTCCTCCCCCGGCGTGCCCGCCATGGCCCGGAACGATCCGGTCTGCAGGGCCGCGTCCAGCAGGGCGGGGTGGATGCCGAACCGGTCGGCTTCCTTGCGCTGCTCCTCGGGCAGGGCGACCTCGGCGAAGAGTTCCTCGCCGCGCCGCCACACCGCGCGCACGCCCTGGAAGGAGGGCCCGTAGCCGACACCGCGCGCACGCAGTTCGTCATAGAAGGCGGCGGCGTCCATCTCGACCTGCCGTGCGCCCGGCGGCGGCCATGCGGCGAAGTCGAACTCCGTCCCACGGGTCGCGGCCGAGGCCGACAGCGTGCCGGTGGCGTGCCGCGTCCACGTCTCCCCGTCACCGGGAAGGTCCTCGCGCTGGGAGTGGACCTCCACGGTGCGCGAGCCGTTCTCGCCCGGCGCGCCCACGGCGACCTGCATCCGTACGCCGCCGTGCTCGGGCACGACCAGCGGTGCCTCGATCACGAGCTCTTCCAGGACGCCGCAGCCGGCCTCGTCACCGGCCCGGACGGCCAGCTCGACGAGTCCCGTGCCCGGGAGAAGGGCCATGCCGCCGATCACGTGATCGCCGAGCCAGGGGTGTGCCTTGAGCGACAGGCGGGAGGTGAACACCAGCCCGTCCGAGTGCGGCAGTCGCACCATCGCACCGAGGAGCGGGTGATCGGCAGCGGCGAGCCCGAGGGAGGTCGCGTCGCCACCGGTCTCGGTGGCCTGGAGCCAGTAGTGCTGGTGGTCGAAGGCGTACGTCGGCAGGTCCACGTCGGCCGACGTGGCCGCCCCGGCCGGCAGCACGCCGGTCCAGTCGACCGGCACACCGCGCACGAACAACTCGGCCATGGAGGCGAGGAGCCGGCGCGGGCCGCCCTCCTCGCGGCGCAGGGAACCGGTCACGACCACGCCGGCCTCGCTGTCGTCGGCGATCTCGGTGATCGGCTGGACCAGTACCGGGTGCGCGCTGACCTCGATGAAGGCCCGGTGGCCCTGGCGGATCAGCTCGGCGACGGCCGGACCGAAGCCCACCTGGCCGCGCAGGTTGCGGTACCAGTAATCGCCGTCCAGGATCCCGGCGTCCTCGATCCACACGCCGGTGACGGTCGAGTAGAACGGCACCACCGGCGCCTGCGCGTCGATACCCGAGAGGGTGTCGGCGAGCGTGTCGCGGATGTCCTCCACATGCCGGGTGTGCGAGGCGTAATCGACTGCCACCCGCCGCACCCGCACACCATCGGCCGAGAGAGCTTCGAGCACTTCGTCCAGCGCCTCGGCGTCACCCGCGATCACGACCGACGCCGGTCCGTTGACCGCCGCGACCTCGACCCGGTCCGCCCAACGCCCCAGACGGACGACCGCCTCCCTCTCGGCCAGCGCCACCGACGCCATACCGCCGCGCCCGGCCAGTCGGCCGGCGATGGCCTGGCTCCGCAAGGCCACCACGCGTGCCGCGTCCTCCAGCGACAGCGCCCCGGACACACACGCCGCCGCGATCTCACCCTGCGAATGACCCAGGACCGCGTCCGGCAGCACACCCACCGAGGACCAGACCGCCGCCAGACCCACCATCACCGCGAAGCTGGCGGGTTGCAGCACATCCACCCGGTCCAGCAGCTCCGGCTCGGCGTCGCCCCGCAGCACGTCGATCAGCGACCAGTCGACGAACGGATCGAGGGCAGCCGCGCACTCCGCGATCCGCTCCGCGAAGACCGGCGACGAGTCCAGCAACTCCCGCCCCATACCGGCCCACTGAGAACCCTGACCCGGGAACACCCACACCACGCTGCCCGGGGCATCCGAGCTTGCGGACACCAGGTTGGTGCCGCTCTCGCCGCGTGCCAGCGCCCGCAGCCCGGCAAGGGCCTCCTCGTCCGACCCGGCCACGATCACCGCGCGCTCGCTCAGCAGGGCCCGGCCGGAGACCAGCGCCCCGGCCACCGACGCGAGCGGCACCTGATCGGCTTCCCCGACGAACGCCGCGAGCCGCTCGGCCTGCCCCGCCAGGGAAGCGGCATTCCCCGCCGACACCACCAACGGCACCACGCCCGCGGGCACCGCCTCGTCCGCGACGGGCTCGGCCGCCTCGGCGGGCGCCTCCTCCAGGATCAGATGCGCGTTCGTCCCACTGACACCGAACGAGGACACCCCGGCCCGGCGCGGACGACCGCCCCGCGGCCACTTCCGGGCCTCGGTCAGCAGTTCCACCGCACCCGCGGACCAGTCCACCTCGGTCGTGGGCTTCTCCACGTGCAGGGTCGACGGCATCATGTCGTGCCGCAGCGCCTGCACCATCTTGATCACGGCGCCGACGCCCGCGGCGGCCTGCGTGTGGCCGACGTTCGACTTCAACGAGCCGAGCCACAACGGCTCTTCGCGGTCCCGGCCGTAGGCGGCCAGCAGCGCCTGCGCCTCGATCGGATCGCCCAGAGCCGTACCGGTGCCGTGGGCCTCCACCACATCCACGTCGGCCGGGGACAGCCCCGCGTTGGCCAGCGCCTTGCGGATCACCCGCTGCTGCGAGGGACCGCTCGGGGCGGTGAGGCCGTTGGACGCGCCGTCCTGGTTGACGGCGCTGCCGCGGATCACCGCCAGGACCTTGTGTCCGCGCTCCCGGGCCACCGACAGGCGTTCCAGGACCACGACACCCACGCCCTCGGCCAGGCCCATTCCGTCGGCGCCGTCCGCGAACGCCTTGCAGCGGCCGTCGGCGGCCAGGCCCCGCTGGCGGGAGAAGGCAACGAAGTTGCCGGGCGTCGACATCACCATCACACCGCCGGCGAGCGCCATCGAGCACTCGCCCTGCCGCAGCGCCTGCGCGGCCAGGTGGATGGCGACGAGGGACGAGGAGCACGCCGTGTCGAGGGACACCGCCGGGCCCTCGAGGCCGAGGACGTACGACACCCGGCCCGAGGCCACACTCGACGACGCCCCCGTGCCCGCGAAGCCCTCCGTCTCCGGGGTCACCACACCGGCACCGGCCCCGTAGCCCTGGCCGGACAGACCGGTGAACACGCCGACGTCGGTGCCCTTCAGCGAGACCGGGTCGATGCCCGCCCGCTCGACCGCCTCCCAGGAGGTCTCCAGGAGCAGCCGCTGCTGCGGGTCCATCGCCAGCGCCTCACGCGGCGAGATACCGAAGAACCCCGCGTCGAAAAGGCCCGCGCCTCGCAGGAATCCGCCCTGCGTGACATACGACGTGCCCGTCTGGTCGGGGTCGGCGTCGAACAGGCCCTCCAGGTCCCAGCCACGGTCGTCGGGGAAGTCGCTGACGGCGTCGCCGCCTTCGGAGACCAGCTTCCACAGGTCCCCGGGCGAGGACACGCCGCCCGGGTACCGGCAGGCCATGGAGACGATGGCGATCGGCTCGCGCGCCTGGTCCTGGACCTCGCGCAGCCGGTTGCGGGCGTTGCGGGCGTCGGCGATGGCCCTCTTGAGGTAGTCGCGGAGTTGTGCCTCGTCAGCCACTTGATTCAGCCCCTAGGAAGTGGATGTGTGCGATTGCCGTGGGTGGGTTTGCGCACCGTCTGCACGGGTCGGGCCTCCGGGGGCCCGACCCGTACGGGTGCGGCTCAGTCGAGCCGCTCGAAGAGCGCGAACAGCTCCTCGTCGCTGGCGGTTTCGAGATCCTCGTGCGACGGGTCCGCGCCGCCCTGGCCCGTGCCGGGGCCGCCTGCCGTCTCGGCTGCCCTCAGCAGTTCCCGCAGGCGTCCGGTGATCCGCTCACGGGCCTCCTCGTCGGGCGCCGCGGACTCGATGGCCGCTTCCAGGCCGGCGAGACCGGCCAGCACCGCGTCGGCGGGGGACGCCTCGTCGACGGCGAGTTCCTCGCGCAGATAGCCCGCGAGCGCCGCCGGGGTCGGGTGGTCGAAGACCAGCGTGGCGGGCAGTTTCAGACCGCTCGCCTCCCGGAGCCGGTTGCGCAGCTCCACCGAGGTGAGCGAGTCGAACCCGGCCTCGTTGAACGCGGTGTCCGGCCGGACCTGCTCCGGACCGCTGTGGCCGAGCACGACCGCGGCCTGGGTGCGGACCATGTCGAGGAGCAGCGCCTCCTGCTTCCCCGCGGTGAGTCCGGCCAGCCGGTCGGCGAGTCGCTGCTCACCGCCGCCGGCGGTCGTCTGCGCCAGCTGCCGGCCCGTGCGGACCAGGCCGCGCAGCAGGTGCGGCACTCCGCCGCCCGCCGCCGCGTCGGCCCGTACGGCCCGCAGGTCCAGTTTGACCGGCACGAGGAGCGAGTGCTCGGTGCCCAGCGCGGCGTCGAACAGCTCCATGCCCTCGGCGGGCGGGAGCGCGAGGACGCCGCCACGTCCTTCACGCCGGCTCATCCGGGTCTTGGTGAGGTCGTCGATGTTGCCGGCCATGCCGGTGATCTGTTCCCACGGACCCCAGGACAGGGAGAGCCCGGGCAGGCCCGCCGCGCGACGGTGGTCCATCAGCCCGTCGAGGAAGGCGTTGGCCGCCGCGTAGCCGCCGCTGCCGGCGCCCATGAAGACGGACGAGGCGGAGGAGTAGACGACGAACGCGTCCAGGTCCAGGTCTCGGGTGAGCGCGTCGAGGTGGCGTACGGCGTCCACCTTCGGCGCGAACACGCCCGCGAGGCGCTCCGGGGTCAGCGCCCCGATCACGCCGGGATCGAACACGCCGGCTGTGTGCACCACGCCGCGCAGGGGGTGTGCGTCGGGCAGCGAGGCCAGCAGCGCCTCGACCTGCTCGCGGTGCGACACGTCACAGGCCACGACGGAGACCGTGGCGCCCTGCTCGGTGAGCTCGGCGACCAGTTCCCGCGCGCCCTCGGCGTCCGGCCCGCGACGACTGGCGAGGACGACGTGCCGTACGCCGTTTCGGGTGACCAGATGCCGGGCCGCCAAGGCGCCCAACGACCCGCCGCCCGAGACCAGTACGGTGCCCTCCGGCGCGAACACCGGCGGTGCGTCCGGGAGCCGGCCGGTGACGCGGGCGAGCCGGGGTACGGAGAGGGCCGTGCCGCGCACCGCGATCTGCGGTTCTCCACCGGCCACCACCGCGGCCAGGACGGAATCCAGCAGCGGCTCCACACCGCCCTCGGCGTCGGGGTCGGTGTCGATCAGGACGATCCGGTCGGGGTTCTCGGACTGGGCGGCGCGCACCAGACCCCACACCGCCGTTCCGGCCGGGTCCGTCACAGCGCCCTCGCCGCCGGCCGGCACCGCGCCCCGGGTGAGTACCACCAGGCGCGATTCCTCGTGGCCGGACGCGCCCAGCCACGCCTGCACCACGCCCAGCACCCGGGAGGTGAGAGCCAGTACGGCGTCCTCGCCCTGCCCGCCGACGGCTTCCAGTACCGCCACCGCCGGAACACCGCCGCTCGCGGTCAAGGCGTCCATGTCCTCGGCCGTGGCCACCGGCACCCACGAGGGCGCGGGCTCGGGCCCCTGGGCCGGGGGCAGTTCGGTCCACTCCACGGCGAACAGCGAGTCGCGGCTCTCCTGCGCCGGCGTGGCTCCCAGCTGCTCGATGTCGACCGCCCGCATCACCAGCGCGTCCATCGTCAGGACCGGGCTGCCGGTCTCGTCGGCCGCTGCCACCGACAGCGCGTCCGAACCGGTGGGGGCGACCCGTACGCGCAGTGCCGAGGCGCCCGCGGCGTGCAGCACCAGGCCGTTCCACGAGAACGGCATCACCGGCTTCCCGGCTCCCTCCTGCGGCGTGTCCGCCGCAGCGGCGAAGGTGCCGGCCTGCAAGGCGGCGTCGAGCAGCGCGGGGTGGAGACCGAAGCCTCCGGCCTGCTCGCGCTCCGCCTCAGGCAGGGCGACCTCGGCGAAGAGTTCCTCGCCGCGCCGCCACACCGCGCGCACGCCCTGGAACACGGGACCGTAGGCGTAGCCGCGCTCGAGCAGACCCGCGTACAGGTCGCCGGTGTCCAGTTCCACCTGCTGGGCGCCGGGCGGCGGCCAGGCGGCGAAGTCGAAGTCCGTCCCCCGGGTGGCGGCCGAGGCCGCCAGCGTGCCGGTGGCGTGCCGCGTCCACGCGTCGCCCTCGTCGGCGTCCTCCCGCTGGGAGTACACCTCCATGGTGCGCGAGCCGTTCTCGCCCGGCGCGCCCAGGGCGACCTGGACGCGTACGCCGCCGTGCTCGGGCACGACCAGCGGCGCCTCGGTCACCAGCTCTTCCAGCACCGCGCAGCCGGCCTCGTCACCGGCCCGGACGGCCAGTTCCACCAGTCCCGTGGCGGGGACCAGCACCAGGCCGCCCACCACGTGATCGCCCAGCCAGGGATGCGACTTCAGCGAGAGGCGGGAGGTGAACACCAGCCCGTCCGACTGCGGCAGCTCCACCACCGCGCCCAGCAGCGGGTGATCGGCCGCCGTCTGTCCCAGTGCTGTCGCGTCGGTGGCGCTCTGTGCGGTGTGGAGCCAGTAGTGCTGGTGGTCGAAGGCATACGTCGGCAGGTCCACGCCCGCCGACGTGACCGCCCCGTCCGGCAGGACGCCGGTCCAGTCCACCGGCACACCGCGCACGAACAGTTCGGCCATGGAGGCGAGGAGTCGGCGCGGGCCGCCTTCCTCGCGGCGCAGGGAACCGGTCACGACCACGCCGGCTTCGGTGTCGTCGGCGATCTCCGTGATCGGCTGGACCAGCACCGGGTGCGCGCTGACCTCCACGAAGACACCGTGACCCTGGTCCAGAAGCTCGGCCACGGCCGGGCCGAAGCCCACCTGGCCACGCAGGTTGCGATACCAGTAGCCGCCGTCCAGAACCCCGGCATCCTCCACCCAGCCGCTGACGACGGTCGAGTAGAACGGCACCACCGGCGCCTGGGCACTCACCTCCGCCAGCGTCTCGGCGAGCGTGTCGCGGATGTCCTCCACATGCCGGGTGTGCGAGGCGTAGTCCACCGCCACCCGCCGCACCCGCACACCATCGGCCGAGAGAGCTTCGAGCACTTCGTCCAGCGCCTCGGCGTCACCGGCGATCACCACCGATACCGGTCCGTTGACCGCCGCGACCTCGACCCGGTCCGCCCAACGCTCCAGACGGACGACCGCCTCACTCTCGGCCAGCGCCACCGAGGCCATACCGCCGCGCCCGGCCAGCCGGCCGGCGATGGCCTGGCTCCGCAGCGCCACCACGCGCGCCGCGTCCTCCAGCGACAGCGCCCCGGACACACACGCCGCCGCGATCTCACCCTGCGAATGGCCCAGGACCGCGTCCGGCAGCACACCCACCGAGGACCAGACCGCCGCCAGACCCACCATCACCGCGAAGCTGGCGGGTTGCAGCACATCCACCCGGTCCAACAGCTCCGGCTCGGCGTCACCGCACAGCACGTCGATCAGCGACCAGTCGACGAACGGCTCAAGGGCAGCCGCGCACTCCGCGATCCGCTCCGCGAAGACCGGCGACGAGTCCAGCAACTCCCGCCCCATACCGGCCCACTGAGAACCCTGACCCGGGAACACCCAGACCACCTTGCCCGGCGAACCGGCACTGCCCGTGACCACACCCGGCGCGCCCTCACCACGCGCCAGCGCACCCAGCCCGGCCACCGCCTCCGCACCCGACCCGGCCACCACCACCGCACGCTCGCTCAGCAACGCCCGGCCCGACACCAACGCCCCGGCCACCGACGCGAGCGGCACCTGGTCGCCGCCTTCGACGAACGCCGCCAGCCGGCCGGCCTGCCCCGCCAGCGAACCGGCACTGCGCGCCGACACCACCAACGGCACCACATCCGCGGACACCAGCGGCCGCTGTGCTTCCGCGGCAGTCGTCGCCTGCTCGTCGGGCGCCTCCTCCAGGATGAGATGCGCGTTCGTCCCGCTGACGCCGAACGAGGAGACCCCGGCCCGGCGCGGAGCGCCGTCGCGTGGCCACTCGCGTGCCTCGGTGAGCAGTTCCACCGCGCCCGCGGACCAGTCCACCTGGGACGTGGGCTGCTGTGCGTGCAGCGTCGGGGGCAGCACGCCGTGCCGCAGTGCCTGCACCATCTTGATGACACTGGCGACGCCCGCGGCGGCCTGCGCATGGCCGATGTTCGACTTCAACGAGCCCAGCCACAGGGGCCTTTCCGGGTTCCGGTCCCGGCCGTAGGTGGCCAGCAGCGCCTGCGCCTCGATCGGATCGCCCAGAGCCGTACCGGTGCCGTGTCCTTCGACCACGTCCACGTCCGCCGGGGAGAGGCCCGCACTGGCCAGGGCCTTGCGGATCACCCGCTGCTGCGAGGGACCGTTCGGAGCCGTCAGGCCGTTGGAGGCGCCGTCCTGGTTGAGGGCGCTGCCGCGCAGGACCGCCAGGACCTTGTGTCCGCGCTCCCGGGCCACCGACAGGCGTTCCAGGACCACGACACCCACGCCCTCGGACAGGCCCATTCCGTCGGCGCCGTCCGCGAACGCCTTGCAGCGGCCGTCGGCGGCCAGGCCCCGCTGGCGGGAGAACGCCATGAAGGTGGCGGGTGTGGCCATCACCATCGCGCCGCCCGCCAGGGCCATGGAGCACTCGCCCTGCCGCAGCGCCTGGCCGGCGAGGTGCATCGCCACGAGGGACGACGAGCACGCCGTGTCCACCGACACCGCGGGGCCCTCGAAGCCGAAGACGTACGACACCCGGCCCGACGCCACACTCGACGCGAGGCCTGTGCCCGCGAAGCTCTCCATCTCCGGTGTGACGTCACTGCCGCCGTAACCCTGGCCGGAGACGCCGGTGAACACGCCGACATCCGTCCCCTTCAGCGTGGTCGGGTCGATGCCTCCGCCCTCCAGCGCTTCCCAGGAGGTCTCCAGGAGCAGCCGCTGCTGCGGGTCCATCGCCAGCGCCTCACGCGGCGAGATACCGAAGAACCCCGCGTCGAAAAGGCCCGCCCTCTCCAGGAAGCCGCCCTGGCTGGTGTACGACGTGCCCGCGTGGTCGGGGTCGGCGTCGAAGAGGCCCTCCAGGTCCCAGCCCCGGTCCTCGGGAAAGTCCGAGACGGCGTCGCCGCCGTCACGCACCAGCCGCCACAGGTCCTCGGGCGAGGAGACACCGCCCGGGTACCGGCACGCCATCCCGACGATGGCGAGCGGCTCGTTCGTGTCGGCCGCGACGTTCGCCGGTGCCTCCGGCTCCGGTGCCGCCACCTCACCGAACTCCTCGCGCAGATAGCGGGCGAGGACCAGCGGCGTGGGGTAGTCGAAGACCAGCGTGGGGGGAAGCTTCAGGCCGGTCGCCTCGCGCAGCCGGTTGCGCAGCTCCACCGAGGTGAGCGAGTCGAACCCGGCTTCGCTGAACGCGGTGTCCGGCCGGACGCGTTCCGGCCCGCTGTGCCCGAGCACGACCGCGGCCTGGGTCCGCACCAGGTCCAGAAGCAGGGCCTCCTGCTCGGTGGCCGCGAGTCCGGCCAGCCGGTCGGACAGCTGCCGGCTCTCGCCGGCGGTGCTCACCGCTCGGGCCTGTTGCCGTCCTGTCCGTACCAGACCGCGCAGCAGCAGCGGGACCGCCCCGCCGGCCGAGGCCTCGGCCCGTATCCCCCGCAGGTCCAGCTTGACCGGCACCAGCAGGGCCGGTCCGGACACGAGAGCGGCGTCGAACAGTTCCATGCCCTCGGCCGCCGATATCTCCAGCACCCCGTGGCGGCCGGCCCGCGCCTGGTCGACGGCGCTGAGGTGGCCGGCCATGCCGAGGGACTGCTCCCACAGACCCCAGGCCAGGGACAGGCCGGGCAGACCCGCCGCCCGGCGGTTGCTCATCAGGCCGTCCAGGAAGGCGTTGGCCGCCGAGTAGTTGCCCTGCGCGGCGCCCCCGGAGAGGCCCGCCACGGACGAGTACACGACGAACGCGTCCAGCTCCAGGTCTCGGGTGAGCGCGTCGAGGTGGCGTACGGCGTCCACCTTCGGCGCGAACACGCCCGCGAGCCGCTCCGGGGTCAGCGCCCCGATCAGCCCGTCGTCGAACACGCCGGCCGTGTGCACCACACCGCGCAGGGGCTGCTCGTCGGGCAGCGAGGCCAGCAGCGCCTCGACCTGCTCGCGGTTCGACACGTCACAGGCCACGGCGGAGACCGCCGCACCGTGTCCGGTGAGCTCGGCGACCAGCTCCGGTACGCCCTCCGCGGCCGGGCCACGGCGACTGGCGAGGACCAGATGCCGCACCCCGTGCCGAACGACCAGATGCCGCGCCACCACACCGCCCAACGACCCGGCACCCGAGACCAGAACGGTCCCCTCCGGCCCGAACACCGCGGAGGGGTCCGCGACGTGACCGGTGGCGCGGGCGAACCGCGGGATCGACATGTCCGTACCGCGCACGGCGACCTGGGGCTCCTCACTGGCCACCACCGGCCCGAGCACGGAGTCCAGGACCGAGTCCAGATGGCCTTCGGCGTCGGGGTCGGTGTCCAGGATGACGATCCGCTCCGGGCTCTCGGACTGGGCGGCGCGCACCAGACCCCACACCGCCGCCGCGGCCGGATCCGTCACCGCCTTCCCACCGGCGGGCACCGCGCCCCGGGTCGCCACCACCAGCCGCGCCTCGTCGAGGCCGTCCGCGGCCAGCCAGGCCTGCACCACGCCCAACACCCGGGAGGACAGGGAGAGTACGGCGTCCTCACCGTCGTCGCCAACAGCCTCCAGGACCGCCACCGCCGGTACGCCGACGCTCGCGGACAGCGCCGCCACATCGTCGGGCGTGCTCACCGGCACCCACGACGGCGGGAACTCCGACCCCGGAACCGGGGGCAGTTCGCTCCACTCCAGCCGGAACAGCGCGTTGGCGACCACCGTGTCGACCGGCGTCTCCAGCTGCTCGGCGGACACCGCCCGGGACACCAGCGAGTCCAGCGTGACCACCAGGCCACCGGCCGCGTCGGCGGCCTGGACCGCCAGGGCGTCCGAGCCGTTCGGTGCGATCCGCACCCGCAGCGCCGAGGCACCCGCGGCGTGCAGCACCAGGCCGTTCCATGCGAACGCCAGCACCGGCTGCCCGGAGTCGTCCCCTTCCGCGCCCGCCGCGGCCCCGATCGTGGCGGCTTGCAGGGCGGCGTCGAGCAGCGCGGGGTGGAGTCCGAACCTGTCGGCCTCCTTGCGCTGCTCCTCGGGCAGGGCGACCTCGGCGAAGACCTCCTCGCCGCGCCGCCACACCGCCCGCACGCCCTGGAACGCCGGACCGTAGCCGTAACCGCGCTCGATCAGGTCGCTGTAGAAACCGCCGACCTCGACGGGCTGCGCGCCGGCCGGCGGCCACGCGGTGAAGTCGATGTCGGTCCCCTGCGCCGACGGCGCGGCCGACAGCGTGCCGGTGGCGTGCCGCGTCCACGCGTCTTCCTCGTCGGCGTTCTCCTGCCGGGAGTAGACCTCCACGGCGCGCGAGCCGTTCTCGTCCGGCGCGCCCACGGCGACCTGGACGCGTACGCCGCCCTGCTGCGGCACGACCAGCGACGCCTCGATCACCAGCTCTTCCAGCACCCCGCAGCCGGCCTCGTCACCGGCCCGGACGGCCAGTTCGACGAGTCCCGTGCCGGGGAGGATGACGACACCACCGACGGCGTGGTCGGCCAGCCAGGGGTGCGACTTCAGCGAGAGGCGGGAGGTGAACACCAGCCCGTCGGACTGCGGCAGCCGCACGACCGCCCCAAGGAGCGGGTGGTCGGCCGCCTCCTGTCCCAGCGCCGCCGCGTCCGTCGCCGAGCCGGTCTCCTGGAGCCAGTAGTGCTGGTGGTCGAAGGCGTACGTCGGCAGGTCCACGCCGGCCGACGTGGCGCCGGCCGGCAGGACGCCGGTCCAGTCCAGGGTGACGCCGCGGACGAACAGTTCGGCCATGGAGGCGAGGAGTCGGCGCGGGCCGCCTTCCTCGCGGCGCAGGGAACCGGTCACCACAGCGCCGGCACCCGTGTCGCTGTCATCGACGATCTCGGTGATCGGCTGGACCAGCACCGGGTGCGCGCTGACCTCCACGAAGACACCGTGACCCTGGTCCAGAAGCTCGGCGACGGCCGGGCCGAAGCCCACCTGGCCGCGCAGGTTGCGATACCAGTAGCCGCCGTCCAGAACCCCGGCATCCTCCACCCAGCCGCTGACGACGGTCGAGTAGAACGGCACCACCGGCGCCTGGGCACTCACCTCCGCCAGCGTCTCGGCGAGCGTGTCGCGGATGTCCTCCACATGCCGGGTGTGCGAGGCGTAATCCACAGCCACCCGCCGCACCCGCACACCATCGGCGGCCAACGCGTCCAGCGCCTCGTCCAGCGCCTCGGCGTCACCCGCGATCACCACCGACGCCGGTCCGTTGACCGCCGCCACCTCGACCCGGTCCGCCCAACGCCCCAGACGGACGACCGCCTCACTCTCGGCCAGCGCCACCGACGCCATACCGCCGCGCCCGGCCAGTCGGCCGGCGATCGCCTGACTGCGCAAGGCCACCACGCGTGCCGCGTCCTCCAGCGACAGCGCCCCGGACACACACGCCGCCGCGATCTCACCCTGCGAATGGCCCAGGACCGCGTCCGGCTTCACGCCGACCGAGGACCAGACCGCCGCCAGGCCGACCATCACGGCGAAGCTGGCGGGTTGCAGCACATCCACCCGGTCCAACAGCTCCGGCTCGGCGTCACCGCGCAGCACGTCGATCAGCGACCAGTCGACGAACGGCTCAAGGGCAGCCGCGCACTCCGCGATCCGCTCCGCGAAGACCGGCGACGAGTCCAGCAACTCCCGCCCCATACCGGCCCACTGAGAACCCTGACCCGGGAACACCCACACGACCTTGCCCGGCGAACCGGCACTGCCCGTGACCACACCCGGCGCGCCCTCACCACGCGCCAGCGCACCCAGCCCGGCCAGCGCCTCCGCACCCGACCCGGCCACCACCACCGCACGCTCGCTCAGCAACGCCCGGCCCGACACCAACGCCCCGGCCACCGACGCGAGCGGCACCTGGTCGCCGCCTTCGACGAACGCCGCCAGCCGGCCGGCCTGCCCCGCCAGCGAACCGGCACTGCGCGCCGACACCACCAACGGCACCACACCCGCGGGCACCGTCTCGTCCGCGACGGGCACAGCCGCCTCGGCAGGCGCCTCCTCCAGGATCAGATGCGCGTTCGTCCCACTGACACCGAACGCCGACACCGCCGCTCGACGCGGGTGCCCGTTGCTCGGCCACTCACGGGTCTCGGTGAGCAGTTCCACCGCGCCCGCGGACCAGTCCACCTTGCTCGTCGGCGCATCCACGTGCAGCGTCTTGGGCAGCATCTCGTGCCGCAGCGCCTGCACCATCTTGATGACGCCGACGACACCCGCGGCGGCCTGCGTATGACCGACGTTCGACTTCAACGAGCCGAGCCACAGGGGCTTGTCCGGTTCCCGGTCCCGGCCGTAGGTGGCCAGGAGCGCCTGCGCCTCGATCGGGTCACCGAGGACCGTACCGGTCCCGTGGCCCTCCACCACGTCCACATCCGCGGGTGAGAGCCCGGCGCTGGCGAGAGCCCCGCGGATCACCCGCTGCTGCGAGGGACCGTTCGGAGCCGTCAGGCCGTTGGACGCGCCGTCCTGGTTCACCGCGCTGCCCCGCAGGACCGCCAGGACCCTGTGCCCGCGCTCCCGCGCCACCGACAGGCGTTCCAGGACCACGACACCCACACCCTCGGCCCAGCCCGTGCCGTCCGCGGCGTCCGCGAACGCCTTGCAGCGGCCGTCGCCGGCCAGGCCCCGCTGGCGGGAGAACTCCACGAAGGCGCCGGGGTTGGCCATGACGGTGGCGCCGCCGGCGAGCGCCATGGAGCACTCGCCCTGCCGCAGCGCCTGCGCCGCGAGATGCATCGACACCAGGGACGACGAGCAGGCCGAGTCGATCGTGACGGCCGGGCCCTCGAAGCCGAGGACGTACGACACGCGGCCCGAGGCCACACTCGTCGATCCGCCGGTGCCCGCGAAGCCCTCCAGTTCCGGTGTGACCACGCTGGCGCCGGGCGCGACATAGCCCTGGCCGAACACCCCGGAGAACACGCCGACATCGGCGCCCTTCAGCGAGACCGGGTCGATGCCGGCGCTCTCCAGGGCCTCCCAGGAGGTCTCCAGGAGCAGCCGCTGCTGCGGGTCCATCGCCAGCGCCTCACGCGGCGAGATACCGAAGAAGTCCGCGTCGAAAAGGCCCGCCTCGTGCAGGAAGCCGCCCTTGCTGGTGTACGTCGTACCCGCGCGCTCCGGGTCCGGGTCGAACAGGCCCTCCAGGTCCCAGCCCCGGTCCTCGGGGAAGTCCGACACCGCGTCGCCGCCGTCACGCACCAGCCGCCACAGGTCCTCGGGACCCGCCACCCCGCCGGGCAGCCGGCACGCCATCCCGACGATCGCGATCGGCTCCCGGGAGGCGTCGACGAGCCGGCGGTTCCGCTTCTTCAGCGAGCCGACCTCTTCGAGCGACTTCCGTAGCGCCTCGACGACCTTTTCATACGACGCACTCACTTTGGTTTCCCCAATCCTTCAGCGGTTTCGCGGAGTCAGTTGTCGCCGAGCGCGAGTTGCACGAGGTCGTCGACGTTCAGCTCGGCAATCGCCCTCTCCTCGTCGGCGTCGTCCATCGCGTCGTTCTCCGGTGCGCCGTCGCCGAGGGCGGCCAGCCTGACCAGGGCATCCATCAGTCCGGCTTCCCGGAACCGGGCCAGCGGGAGCGATACGAGTGCCTGCCGCAGCCGCTGTTCGTCCACGTCCGGGCCGGTCGCGCCGCCGTCCGGCACCAGTTCGGTGTGCAGGTGGCGGGCAAGGGTCTGCGGGTTCGGGTAGTCGAAGACCAGGGTGGCGGGAAGCTTCAGCCCCGTCGCTTCGTGCAGCCGGTTGCGCAGTTCCACGGACGTGAGCGAGTCGAATCCGGTGTCCTTGAATGCCGTGTCCGCCCGGACCCCGTCCGGTCCGGCGTGCCCGAGCACGACCGCGGCCTGGGTGCGCACCAAGTCGACGAGGACCTTCTCCTGGTCGGCGGCGGGCAGCCCGGCCAGGCGGCGCAGCAGCTCGCCGTCCCTGGCGGAGCCCGTCCGCGCCTGCTGCCGGCCCGTGCGGACCAGGCCGCGCAGCATGTGCGGCACCTCGCCGCCCGCCGCCGCCTCGGCCCGCACTCCGCGCAGATCCAGCTTGGCGGGCACCAGGAGCGCCTGCTCCGACCCCACGGCGGCGTCGAACAGTTCCATGCCCTCCGCGAGGGGCATCGCCTGGAGGCCACCGCGCCGGTTCATCCGGGACCGGGTGAACTCGTCGGTGTTGGCCGCCATGCCGTCGGTCTGGTCCCACAGACCCCAGGCCAGCGAGAGCCCCGGCAGACCCGCCGTGCGCCGGTTGGCCATCAGGCCGTCCAGGAAGGCGTTGGCCGCCGCGTAGCCGCCGCTGCCCGCGCCCATGAAGACGGCCGAGACGGAGGAGTAGACGACGAACGCGTCCAGGTCCAGGTCTCGGGTGAGCGCGTCGAGGTGGCGTACGGCGTCCACCTTCGGCGCGAACACCCTCGCCAGGCGGGCGGGAGTGAGAGTCCCGACCACTCCGGCGTCCAGGACACCGGCCGTGTGCACGACCCCGCGCAGGGGATGCTCGTCGGGAACCGAGGCCAGCAGGGCCTCGACCTGCGTGCGGTCGGAGACGTCACAGGCCACGACCGACACGGCCGCGCCCTGCTCGGTGAGCTCGGCGACCAGCTCCCGCGCACCCTCGGCGTCCGGCCCCCGACGGCCGGCGAGGACGAGGTGGCGCACGCCGTGCCGGGTGACCAGGTGCCGGGCCGCCAGCGCACCCAGCGATCCGGTACCGCCGGTGATCAGAACCGTTCCCTCCGGGCCGAACACCGCGGCCGGATCCGGGACGTGGGCGGTGGTGCGGGCGAGCCGGGGTGTCGACAGGGTCGTGCCGCGGACCGCGACCTGCGGTTCGTCACCGGCCAGGACGGCGCCCAGGACGGCTTCCGGTCCGTCGGTGGTGGCCGGGTCGGTGTCGATCAGGACGATCCGGTCGGGGTTCTCGGCCTGGGCGGCACGGACCAGACCCCACACCGCCGCTCCGGCCGGATCGGTCACCGCGCCGTCGCCGGCGGGCACCGCGCCCCGGGTCGCCACGACGAGGCGCGACTCCTCGGCTCCGGCCGTGGCCAGCCACGTCTGCACCACGCCCAACACCCGGGACGACAGGGCGAGTACGGCGTCCTCGCCGTCGCCGCCGACGGCCTCCACCACCGCGACCGACGGGGTGTCGCCGCTCGCGGCCAGGGCCTCGACCTCGTCCGCGGTGGCGACCGGCGTCCACGACGGCACGGACCACGCACCCTGGGCCGGAGGCAGTTCGGTCCAGTCCACCCGGAACAGCGAGTCAGCCGTGTGCCCGGCTCCCGCCGGTTGTCCGGCCGACGGCGTCCGCAGCGTCAGCGAGTCCGCCGACACCACCAGGCCGCCGGTCTCGTCCGCCGCCTGGAGCGTCAGCGTGTCGGCCCCGTCGGCCAGCAGCCGTACGCGCAGCGCCGAGGCCCCCGCGGCGTGCAGCACCAGGCCGTTCCAGTCGAGCGGTTGGCGCACGAGGTCACCGTCCGCCGTCGTGTCACTGAAGGTGTGGGCGTGCAGGGCGGCGTCGAGCAGCGCCGGGTGGAGACCGAACTTCACGGCGTCCTTGCGCTGTTCCTCGGGCAGGGCGACCTCGGCGAAGAGTTCCTCGCCGCGCCGCCACACCGCGCGCACGCCCTGGAACGTGGGCCCGTACTCGTATCCCCGCTCGACCAGAACGGTGTAGAGGTCGCCGGCCTCGACGGGCTGGGCGCCGGGCGGCGGCCAGGCGGCGAAGTCGAAGTCCGTCCCCCGGGTCGAGGAGGAGTCCGTCAGCGTGCCGGTGGCGTGGCGCGTCCATGCCTCCGCCTCACCGGAGCCGTCCTCGCGCTGGGAGTACACGTCCACGGGGCGCGAGCCGTTCTCGGCCGGCGCGCCCAGGGCGACCTGGACGCGTACGCCGCCGTGCTCGGGCACGACCAGCGGCGCCTCGGTCACCAGCTCTTCCAGCACCGCGCAGCCGGCCTCGTCACCGGCCCGGACGGCCAGTTCCACCAGTCCCGTGGCGGGGACCAGCACCAGGCCGCCCACCACGTGATCGCCCAGCCAGGGATGCGACTTCAGCGAGAGGCGGGAGGTGAACACCAGCCCGTCCGACTGCGGCAGCCGCACCACCGCGCCCAGCAGCGGGTGATCGGCCGCCGTCTGTCCCAGTGCTGTCGCGTCGGTGGCGGTCTGTGCGGTGTGGAGCCAGTAGTGCTGGTGGTCGAAGGCATACGTCGGCAGGTCCACGCCCGCCGACGTGACCGCCCCGTCCGGCAGCACGCCGGTCCAGTCCACCGGCACACCGCGCACGAACAGTTCGGCCATGGAGGCGAGGAGTCGGCGCGGGCCGCCTTCCTCGCGGCGCAGGGAACCGGTCACGACCACGCCGGCTTCGGTGTCGTCGGCGATCTCCGTGATCGGCTGGACCAGCACCGGGTGCGCGCTGACCTCCACGAAGACACCGTGACCCTGGTCCAGAAGGTCGGCGACGGCCGGGCCGAAGCCCACCTGGCCGCGCAGGTTGCGGTACCAGTAGCCGCCGTCCAGAACCCCGGCATCCTCCACCCAGCCGCTGACGACGGTCGAGTAGAACGGCACCACCGGCGCCTGGGCACTCACCTCCGCCAGCGTCTCGGCGAGCGTGTCGCGGATGTCCTCCACATGCCGGGTGTGCGAGGCGTAATCCACCGCCACCCGCCGCACCCGCACACCATCGGCGGCCAACGCGTCCAGCGCCTCGTCCAACGCCTGAGCATCGCCCGCGATCACCACCGACGCCGGTCCGTTGACCGCCGCCACCTCGACCCGGTCCGCCCAACGCCCCAGACGGACGACCGCCTCACTCTCGCTCAGGGCGACCGACGCCATACCGCCACGTCCCGCCAGTCGGCCGGCGATCGCCTGACTGCGCAAGGCCACCACGCGTGCCGCGTCCTCCAGCGACAGCGCCCCGGACACACACGCCGCCGCGATCTCACCCTGCGAATGACCCAGGACCGCGTCCGGCAACACACCCACCGAGGACCACACGGACGCCAGACCCACCATCACCGCGAAGCTGGCGGGTTGCAGCACATCCACCCGGTCCAACAGCTCCGGCTCGGCGTCACCGCGCAGCACGTCGATCAGCGACCAGTCGACGAACGGCTCGAGAGCGACCGCGCACTCCGCGATCCGCTCCGCGAAGACCGGCGACGAGTCCAGCAACTCCCGCCCCATACCGGCCCACTGAGAACCCTGACCCGGGAACACCCACACGACCTTGCCCGGCGGGACGGAGCCGGCACTGCCCGTGACCACACCCGGCGCGCTCTCACCGCGCGCCAGCGCACCCAGCCCGGCCACCGCCTCCGCACCCGACCCGGCCACGATCACCGCACGCTCACCCAGCAACGCCCGGCCCGACACCAACGCCCCGGCCACCGACGCGAGCGGCACCTGGTCGCCGCCTTCGACGAACGCCGCCAGCCGGCCGGCCTGCCCCGCCAAAGAACCAGCACTCCTGGCCGACACCACCAACGGCACCACACCCGCGGGCACCGCCTCGTCCGCGACGGGCACAGCCGCCTCGGCGGGTGCCTCCTCCAGGATCAGATGCGCGTTCGTCCCACTGATCCCGAACGAGGAGATACCCGCCCGGCGCGGACGACCGCCCCGCGGCCACTCCCGCGCCTCCGTCAGCAGCTCGATGGCACCGTCCGACCATTCCACCTTGGTCGTGGGCTGCTGTGCGTGCAGCGTCGGGGGCATCATGCCGTGCCGCAGTGCCTGCACCATCTTGATCACACCGGCGACGCCCGCGGCGGCCTGCGTGTGTCCGATGTTCGACTTCAACGAGCCCAGCCACAAAGGCTGTTGAGGATCGCGTCCCCGGCCGTAGGTGGCCAGCAGCGCCTGCGCCTCGATCGGGTCGCCGAGGACCGTGCCGGTGCCGTGTCCTTCGACCACGTCCACGTCCGCCGGGGAGATCCCGGCGTTGGAGAGGGCCTTGCGGATCACCCGCTGCTGCGAGGGACCGTTCGGAGCCGTCAGGCCGTTGGACGCGCCGTCCTGGTTCACCGCGCTGCCACGCAGGACCGCCAGGACCCTGTGCCCGCGCTCCCGGGCCACCGACAGCCGCTCCAGGACGACCAGACCGACGCCTTCGGACAGCACCGTGCCGTCGGCGCCGTCCGCGTACGCCTTGCAGCTGCCGTCGGCGGCCAGGCCCCGCTGGCGTGACATGCCGAGGACGCCGATCGGCGATCCCATCACGGCGACGCCGCCGGCGAGCGCCATCGAGCACTCGCCCTGCCGCAGCGCCTGCGCCGCGAGGTGCATGGCCACCAGGGAGGACGAGCAGGCCGTGTCCACCGTGACCGCCGGGCCCTCGAAGCCGAAGACGTACGACACCCGGCCCGACGCCACGCTTCCGGCGGTGGCGGTCGTGGCGAAGCCTTCGAGTTCCGCGGGCAGGCTGGTCAGGGACTCGACGTAGTCGTGGATGGAGACACCGGAGAAGACGCCGATGTTGTCGCCCCGGGCGGTGGCCGGGTCGATGCCCGCCCGCTCCAGGGCCTCCCAGGCGGCTTCGAGGAGGAGCCGCTGCTGCGGGTCCATCGCCAGCGCCTCACGCGGCGATATCCCGAAGAACCCGGCGTCGAAGAGGCCGGCTCCGTCCAGGAAGCCGCCCTTGGCGGTGTACGACGTGCCCGCCTTGTCGGGGTCGGCGTCGAACAGGCCGTCCAGGTCCCAGCCGCGGTCGTCGGGGAAGGCGGACATGCCCTCGCGGCCCTCCCGCACCAGGCGCCACAGCTCCTCGGGGTCGGTCACGCCACCGGGCAGGCGGCACGACATCCCCACGATCGCGATGGGCTCGTCGGGGTCCGCGACGACGGCCGCGGTCGCGGCGGACGTACCGGCCGCCGCCGTGTCCCCCAGTTCCTCACGCAGATGGCGGGCCAGGGCCACCGGGGTCGGGTAGTCGAAGATCAGTGTGGCGGGGAGTTTCACGCCGGTCGCCGCGCTCAGCCGGTTGCGCAGTTCCACGGCGGTCAGGGAGTCGAAGCCGATGTCGCTGAATCCCCGTGTGCCCTGCGCCAGATCGGGGCCGCTGAAGCCGAGTACGGCGCCCGCCTCGGCCTGGACGACGGAGAGCAGGACGCTCTCCTGCTCGTCCTGGGACAGTCCGGCGAGCCGGCGGACCAGTGCGCTGCTGTCCCCGGCGGCCGCCCGCGCCATGCGCCGGCCGGCGCGGACCAGGCCGCGCAGCAGGTGCGGGACTCCCCCGCCGGACGCGGCCTGGCCACGCAGCGTCTTGAGGTCCAGCTTGATCGGTACGAGGAGTGCCTGGCCCATGTGCAGGCCGGTGTCGAAGATGTGCAGTCCTTCGGCCGGGGTCAGCGCGAGGACACCGCCGCGGCTCATCCGGGCCTGGTCGACGGCGCTGAGGTGGGCGGTCAGTCCGGTGCTCTGCTCCCACAGGCCCCAGGCCAGGGACAGGCCGGGCAGGCCCGCCGCGCGGCGCCCGGCCATCAGGCCGTCGAGGAAGGCGTTGGCGGCGGCGTAGTTGCCCTGGCCCGCCGAGCCCATCAGGGCGGCGGCGGACGAGAACACGACGAACGCGTCGAGGTGCAGCTCCCGGGTCAGCTCGTCGAGGTGTCGTACCGCGTCGACCTTGGGGGCGAACACTCCGGCGAGGCGCTCCGGGGTGAGCGTGGCGATCACCCCGTCGTCCAGGACACCGGCCAGGTGCACCACGCCGGTCAGGGGATGGTCGTCCGGTACGGATGCCAGCAGTGTCTCGACCTGGGCGCGTTCGGAGACGTCGCAGGCCACCACGGAGACCGCCGCGCCCTGTTCGGTGAGCTCGGCTGCCAGTTCTCGTACGCCCTCGGTGTCCGGGCCGCGACGGCCGGCGAGGACGAGGTGGCGTACGCCGTGGCGCGCGACGAGGTGCCGGGCGAGAAGGCCGCCCAGCGATCCGGTGCCGCCGGTGACCAGAACCGTTCCCTGCGGTGCGAACACCTGCGGGACGTCGGGGACTTCGCCGGTGACGCGGGCGAGCCGGGGCGCGGAGAGCGTCGTGCCGCGCACGGCGACCTGCGGTTCGTCGCCGGCCAGGACCGCGCCCAGCACGGCTTCCGGTCCGTGGTCGGTGGCCGGGTCGGTGTCGATCAGGACGATCCGGCCGGGGTTCTCGGCCTGCGCGGCCCGGACCAGACCCCACACCGCCGCTCCGGCCGGGTCGGACACGACACCGTCGCCGGCGGGCACCGCGCCCCGGGTCGCCACCACCAGCCGCGACTCCTCCAGGCCGTCCGCGGCCAGCCACTCCTGCACCACACCCAGCACCCGCGAGGACAGGGCGAGGACGGCGTCCTCGCCGTCGCCGCCGACGGCCTCGAGGACCGCGACCGCCGGTGCCCGGGTGCTCCCGGCCAGGGCCGCCACGTCCTCGGCCGTGGTCACCGGCGTCCAGGACGGCGCGGGCTCCGTGCGCGGGGCCGGGGGCAGTCCGGTCCACTCCACGCCGAACAGCGCGTCGCGGCTCTCGTCCGCGGCCGCGGCGTCCAGCTGGTCGGCGGAGACCGGCAGGGACACCAGCGAGTCCATCGTCACCACCAGGCCACCGGTCTCGTCGGCGGCCTGGAACGACAGCGCGTCCGGGCCGCACGGCGCGACCCGCACCCGCAGGGCCGAGGAACCCGCGGCGTGCAGCACGAGACCGTTCCACGCGAACGGCAGCACCTTGCGGTCGTCGTCCGGGTTGGCGAAGGCGTTGGTGTGCAGGGCGGCGTCGAGGAGCGCCGGGTGGATGCCGTACTTGCCTGCTTCTTCGCGCTGTTCCTCCGGCAGGGCGACCTCGGCGAAGACCTCCTCGCCGCGCCGCCACACCGCCCGCATGCCCTGGAACGCCGGGCCGTAGGCGTAGCCGCGCTCGGTCAGGTCGCCGTAGAAGGTGTCGACGTCGACCGGCTGCGCGCCCGGCGGCGGCCACGCGGTGAAGTCGGCGTCGGCCGTCTGCGCGCGCTGCTCGGCGGACAGGAGTCCGGTGGCGTGCCGGGTCCACCCTTCCGCGCCGCCCTCGTCGGCGGTGTCCTCGCGCAGGGAGTACACGTCCACGGTGCGCAGGCCGGTCTCGGCCGGTCCGCTCACCGCGACCTGGACACGCACCGCGCCGCGCTCGGGCAGCACCAGCGGTGCCTCGATCACGAGCTCTTCCAGGACGCCGCAGCCGAACTCGTCGCCGGCGCGTACGGCGAGGTCGACGTACGCGGTGCCGGGGACGATGACGACGCCGCCGATGGCGTGCCCGGCGAGCCAGGGGTGTGTCTTCAGCGACAGGCGTGAGGTGAACACCAGGCCGTCGGACTGCGGCAGCGGCACCACCGCGCCGAGGAGCGGGTGGTCGGTCCCGGTCAGGCCCAGCGACGCCGAGTCCGTGGCCGAGCCGCCCATCCGCAGCCAGTAGTGCTGGTGGTCGAAGGCGTACGTCGGCAGGTCCACCCGTGGCGACGTGGCTCCGGCGGGCAGCATCCCGGCCCAGTCCACGGGCACGCCGCGCACGAACAGTTCGGCCATCGAGGTCAGCAGCCGCCGCGGGCCGCCCTCCTGGCGGCGCAGCGAGCCCGTCACCACGGCGTCCGCGTCGCCGTCGGCGGCGTGGACGGTCTCGGTGATCGGCTGGACCAGCACCGGGTGGGCGCTGATCTCCAGGAAGGCGCCGTGGCCCTGCGCGATCAGCTCGGCCACCGCGGGGCCGAACTTCACCTGGCCGCGCAGGTTGCGGTACCAGTAGCCGCCGTCCAGGACCGCGGCGTCCTCCACCCAGCCGCTGACGACGGTCGAGTAGAAGGGGATCGTCGGCGCCTGCGCGGCGATCCCGGCCAGCGCGTCGGCGAGGGTGTCGCGGATCCGCTCGACGTGCCGGGTGTGGGAGGCGTAGTCCACGGCGATCCGCCGGACCCGTACGCCCTGGTCGTCCAGGGTGTCCAGGGCCTCGTCCAGGGCTGCCGCGTCGCCGGCGATCACCACCGAGGACGGGCCGTTGACCGCGGCGACCTCGACCCGGTCCGCCCAGCGCTCCAGCCGCGCGACCACCTCGTCCTCGCTCAGGGCGACCGAGGCCATGCCGCCGCGCCCGGCCAGCTGCTCGGCGATGGCCTGGCTGCGCAGCGCCACCACACGTGCCGCGTCGTCCAGGGACAGCGCCCCGGAGACGCACGCGGCGGCGATCTCGCCCTGTGAGTGGCCGAGCACCGCGTCGGGCTCGACGCCCACGGACGCCCAGACGGCGGCCAGGCCGACCATCACGGCGAAGCTGGCGGGCTGAAGCACATCGACCCGGTCGAGAAGTCCGGGCTCCGCCTCGCCGCGCAGCACGTCGATGAGCGACCAGTCCACCCACCGTTCGAGGGCGGTCGCGCACTGATCGATCCGCTCCGCGAAGACCGGGGAGGAGTCGAGCAGTTCCCGGCCCATGCCGGCCCACTGGGAGCCCTGGCCCGGGAACACCCAGACGACCTTGCCCGGTGTGCCCGATCCGGAGACGACACCGGGCGCGCTCTCGCCCCGTGCGAGCGCCCGCAGTCCGGCGAGCGCCTCCTCGTCCGACTCGGCCACGACCACCGCGCGCTCGCCCAGCACCGCGCGGCCCGTCACCAGCGCGCCGGCGATCTCCGCCGGGGACGCCCCGTCGGCGCCGGACTCCACGAACGACGCCAGGCGTCCGGCCTGGGCCGCCAGGGAATCGGCGGTTGCCGCCGAGACCACCAGCGGCACCGCACCACCGGGCACCGCCTCTGTCCGGGCGGCCTCCTGGGCAGGGGCCTCCTCCAGGATCAGGTGCGCGTTCGTTCCGCTGGCCCCGAACGAGGACACCCCGGCCCGGCGCGGACGGCCGTCGCGTGACCACTCCCGTGTCTCGGTCAGCAGCTCCACCGCGCCCGCCGACCAGTCCACCTGGGGGGTCGGAGCGTCCACGTGCAGGGTCGCCGGGAGCACCCCGTGCCGCAACGCCTGCACCGTCTTGATGACACCGGCCACACCGGACGCCGCCTGCGTGTGCCCGATGACCGACTTGACCGAGCCGAGCCACAGCGGCTTCTTCGGGTCCCGGCCCTGCCCGTACGTCGCGAGCAGCGCCTGTGCCTCGATCGGGTCGCCGAGGACCGTGCCCGTGCCGTGGCCCTCGACCGCGTCCACATCGGACGGGGAGAGCCCCGCGCCGGTCAGGGCCTTGCGGATCACCCGCTGCTGGGCGGGGCCGTTGGGGGCGGTGAGGCCGTTGGAGGCGCCGTCCTGGTTGATGGCGCTGCCGCGGATCACCGCGAGGATCTGGTGGCCGCGCTCCTGTGCCACCGAAAGCCGCTCCAGGAGCAGTACGCCCACGCCCTCGGCCCAGCTGGAACCGTCGGCGCCGGCGGCGTACGACTTGATGCGGCCGTCGAAGGCGAGGGCCCGCTGCCGGGCGAAGCCGACGAACCCGCCCGGCGTCGACATCACCGTGGAGCCGCCCACGAGCGCCATCGAGCACTCGCCGCGGCGCAGCGCCTGCGTGGCGAGATGGGTCGCCACCAGCGAGGAGGAGCACATGGTGTCGACGGTGACCGCGGGGCCTTCGAGTCCGAGGGTGTAGGCGACGCGTCCGGAGGCGACGCCGCCCGCGGTGCCGAGGGCGCGTTCCAGGCTGAGGAAGTCCTCGTAGCCGCTGAGGTCGGGGGCGTAGTCCTGGTGCACCATGCCGGCGAACACCCCGACGTCGATGCCCCGCACGGAGTGGGGGTCGATGCCGGCCCGTTCGAGGGCCTCCCAGGACACTTCGAGCAGCTGCCGCTGCTGGGGGTCCATGGCCAGTGCCTCGCGCGGCGAGATACCGAAGAACGCGGCGTCGAACTGGCCCGCCTCGTGCAGGAACGCACCCTCGCGCACGTACGTCGTACCGGGGTTGTCGGGGTCCGGGTGGTAGAGGCCCTCGAGGTCCCAGCCCCGGTCCTCGGGGAAGGAGGTGTAGACGTCCGCGCCCTCGGACACCACCTGCCACAGGTCCTCGGGGCTGCGGATCCCGCCTGCGTACCGGCAGGCCATGGAGACGATCGCGATGGGCTCCGCGGCTGCGGCCGCGAGTTCGCCGTTCTCCTGCTGAAGTCGGGCGTTCTCCTTCAGCGAGGCCCGCAGTGCCTCAACGATCTGCTCGTCCGGCGCGGACATAACTTTCCTCCACGATTCGTTCACCATCGGTGGTCAGCTCGTCTTGCCCAGGGCCCGTTGCACCAGGTCGGCAACGTCCATTGCGTCGATCAGTTCCTCGTCGCCGGCGGCCGCCGGCGCTCCGCCGGCCGAGGGGTCCGCGTCATTGCCGTCGTTGCCGTCGTTGCCGTCGTTGCCGTCCGCGAGACCGAGGAGGGTGTCGAGGACGCCGGCCTCCTTGAACCGGGCGAAGGGAACGGATGCCAGCACCCGCCTGAGGTCGTCCTCACGCGCTTCCGGGTCGTCGTCGGCATCCCGGAGAAGTTCGGAGCGCAGGTAGCCGACCAGCGCCTCCGGGGTGGGGTAGTCGAAGATCAGCGTGGCGGGCAGCCGCAGTCCGGTGGCCGTGCCCAGGGTGTTGCGCAGGTTCACGGCGGCCAGCGAGTCGAAGCCGACCTCCTGGAACGCCTGGCGTGGGCCGATGCCCTCCGCACCGCCGTGGCCGAGGACCGTCGAGGCGTGGCTGCGCACCAGCCGGAGCAGGATGCGGTTCTGCTCCGTGTCCGGGGCCGCCCGCAGGGAGTCCGCGAGGGACGAGGCGGCGTCGCTGTTCTCGCTGTCGCGCCGCGCGGCCTGAAGCACCGCCTTCGCCTCGGGCAGGTCGGCGAACAGGGGGCTGGTGCGGACCGAGGTGAACGCGGGGATGAAGGCGCCCCAGTCCATGTCGGCCACCGCCACGAACTTCTCGTTGCCCTGCACCGCCTGCACCAGGGCGGTCACCGCCAGCTGCGGGGCCATCGGCAGGACGCCGCGGCGGCGCAGCTGGGCGAGGGCCGCCTCGTCCATGCCCACGCCGATCTGTTCGAGCGCGCCCCAGGCGATCGACGTCGCCCGCAGCCCCCGGGCGCGGCGCCACTCGACCAGGGCGTCCAGGACGGCGTTGGCCGCCGCGGACGGGCCCTGGCCGCCGCCGCCCCACACGCCGGCGATCGAGGAGAACACCACGAACGCGTCGAGCGGTGTGTCCTCGAACTGCTCGTCCAGCCAGAGGGCGGTGTCCACCTTGGCCGCGAACACCTCGGCGAGGTCGGCCGGTCCGGTGTCGTCGACGGAGCCGGTCCAGGTGATGTCGGCGGCGTGCACCACGGCGGTGAGCGGTTGCCGCGGCGCGGACACCAGGCGCGTGATCGCCTCCCGGTCCGTGTCCGCGCAGGACTCCACCGTCGTCGCCACACCGAGCCCGGCCAGTTCGGCGCGCAGCTCCGGCACCGCCTGCTCGGGTGTGTGCGCGGTGGTGGTGACGACGAGCCGGTCGACGCCGTCGAGCGCGAGCCGGGCCGCGACGTGCTTGCCGAGCCCTTCGGCGCCACCGGTCACCAGGACGGTGCCCCGGGGCTCCCAGCGGCCCTCACCGGCCGTCGCCTCCGGCACGGGCTTGCGGACCAGACGACGGCTGTACACGCCGGACCGCCGGACCGCGAGCTGGTCCTCCCCGGCGGCGCCGTTCAGCACGCCGAGCAGGTACTGGGCCGTGCGGGCGTCCGTCCTGGCGGGCAGGTCGATCAGGCCGCCCCAGCGGTCGAGGCGTTCGAGCGCGGCGGCCCGGCCGAGCCCCCACAGTGCCGCCTGGGCGGGCGAGGTGAGGGTGTCGTGGATGCCGATGTTCACCGCGCCCCTGGTCAGGCACCACAGGGGTTGGGTCACCCGGCTGTCCGACAGCGCCTGAATCAGCGCGAGCGTCGACGCCGTGACGGAGAGGGGGTCCTGCGGGCCGTCCGCCGTCTGCTGGTCCAGGACGAGCAGGGACAGCACTCCGGTCACGTCGTGTTCGGCCAGGACACCGGTCAGTCGCTCGGCGAGCCGCTCCCGCGTACGGTCGGACTCACCGGCCTGGAGCAGGACCGTCCCAAGGCCCTGACCGGCCAGCTCCTGGAGGAGGGCGTCGATCCCGGTGTCGTCGGAACGCTCGGACGGTACGACGACCAGCCAGCGCCCGCTCGGCACACCGGCGGCCTCGCGTTCCAGCGGCTGCCAGGTGACGTGGTAGCGCAGCTTCTCCGCGCTCGACCGCTCGCGCCGCTTTCCGCGCCACTCGGCGAGCACGGGCACGACGGTGCTCAGCGCACTGCGTTCGTCGGCCGACGACGTCTCCAGGAGCTCGGCGAGGGAGTCCACATCGGTGTGCTCGACCGCTGCCCAGAAGTCGGAGTCGGCGCCTTCGGAGGCGTCGGCGGTGTCGTCGGCCGCTTCCGCCTCCTGGAGCCAGTAGTGCTGGTGGTCGAAGGCGTACGTCGGCAGGTCCACGCCGGCCGACGTGGCCGCCCCGGCCGGCAGGACACGGCTCCAGTCCACCGGCACACCGCGCACGAACAACTCGGCCATGGAGGCGAGGAGCCGGCGCGGGCCGCCCTCCTCGCGGCGCAGGGAACCGGTCACCACCGCGTCCACTTCGCCGTCTGCCTCGTAGACGGTCTCGGTGATCGGCTGGACCAGCACCGGGTGCGCGCTGACCTCGATGAAGGCCCGGTGACCCTGGTCCAGAAGGTCGGCGACGGCCGGGCCGAAGCCCACCTGGCCGCGCAGGTTGCGATACCAGTAGCCGCCGTCCAGAACCCCGGCGTCCTCGATCCACGCGCCGGTGACGGTCGAGTAGAAGGGGAGTGCCGGTGCCTGCGCGTCGATACCCGAGAGGGTGTCGGCGAGGGTGTCGCGGATGTCCTCCACATGCCGGGTGTGCGAGGCGTAGTCCACCGCCACCCGCCGCACCCGCACACCATCGGCCGAGAGAGCTTCGAGCACTTCGTCCAGCGCCTGAGCATCGCCCGCGATCACGACCGACGCCGGTCCGTTGACCGCCGCGACCTCGACCCGGTCCGCCCAACGCCCCAGACGGACGACCGCCTCACTCTCGGCCAGCGCCACCGACGCCATGCCACCGCGCCCGGCCAGCCGGCCGGCGATGGCCTGGCTCCGCAAGGCCACCACGCGTGCCGCGTCCTCCAGCGACAGCGCCCCGGACACACACGCCGCCGCGATCTCACCCTGCGAATGGCCCAGGACCGCGTCCGGCAGCACCCCCACCGAGGACCACACGGACGCCAGACCCACCATCACCGCGAAGCTGGCGGGTTGCAGCACATCCACCCGGTCCAACAGCTCCGGCTCGGCGTCACCGCGCAGCACGTCGATCAGCGACCAGTCGACGAACGGCTCAAGGGCAGCCGCGCACTCCGCGATCCGCTCCGCGAAGACCGGCGACGAGTCCAGCAACTCCCGCCCCATACCGGCCCACTGAGAACCCTGACCCGGGAACACCCACACGACCTTGCCCGGCGAACCGGCACTGCCCGTGACCACACCCGGCGCGCCCTCACCACGCGCCAGCGCACCCAGCCCGGCCAGCGCCTCCGCACCCGACCCGGCCACCACCACCGCACGCTCGCTCAGCAACGCCCGGCCCGACACCAACGCCCCGGCCACCGACGCGAGCGGCACCTGGTCGCCGCCTTCGACGAACGCCGCCAGCCGACCGGCCTGCCCCGCCAAAGAACCAGCACTCCTGGCCGACACCACCAACGGCACCACACCCGCGGGCACCGCCTCGTCCGCGACGGGCACAGCCGCCTCGGCAGGCGCCTCCTCCAGGATCAGATGCGCGTTCGTCCCACTGGCCCCGAACGAGGAGACACCCGCCCGGCGCGGACGACCGCCCCGCGGCCATTCCCTGGCCTCGGTCAGCAGTTCCACCGCACCCGCGGACCAGTCCACCTGCGTCGTCGGCTCGTCCACGTGCAAGGTCGCCGGCAGCATCTCGTGCCGCAGCGCCTGCACCATCTTGATCACACCGGCGACACCCGCGGCGGCCTGCGTGTGTCCGATGTTCGACTTCAACGAGCCCAGCCACAAAGGCTGTTGAGGATCGCGTCCCCGGCCGTAGGTGGCCAGCAGCGCCTGCGCCTCGATCGGATCGCCCAGAGCCGTACCCGTACCGTGGGCCTCCACCACATCCACGTCGGCCGGGGACAGCCCCGCGTTGGCCAGCGCCTTGCGGATCACCCGCTGCTGCGAGGGACCGCTCGGAGCCGTCAGACCGTTGGACGCGCCGTCCTGGTTCACCGCGCTGCCCCGCAGGACCGCCAGCACCCTGTGCCCGCGCTCCCGCGCCACCGACAGCCGCTCCAGGACCACGACACCCACACCCTCGGCCCAGCCCGTGCCGTCGGCGTTCGAGGAGAACGCCTTGCAACGGCCGTCGGCGGACAGGCCCCGCTGGCGCGAGAACTCCAGGAAGGCGTCCGGGCCGGCCATGACGGTGGCGCCGCCGGCGAGCGCCATCGAGCACTCGCCCTGCCGCAGCGCCTGCGCGGCCAGGTGGATGGCGACGAGGGAGGAGGAGCAGGCCGTGTCCACGGTGACCGCCGGGCCCTCGAAGCCGAAGACGTACGACACCCGGCCCGACGCCACGCTCGCCGCCGTTCCGGTCATGAGGTAGCCCTGGACGTCCTCGGGCACGTGGTGGAGCCGGGTCACGTAGTCGTGGTGGACGATCCCCGTGAAGACGCCGATGTCGCCGCCCCGGGTGGACAGGGGGTCGATGCCCGCCCGCTCCAACGCCTCCCAGGAGGTCTCCAGGAGCAGCCGCTGCTGCGGGTCCATCGCCAGCGCCTCACGCGGCGAGATCCCGAACATGGCGGCGTCGAACTGGGCGGCCTCGTGCAGGAATCCGCCCGAGCGGGTGTAGCTCGTGCCCGCGTGGTCCGGGTCCGGGTGGTACAGGCCGTCGAGGTCCCAGTCGCGGTCGAGCGGGAAGCCGGACACCGCGTCCCGCTGCTCGGTCACGAGCTTCCACAGTTCCTCGGGGCTGTCCGCTCCGCCCGGCAGCCGTGTGCTCATGGCGACGATCGCGATCGGCTCGTCGGAGGCCGGGGTGGCCGGCGTGGCCGGGGCGGGCGTCCTCGGGTGCTCGCCGAGCAGTTCGGCCCGCAGGTGGCCGACCAGCGCCTCGGGGGTGGGGTGGTCGAAGACGAGCGTGGTGGGCAGGTCGGCCCCGGTGAAGTCGTGCAGCCGGTTGCGGAGCTTGACCGCGCCGAGCGAGTCGAACCCGAGGCTCTTGAAGGACTGCCCCGCGTCGAAGTCGAACCCGTCCCGGTCACGGTGGCCGAGAACGACCGCGATGCTCTCCTTGACCAGTTCCATCACCACACGGCGCTGTTCCTCGACCGGCAGCCCGGCCAGCCGTCCGGCGAACGCGTCATCCGCCCCCTCGCTCCGTGTCACCACGCGCCGGGTGAGAGGCCCGGAGGACACCTGTGCGTCGTCGGCGGCGGCCGCCTCGTCCTCGTACGGCGTCACGTTCTCCTCGGGACCGGCCGCGCTCACGGCGTCCAGGCTCAGCGGGCCCAGGGCCGCGACGGGTTCGCCCGCCGAGTCCGCGAACTCCAGGAGATGCCGGCCGCTCTCCACCGGGGTGATCCGCAGCCGCAGCGCCGCGGCGCCTTCCGCGTACACCGTCCAAGCGGCGCAGTCGGACAGGTCACGGGTGTGCGGCCCGGCTGCGACGCCGGTGTCCAGGAGGCGCAGCGCGCTGTCGACGAGCGCCGGGTGGATGGTGAACTCGGCTGCCTCGTCGGTCAGTTCGTCCGGGAGCGCGATCTCCGCGAAGGTCTGTCCGTCCTGCTGCCGGACGCGGTGCGCGCCGGGCCGGGGCGCGGCGCTGTCCGCGGGCAGCGGCCAGGTCCGCAGGTCGAAGGCCGGCTGCGGCATTCCGGGGACGAGGACGGCGCGGGCGTGGCACGTCCAGGGCCCTTGCTCCGGGTGCTCCGGGTGCTCCGGGTGCTCCGGGGCCAGTGTGTGGCCGTGGACGGCGACGTGGCGGCGCCCGTCCGGGCCCGGGGCGCCGACCGTGACCCGTATCCGGGTGTGGCCGTGTTCCGGGACGGTCAGCGGCGTCTCGACGACGACCTGTTCGATGCCACCGCACGCCACCTCGCCGCCGGCCCTGACGATCATCTCCAGGAGGGCGGCGGCCGGGACCCTGGTGGTGGTGCCACCCGTCGCCGAGGGGCCGGCGAGCAGACCCGGGCCGCGCGGCGACAGGCGTCCGGTGAGGAGCAGGCCCTCGCTGTCCGGGAGGGTGACGACCGCGCCGAGCAGCGGGTGCCCGGCGCCGACCGCGCCGAGGGCCTCCGCACCGCCCGCTGCCGCGGCGTCGGTCTCGACCCAGTACCGCTGGTGCTGGAACGCGTAGGTGGGCAGCTCGGTGCCCGTCGCGGTGGCCGGCCGTTCGAGGACGGCCGGCCAGTCCAGGGCCACCGCGCGCACGTGCAGTTGCGCGAGCGCCGTCAGGACGTCGGCGGGCTCGGTGCCGTCCTTGCGCAGCGTGGCGATGCAGCCGTGCTCCTGGACGCCGGGCGCGGCCAGGGCCATCGCGGCGAGGACGCCGCCGGGGCCCAGTTCGAGGAAGGTCGTGGCGCCCTGCTCGCCGAGCGCGGTGAGGGCGTCGCCGAACCGCACCGCGCCGCGTGCCTGGTCGGCCCAGTAGCCGGGGGTGGAGAGCTGCCCGTCCCGGGCGACTTCGCCGGTCAGGGTGGAGACGACGGGTATGCCGGGTGCGGCGTACTCGAACGACTCCAGGACCTGCCGGAACGCGTCGAGCATGGGGTCCATCAGCGGTGAGTGGAAGGCGTGGCTGACGGTCAGCCGCTTGGTCTTGCGCCCGTTCAGCTCGGCGAGGATCGCCTCCACGGACTCCTCGTCGCCGGAGATGACGACGGAGGTGGGTCCGTTGACGGCGGCGACGACGGCCTGCCCGCGCAGCAGTGGGGTGATCTCGTCCTCGGTCGCCTGCACGGCGGCCATGGCGCCCCGGGCGGGCAGCGCCTGCATCAACCGGCCGCGCGCGGCGACGAGTTCGGCGGCCTGCCGCAGGTCGAGGACTCCGGAGACGTGCGCGGCGGTGATCTCCCCGACCGAGTGCCCGGCAAGGAGGTCCGGCCGCACTCCCCAGGACTCGAAGAGCCGGAACAGGGCGGTCTCCAGGGCGAACAGGGCGCCCTGGGTGTACATGGTCCGGTCGAGCAGTTCGCCCTCGGGCGTACCCGGTGCGGCGAGGACGACCTCGCGCAGCGGGTGTGCCGCGTGCCCGGCCAGGTGGACGTCGACGGCGGCGCACGCGGCGTCGAAGGCGTCCCGGAAGACCGGGAACGTGTCCGCGAGTTCGCGGCCCATGCCGGCCCACTGGCTGCCCTGGCCGGTGAAGAGGACGGCCAGTTTGCCGGTGGCCGGGGTGCCGGTGACGACGGTGGGGTTCGGTGTGCCCTGCGCGAAGGCGGTGAGGTCGGCGGCGAGCTGCCGCCGGTCGGACGCCAGGACGACGGCGCGGTGGCCGAGGTGGGCGCGCGCGGTGGCGAGCGCGTGTGCGGCGTCGGGGACAGGTACGTCGGGCCGCTCGTCGAGGAAGCGGGCGAGCCGGTCGGCCTGGCCGCGCAGCCCGGCCGCGGTCCGCGCGGACACCGGGACCAGCACGGGTGCGGTCCCGTCGGGGAGTTGCTCGCGAACCGGCGCTTCCTCGGGGACCGGCGCTTCCTCGAGGATGACGTGCGCGTTGGTGCCGCCGATACCGAAGGAGGACACCCCGGCCCGGCGCGGGCGGCCGTCCGGAGTCCAGTCGCGGGCCTCGGTCAGCAGCTCCACGGCGCCCGCCGACCAGTCGACGCCGGCCGACGGCCGGTCGACGTGCAGCGTTCGGGGCAGCACACCGTGCCGCATCGCCATGACCATCTTGATCACACCGGCGACGCCCGCCGCGGCCTGGGTGTGACCGAGGTTCGACTTCACGGAGCCGAGCCACAGGGGCTGTCGCGGATCCCGGTCCTGGCCGTACGTCGCGAGCAGTGCCTCCGCCTCGATCGGGTCGCCGAGCGTGGTGCCCGTGCCGTGCGCCTCCACGGCGTCCACGTCGGCCGTGTCGAGCCCGGCGGCGGCGAGCGCCTTGCGGATCACCCGCTGCTGCGCGGGACCGTTCGGCGCGGTCAGGCCGTTCGACGCGCCGTCCTGGTTCACGGCCGACCCGCGGACCACGGCCAGCACCCGGTGACCGCGGCGGCGGGCGTCGGAGAGCCGCTCCACCAGGAGCAGCCCGGCGCCCTCGGACCAGCCGGTGCCGTCCGCGCCGTCCGCGAACGCCTTGCACCGGCCGTCGGGCGCGAGGCCGCGCTGCCGGGAGAACTCGACGAACGTCTCGACGGTGCCCATCACCATCACGCCGCCGGCCAGGGCCATGGTGCACTCGCCCTGCCGCAGCGCCTGCGCCGCCATGTGCAGGGCCACCAGTGAGGAGGAGCAGGCGGTGTCGACCGTGACGGCGGGCCCTTCGAGACCGAGGTGGTAGGCGATACGGCCGGAGGTGACGGCGCCCGATCCACCGGTGAGACGGAAGCCCTCGACGCCGGACGCCTGGTGCATGCGCACGCTGTAGTCGTGGCTGTTGACGCCGACGAACACGCCGACGTCCTCCCCGGCCAGGCTCGTCGGGTCGATCGCCGCCCGCTCCAGGGCCTCCCAGGACGTCTCCAGCAGCAGTCGCTGCTGCGGGTCCATCGCCAGCGCCTCGTTCGGTGAGATGCCGAAGAAGGCGGCGTCGAACCCGGCGGCGTCGTCGAGGAAGGCGCCGTGCCGCACATAGGTGGTGCCGGCGTGGTCGGGGTCCGGGTCGAAGAGCCGGTCGGTGTCCCAGCCGCGGTCGTCGGGGAACTCGGTGACGACGTCGACGCCGTCGGCGACCACCCGCCAGAGGTCCTCCGGGCTGTGCACCCCGGCGGGGAAGCGGCACGCCATCGACACGATCGCGATCGGCTCGTCACTGACCCCGGAGGCGGCGGGCCCGGCCGGATCCCGGTCCCGGCCGCCGAAGAGCTTGGTGCGCAGATGCCCGGCGAGCAGCACCGGCTTCGGATAGTCGAAGATCACCGCCGGGGAGAGGGTGAGCCCGGTCGCGGCGACCAGCCGGTTGCGCAGTTCCACCGCGGTCAGCGAGTCGAAGCCGGCGTCCTTGAACGTCCGGTCGGCGCGGACGGGGTCGGCGGAGCCGTGCCCCAGGACCTCGGCGGCATGCCGCCGCACCAGCTCGACCAGGGCCTCGGTCTGCTCCGTGTCGCTCAGCCCGGCGAGGCGCTCCGCTGCCGGTCCCCGCCCGGACGGGGCGGTGGCCCGGACCGTCGGCCGGGCCGCCGGCGCGAGCGAGCGCAGCGGCGCCGGCAGCGGGCCGTCGGCCGCCGCGGCGCGCAGGGCCGTCACATCGAACTTCGCCGCCACCAGCGTGCCGTCCGTGCCCGTGTCGGTGGTCAGGGCGGCGTCCAGGAGGGCCATGCCCTCGGTGTCGGTGAGGCCGCCCATGCCGATGCGCTGGTTGCGTCTGAGGTCCGCGGCGCCCAGGTGCCCGGTCATGGCGCTGACCGTCGACCAGTAGCCCCAGGCGAGGGACACCGCCGGCAGGCCGAGCCGGTGCCGCTGTCGTGCCAGGGCGTCCAGAGCGGCGTTGGCCGCGGCGTAGTTGCCCTGCCCGGGGTTGCCGAGGACACCCGCGGCGGAGGAGAACAGCACGAACGCGGCGAGGTCCAGGTCCCGGGTCAGTTCGTGCAGATGCAGCGCCGCGTCGATCTTGGGCCGCAGCACGGTGTCGACCCGTTCCGGGGTCAGCTCGGTGAGCACTCCGTCGTCCAGGACGCCCGCGGAGTGCACGACGGCGGTCAGCGGATGCGCGGCCGGTATCGCCCGCAGCAGCGCCTCGACCTGGGCCCGGTCCGAGGTGTCGCAGGCGGCGACGGTGACGGACGCGCCCAGCGCGGTCAGCTCGTCGTGCAGGTGCGGGGCGTGCCCGCCACGGCTGGCCAGGACGAGGTGGCGGATGCCGTACGCGGTGACCAGGTGCCGTGCCGTCAGCGCACCGAGCGTTCCGGTGCCGCCGGTGATCAGTACGGTGCCGTCGGGGTCGAGCGGGCGCGGACGCGGCCCGGTCGCGGCGGCCGCGCCGCGCACCCGGGCGAGGCGGGGCACTTCCGCGACGCCGCCGCGCATCCTCAGCTGCGGTTCGCCACTGGAGACCACGGCCGGCAGGACGGACCGGGAGTCGTCGTCGAGGTCCGCGAGGACGATCCGCCCCGGGTGCTCCGACTGCGCCGAGCGCACCAGACCCCACACCGCGGCCGCGCCGAGCTCGTCGCAGTCCCCGGTGACCACGGCCAGCCGGGTTTCCTCCAGAGCGGGTTCCGTCAGCCACGCCTTCAGGACGGCGAGGGCGGCGCCGACCGCCGTGCGAGGGTCGCCCGCCGCGGGCACGGCCCGGGCGTCGTAGAGCAGGACGTCGGGGGCGGACGTGTCCGCCCCGGTCACGGCGGCGACCTCCTCGCCGCTCACGACGGACACGATGGCGAGGGCGCGGTCCACGGCGGGCAGCGGCAGCCGCGTCCAGTCGACACGGAACAGGGAATCGTGCGGCGACGCACCGGCGACCCCGGCCTGTTCGGGAGAGAACACCGTTCCGCGAACGCTCCCGACGGTCATGACGGGTTGTCCGGTGGGGTCGGTGAGCATCAGGGACGTGCCGTCCGCACGCACGTGCAGGGCGGTGGCGCCCGACGCGAGCAGGGACACCCCGGTCCACACGGACGGGAGCATGCCGCCCGGGACGACCGTACGGACGGCGGCGTCGAGGAGTGTCGGGTGCACCCCGTACCGGTCGGCGTCCCGCGGAGCGGCACCGTCCAGGGCGACTTCGGTGACCTCGCCGTCCGGCTCGGTGTCCGCGGGCACCTCACGGGTGAGGGCGGGCGTCAGCGTGCCGTGCGCGTGCCGGGTCCACTCCGCGTCCAACGGGGCGTCCGCGGCACGGGAGTAGACCTCCACCGTCCGCCGCTGTGCCTCGTCGGGCTCGCCGACGACGACCTGGACACTGCGGCTGCCGTGCTGCGGCAGCACCACGGGCAGGTCGACGGTCAGTTCGTCGAGAACGGGCGCGGAGGCCAGGTCGCCGAGCCGGATGGACAGCTCGACCAGGGCGGCGTTCGGCACGACGACGACGTCGGACAGCAGGTGGTCCGCAAGCCACGGGTGCGTCCTGAGCGACCACCTCGACGTGGCCATGAGACCACCCGAGTTCGGCATGCTGACCACCGCGCCGAGCAGCGGGTGATCGGCACCGGCGAGCCCGAGGGAGGTCGCGTCCGTGGCGGTCCCGGTCGACCGGAGCCAGTAGTGCTGGTGGTCGAAGGCGTACGTCGGCAGGTCCACGCCGGCCGACGTGGCCGCCCCGGCCGGCAGGACACGGCTCCAGTCCACCGGCACGCCGCGCACGAACAGCTCGGCCATGGAGGCGAGGAGTCGACGCAGACCGCCCTCCTCGCGGCGCAGGGAACCGGTCACCACCGCGTCCACTTCGCCGTCTGCCTCGTAGACGGTCTCGGTGATCGGCTGGACCAGCACCGGGTGCGCGCTGACCTCGATGAAGGCCCGGTGACCCTGGCGGATCAGCTCGGCGACGGCCGGGCCGAAGCCCACCTGGCCGCGCAGGTTGCGATACCAGTAATCGCCGTCCAGGATCCCGGCGTCCTCGATCCACGCGCCGGTGACGGTCGAGTAGAACGGCACCACCGGCGCCTGGGCACTCACCTCCGCCAGCGTCTCGGCGAGCGTGTCGCGGATGTCCTCCACATGCCGGGTGTGCGAGGCGTAATCCACCGCCACCCGCCGCACCCGCACACCATCGGCGGCCAACGCGTCCAGCGCCTCGTCCAACGCCTGAGCATCGCCCGCGATCACCACCGACGCCGGTCCGTTGACCGCCGCCACCTCGACCCGGTCCGCCCAACGCCCCAGACGGACGACCGCCTCACTCTCGCTCAGGGCGACCGACGCCATACCGCCACGTCCCGCCAGTCGGCCGGCGATGGCCTGGCTCCGCAGGGCCACCACGCGTGCCGCGTCCTCCAGCGACAGCACCCCGGACACACACGCCGCCGCGATCTCACCCTGCGAATGGCCCAGGACCGCGTCCGGCAGCACACCCACCGAGGACCACACGGACGCCAGACCCACCATCACCGCGAAGCTGGCGGGTTGCAGCACATCCACCCGGTCCAACAGCTCCGGCTCGGCGTCACCGCGCAGCACGTCGATCAGCGACCAGTCGACGAACGACTCAAGGGCAGCCGCGCACTCCGCGATCCGCTCCGCGAAGACCGGCGACGAGTCCAGCAACTCCCGCCCCATACCGGCCCACTGGGAACCCTGACCCGGGAACACCCACACGACCTTGCCCGGCGAACCGGCACTGCCCGTGACCACACCCGGCGCGCCCTCACCGCGCGCCAGCGCACCCAGCCCGGCCGCCGCCTCCGCACCCGACCCGGCCACGATCACCGCACGCTCACCCAGCAACGCCCGGCCGGAGACCAGCGCACCGGCCACCGACGCGAGCGGCACCTGATCGGCTTCCCCGACGAACGCCGCGAGCCGCTCGGCCTGCCCCGCCAGCGAAACCTCGCTCCGCGCCGACACCACCAACGGCACCGCACCACCAGGTGCCCCCGCGACGGGCACAGCCGCCTCGGCAGGCGCCTCCTCCAAAATCAGATGCGCGTTCGTCCCACTGACACCGAACGCCGACACCCCCGCCCGGCGCGGACGACCGCCCCGCGGCCACTCCCGCGCCTCCGTCAGCAGCTCCACCGCGCCCGCGGACCAGTCCACCTGCGTCGTCGGCGCATCCACGTGCAGCGTCTTGGGCAGCATCTCGTGCCGCAGCGCCTGCACCATCTTGATCACACCGGCCACACCCGCGGCGGCCTGCGTATGACCGACGTTCGACTTCAACGACGCGAGCCACAAAGGCTGTTGAGGATCGCGTCCCCGGCCGTAGGTGGCCAGCAGCGCCTGCGCCTCGATCGGATCGCCCAGAGCCGTACCGGTGCCGTGGGCCTCCACCACATCCACGTCGGCCGGGGACAGCCCCGCGTTGGCCAGCGCCTTGCGGATCACCCGCTGCTGCGAGGGACCGCTCGGGGCGGTGAGGCCGTTGGACGCGCCGTCCTGGTTCACCGCGCTGCCGCGCAGGACCGCCAGCACCCTGTGCCCGCGCTCCCGCGCCACCGACAGGCGTTCCAGGACCACGACACCCACACCCTCGGCCCAGCCCGTGCCGTCCGCGGCGTCCGCGAACGCCTTGCAGCGGCCGTCGGCGGACAACGCCCGCTGCCGGGAGAACTCGACGAAGTGGTCGGGGGTCGCCATCACCGCCACGCCGCCGGCGAGCGCCATCGAGCACTCGCCCTGCCGCAGCGCCTGCGCCGCGAGGTGCATGGCCACCAGAGAGGACGAGCAGGCCGTGTCCACGGACACGGCAGGACCTTCGAAGCCGAGGACGTACGACACCCGGCCCGACGCCACACTCGACGCCAGCCCCGTGCTCGCGAAGCCCTCCACCTCCGGCGGGACCGCACCGGTCCCGTACCCCTGGCCGAACAGGCCGGAGAAGACTCCGACATCGGCGCCCTTCAGCGAGAGCGGATCGATGCCCGCCCGCTCCAGCGCCTCCCACGACGACTCCAGGAGCAGCCGCTGCTGCGGGTCCATCGCCAGCGCCTCACGCGGCGAGATCCCGAAGAGGCCCGCGTCGAAAAGGCCCGCGTCCCGCAGGAAGCCGCCCTGGCCGGTGTACGACGTGCCGGCGTGGCCGGGGTCCGGGTGGTAGAGGCCCTCCAGGTCCCAGCCACGGTCGTCGGGGAAGTCGCTGACGGCGTCGCGGCCGTCGGCGACCAGTTGCCACAGTTCCTCGGGCGAGGAGACACCGCCCGGCAGCCGGCACGCCATGCCCACGATGGCGAGCGGCTCGTCGGGGTCGGCGGCCCTGACCGGTTCGGTGGCGGGTGCCGGCCTCGGGTCGCCGAGGAGTTCGGACCGCAGGAAGGCCGCGAGGGCCTCCGGGGTGGGGTGGTCGAAGGCGACGGTGGTGGGCAGCCGCAGTCCGGTCTGCTCCGTCAGCCGGTTGCGCAGGGCGACGACGGCCATCGAGGTGAGCCCCAGGTCGCGGAAGGCACGGCCGGCCGGGACCAGTTCGGGCCCGGCCTGCTGGAGCACCTCGGCGGTCTGCGTGCGGACCAGGTCCTCCAGGAGGGCCTGTCGCGCGCGCTCCTCCATCGCGGACAGCCGGCCCCGCAGGGCTGCGGCGGCGGCCTCGTCCGGCTCGGCCCGCCGAGCGGGCGCCCCGGTCTGCGCCTCGTACCGCAGGCGGCTCGGCTGTTCGGCCAGAAGACCTCGCTTGATCTTGCCCGACGCGGTCCGGGGGATGCTCGTGACCTCGTGGATCCGCTCCGGCACCTTGTAGGCGGAGAGCTGTTCGCGGCACCGGGCCAGCAGCGTGGCGGGGTCGAACCCGGTGGGGCCCGGGATCACATAGGCGACCGGTACTTCGCCGAGGGTGTCGTGCGGTGCGCCGGCGACCGCCGCGTCCGCGACGCCCTCGACGGTGCGCAGGACCGCCTCGACCTCCTCGGGGTGGATGTTCTCGCCGCCGCGGATGACGAGTTCCTTGATCCGGCCGCAGATGGTGAAGTAACCGGCGTCGTCGCATCGGGCCAGGTCTCCGGTCCGGAACCAGCCGTCCCGGACCGCCTCCGCGGTCGTCTCGGGGCTGTTGTGGTAGCCGACCATGACGTTCGGCCCGCTGACCCAGACCTCCCCCTCCTGTCCGGCGGGGACGTCGGCTCCCGTGTCCGGGTTCACGATGCGGACCCCGACGCCCGGCACGGGCAGGCCGCAGGAACCGTCGACCCGGGCGCCGTCCGGCGGGTTGATGGTGATGGCGCCGCAGGTCTCGGTGGAACCGTAGGCGTCGACCAGCGGGACCCCGAAGGTCTCCTCGACGTCGCGGTGCAGGCCGGATCCGGTGACCGCGCCGCCGACCAGGCCGATGCGCAGGCTCGGCGCGGAGAAGCCGCTGTCCCGGGCGGCCGCCACCAGGTGGTGGTAGGTGGTGGGGACGCCGGCCAGGAAGGTGGAGTCGTGGTCGCGGAGCGCCCCCATGACGTCCTCGGCGAAGGCGCCGTCCAGGAGCCGGGCGCTGGCGCCGGCGACGGTGACGGACAGCACGCACGCGATGTGCGAGAGGCTGTGGAAGAGCGGCAGCGGCCACAGCACCCGGTCCTGGTCGGTGAGACCCGGGATCGGCAGGTAGCAGTTGGCGACGGACCACAGGCAGTTGCGCTGCGTCGACAGGACGCCCTTGGGCCGGCCGGTCGTCCCCGACGTGTAGAACATCCAGGCCACGTCGTCCAGGGCGAGATCGTCCCTGGCGGGCACGGGCGGCTCGGTGTCGGCGAGCGCGTCGTACGAGTGGGCGCCCGCCTCGTGCGGAACCCCGCCCGTCACGAGGAGGACGGTCCCGGGCGCCACGCCCGACGTGGCCCTGATGCGCTGCGCCCCGGCGGGGTCGGTGACGACCAGCGTGGCGCCGCTGTCGGCGAGGAGGTACTCCAGCTCGGCCGGTGCCGAGGCGGGGTTGAGCGGCACCCCGATGCCGCCGGCGCGCACGATCGCCAGGTAGCTCTCCACGGTGGAGACCGTGTTGCCGAGGCAGATGGCCACGCGGTCACCGTGCTCGACGCCGAGGTGGGCCAGGTGTCCGGCCAGTCTGCGCGTCCGTGCCTCGAGGTCCCCGTAGGTGACCGCTCGCCGGTCGTCCTCGAAAGCGACCTTTTCCGGGAAACGGGTCGCGTTCTCCAGGAGGGCGACAGGAAGTGGCTTGATGAGGTCGGTGCGCACAGTGCCGCAGATCCTTTCGGAGAAACGAGAGTCACCAGGAGACGGGCAGGCTCTTCACCGCGAAGACGGATCCCTTGAGCCGCAGCGGCACTTCTTCGAAATCGATGGCAAGGCGGAGGCCGGGAAAGGCGCGGAGGAGCGCGGAGAAGCCGGCGCGCAGCTGGACGCGGGCCAGGTTCTGGCCCAGGCACTGGTGGATGCCGAAGCCGAACGCCATGTGACCCGAGGTCTCGCGGTCGATGTCCAGCTCGGCGGGGCACCCGAATTTCGCCGGGTCGCGGTTGGCCGCGGGCAGCGAGACCGTGACGCTGTCGCCCTTCTTGACCGTCTCGCCGTTGAGCTCGATGTCTTCGAGAGCGGTGCGGTACGTGTCGTACTGGTTGACGGTGAGATAGCGCAGGAGTTCCTCGATCGCGGCGTCGAGTTTCGACGGGTCCGCGCGGAGCGCCGCCAGCTGGTCGGTGTGGTGCAGCAGCGCGAACACGCCGACGGCGAGGGCGCTCTCGGTGGTCTCGTAGCCCGCGAAGAGGAGCAGTGTGACGATGTTGCACAGCTCTTCCGTGGTCAGCTGTCCGTCGGCGACGAGGCGGCTGATCAGGTCGTCCTCGGGCTCCGTGCGCCGGCGCTCGATGACCTCGGCGAAGAAGGTGACCGCCTGCTGCATGGCGGCGGCGACCTCCTGCGGGTCCCCGTCCGAGTCGTGCAGGAGCGTCGGTGCGTGGCCGTAGCGGTCGACCTCGCTGTAGGGCAGGCCGACGAGCTCGGACAGGACACGCAGGGACAGCGGCTTGGCGAAGTTCGCCACCAGGTCCACGGACGGGCCGGCCTGACGCATGACGTCGATCTGCTCGGCGGCCACCGCCTCGGCCCGCGCGGTGAGCCGGTTCGCCCGGCGGGCGGTGAACTCGGCGGTGAGCAGACGCCGGTAGCGGGTGTGGTCCGGCGGGTCCATGTGGATGAACATCCCGGGGATCTTCGGGTGATTGGGCATCACCTGTCCGCGGTGGGTCACCGGGAAGTGGCCTATCTCCGTGCTGTGGCTGAACCTCGGGTCGCTGAGGACCTTGCGCGCCAGTTCGTAGTTGGCGGTGATCCAGCCGACGTGTCCGTCGGGATACACCATTTTCGCGAGCGGCCGCTTTTCCCGCAGCTCGTCGAATATCTCGGGAGGGTCGAACTGATGGGTCCGCGCCCACGGTTCCTCGAAGGAGATTGCGTCGCTCATGGAGTCCTTCCCCGCTTTTTCACGCCCGCCATTCCGACATCTCCGCAGCCACATTAGGCGAGCGAGCGCGGACGGCCACCCCCTCGGTCCGGTAGGGGGCATGAATCTCAAGCGGTCCTGAAACGTATGTCGAGTGCGGGCGGTTTCCTTGAATTCGGATCCAGATCCGCTTGAGGCGCGCGACCGGTGCTCCGTCGTTTCCGCGAACGCGGCGCGACGATCACGTGAGCCGGGGGGCGCCGGCCCGAGACCTACCAGGTTGAGGGATGCTGGTCCGCCAATGGCTCACCTATTGTGGCCGTAGAACCATGCTGTCGCGACGAATTGAAAACCGTCGCGGGCCGAGCACACCTACATTTCACGACCGTTAAGGGGATGCCCGCATGCCGCACCTTCTGCATGTCGATTCGAGTCTCGGTACTGAATCCGTGTCGAGGCGGCTGTCGGCCTATTTCGCCGAAGAGTGGCGCGACAAACACCCGGGCGGGGGGTACGTCTACCGCGATGTCGCGGCCCAGCCGGTCCCGCACATCACCGAGCCCGTGCACCAGGCGCTCACCTACCCGGACACCGAGGACGGTCAGAGCGCGCAGGAGCGCGAACTCACCGCGGCGATCACCCAGGAGGTGCTCGACGCGTCCGTGATCGTCCTCGGCGTCCCCATGCACAACTTCACGATCCCGTCGACGCTCAAGGCGTGGCTGGACCGCATCGTCCACCCCGGCCACCTGGCGTCTCCCAGCCCGCTCAGCGGGAAGAAGGTCGTCGCCGTGCTGTCGCGGGGCGGCTCCTACGCTCCCGGCACGCCGCGCGAGGCCTTCGACTACCAGCAGACGTACCTGAAGGCGATCCTCGGGGCGATCGGCCTCGGCGACGACCTGACGTTCGTGACCGCCGAACTCACGATGGCCACCGTGGCCCCGCAGATGGCGCAGTTCAAGCCGCTGGCCGAAGCCTCCATCGCGAACGCGTACGAGACCCTCGAGAAGCTGGCCCAGTAGCCCGGCCGTCCCCCGTCCCGAGGGGGAAGGACCGCGCGGGTGGCGCGATTCCCCTCGAGTGAGCCGTGGGCGCGGCCCCACCCGTTCGTTCTCACGGCCGACCCGAAGTGGCCGGTGCGGGCGGGAGTTCCCGAGTCGGCGGTGGTGGGCGGTCCATGGCGGGTGGCGGGTACGCCGGCGGGCACGGCTTCCGGTGATCACCAAGTGCCGCACGCGATGATCACCACAGGGGAGGACCGTGCCCGCCGCGCCGTCACCCGCGGTCCCCGCGGGACCGGGCCGGCTCACGGGCCGGGATCCGGCCTGCCCCGAATCCGCCCGGCCTGCCCGATCCGCACCGCCACCAGGGCCGCCGGCCCCGCCTCCGTACGTCGACGCGACAGCGATCGCGGTGGACGGCGCGTGCGGGGCTTGCCGTGGACGGGCGTGCCGCCGGACCGGACCCCGGCCACCGCGGTGGCCGCGCGATCACGCGTCCGACGGCCTCGCTGCGGAATCCGGCCACAGCGCGCTCCGCTCCGCGCTGTCCAGCGCCGAATTCCGTCGCGCCGGGGAACCAGCAAGACGCTCCGGGCAGGTCGGAGGATCCGTGAAGCCCTGTCAGGTCGAGGGATGCCGAGTCGGCCATTTGGTTCCTCACCTGCTGATGAGCCGGGTCGGCCGCACTGAACGGCGAACAGGGAAAGCCGGGTGCGCCGTTTTCATCGGTCCGCATTCATGTGACGCAGAAGGGGAACACCCATGACCACCACCATCGGGAACCCGGCCCATGCGGTCGAGCTGCTCTCGCCGGAGCTGACGGCCGATCCGTTCGGCGAGTACGCCAAGCTGCGCGAGCAGGCGCCGATCCTGACCGGCACGTTGATGGGCGGGCCACCGATGTGGCTGGTCAGCCGTTACGCCGACGTGCGCCGGCTGCTGACCGATCCCCAGTTCGTCAACAACCCGGCATCCGTGCCGGGGGCCACGCCGCGCGACCGGTTCACGATCATGAAGAAGCTCAACATCCCGACCGATCTGGTCGACTACCTCGCGGACAAGATCTTCGAGATCGACGGCGCCGACCACCGCCGCCTGCGCAAGCTGGCCTCCCGCGCCTTCACCGCGCGCCGCGTGGCCCGGCTGCGTCCCCGGATCGAGGAGATCACCACCTCTCTGCTCGACCGGATGGCGGAGGCCGGGCGCGACGGCGCCCCGGTCGACCTCATGGCGGCGTTCTCCTACCCGCTGCCGATCACCGTCATCTGCGAGCTGATCGGCATCGACGAGGACGACCGCCCGCAGTGGCACGACTGGGGCAGCGTCCTGTCCACGCCCATGGCGCACGTCGAACGGCTCCCCACGGTCTTCCGCGACAGCATCGGCCAGCTGCTCGACATCATCGCGCGCCGTCGCGCCGCACCCCGTGACGACCTGATCAGTGCGTTCATCCAAGCCCAGGAGGACGACGGCGACCGCCTCTCGGACCGGGAGATGGTCTCCCTCGTCTTCACCATGGTGATCGCCGGGCACGAGACCACGACGTACCTGCTGGGCAACTCGGTGCTCGCCCTGCTGGAGAACCCGGACCAGCTCGCGCTGCTGCGCGAGGACCCGTCCCGCTGGCCGCAGGCGGTCAACGAGCTCATGCGCCTGGGCCCCGCCCAGTTCGGGCAGCCCCGCTACCCGGTCGAGGACGTCGAGCTCGGCGGCGTGGCCATCCCGAAGGGGGAGCCGGTCGTTCCGCTGCTCCTGTCCGCGAACACCGACCCGCGCAAGTACGAGGACCCCCGGCGGCTGGACGTCGGCCGCGACACCGGCCACGCCCACCTCGGGTTCGGACAGGGGGCGCACTACTGCCTCGGCGCCCCGCTGGCCCTGCTGGAGGCGGAGGTGGCGCTGGACGCGCTGTTCACCCGGTTCCCGGACCTGTCCCTCGCGGTGGCCCGCGACCAGATCCCGTGGACACTGCGCCCCGGTTTCACCCGGGCCGAGCAGATCCCGCTGCGCCTCGCCTGAGAACCGTCGAGGCGCGCATCGGCCCGTCGGACCGAGGACGCCCGGCCGCCCAAGCCCGTCCCACGCTCACCACACCACTGGCTGGAGACTCACGTGACCGAAGAGAAGTACACGCTGCGCAACGTCACCCTGGAGAACCTCAACCTCGAAGCCGTCTACGAGGGTTACCGCGAGGACACCCCGGACGCCCTGCCCACCCCGTGGGACATCGGCCGGGCCCAGTCGGCCCTGGTGGCGCTGGAGGAGGCCGGCCAGATCAAGGGCGAGGTCATCGACGTCGGCTGCGGGCTCGGCGACAACGCCATCTTCCTCGCCTCGCGCGGCTACCGCACCACCGGCGTCGACGGGTCGGCCAACGCCATCGACGAGTGCCGCAGGCGCGCCCGCGCCCAGGGCCTCGACGTCGAGTTCGCCGTCGCCGACGCGTCCACCCTGGACGGCTTCGAGAACCGTTTCGACACCGTCGTCGACAGCGCGCTCTACCACTGCCTGAGCGAGGAGAGCCAGCACAGCTACGTCGCCGCGCTGCACCGTGCGACCAGGCCCGGCGCGCGGCTGCACCTGTGGTGCTTCTCCAAGGAACTGCGCCCGGCCTTCCCCGTCCTTCAGCGGATCAGTGAGCAGAACCTGCGCGAGACCGTCGGCAAGCTGTGGGACATCACCTCGATCAAGCCGGCCCTGTACGACACCTCCTTCACCCCCGAGCTCCTCGGCCAGGTGACCGGCAAGGCGCCGCGCACCGACCTGGAACTCGACGCGCAGGGCCGGATCCTGTCGCAGGTCTGGCAGCTCACCGCCGAACGCATCGACTAGCCGTCGCACCGACCCCGAGAAAGGACTTTCGCCCATGACCGAAACCCACGCCTGGAAGGCGGAGGATTTCGCGCAGGTGAACGCACCGCACGTCAGGACGGCACTGACCGCGCTCCGGTTCACGGGTGACGCCCTGGAACAGGGCGGCGCGTTCGCCGAGATCGGCTGCGGCACCGGGGAGGTCGCGCGGTTCGTCGCGGAGCGGGGGTTCGAGGTCTGGGCCAGTGACGCGTCCCAGTCCATGGTGGAGGCCACCCGGAAGCTCTGTGACGGGCTCCCCGTGACCGCCGAGGTCTGCCCGGCCGAGCAACTGGAGTTCCCGCAGGGCCGGTTCGGCGTCATCCACTCGTCCTGGGTGCTGCACTGGGTGACCGGGGTCGACGAGCCGCTGCGTCGGATGGCCCGCGGGCTCCGCCCGGGCGGGTACCTCGTCCTCCAGTGGACCGGTGCCCACCCGCGCGGCGAGGGCCCCGGCATGTTCGGGATCCTGCGGGACATCGCGGGCAGCCCGAAGTGGAAGGACCTGCTCGCCGAGGCCCAGCCGGGGGCGTACGAGTATCCGGCCGAAGAAGTGGCCACGGTGCTTCAGGAGGCCGGTCTGGAACTCGTCCACTACGAGCCGGAGCTCCCCCACCCGTTCAGCGCGAAGAAGACCATGGCGGACCTGCCCGAGATGCGCGAGCGGTACAAGCTCGCCGGATTCGCCACCCAGGCCGCCGCACTGGGCGACCGCGGCGACGAGTTCGTGGACGAGGTCCTGACCGCCATGATCCAGGCGGGCAGGACCGACCCCCACCACGCCAGGATCGTCGCCCGGCGACCTGCCGCCTGACCCAGGGGGCCGACGGGCGCACAGGTGGAACGAGCGGAGCGGGGCCACCGCCGTACCGGCGGTGGCCCCGCTCCGCTCGTTCCACCAGCCGCGGCAGGCACGCTCCCTGCGCCGGGGTGATCGGCGAGTTCGCACTCCGTGATCACCGGGAGCCGTGCCCGCCGCGTCGAACCGGCCGGGCGGGGAACGGCTAGGACGCCACGGTGTGCGGTCCGGCCGGCTCGACGGGCTGGCCGGTGCGTACGGACGCCCGGGCCGCCCGGATGATCCGCAGCGTACGCACTCCGGTCGCGCCGTCCGGGCCGGCTCCGGTCCCCTGGCGGGCCGCGGCGAGGAACTCGCCGAGCATGACCGCGTACGGGTCGTCCCCGCGCGTCTCCCACCGTTCACGGGACGTGGCGGAGTCGAATCCGCCGATCAGCCGCGGGGAGGCGGTGAACTCCGCGGTCGCCCGGTCTCCGATGAAGGTCATGGCCGGTCCGCCCTCCGCCGGGCCCCAACTGCAGTCGATCGACACGACGGTGCCGTCCGCGTAGCGGACGCTGACGAGTGCCGCGCTCTCGATGCCCGGCTCCGTGCCGAGGATGTGGTTGGTCTGCGCGTAGACCTGCTCCGCGGCTATCCCGCCGAGCACGGTGTCCACCATGTCGAGCAGGGCGGGCGCGTTGGCGTCCAGCGCTCCGCCCTGCGCCGTCTGCGGCCTGTTGTACGCCCCGTGGATGGTCGTGAGACCGCCGAGGACCTCACCGCTCTCGATCTGCCGGCGTACGGCGGCGAACGCCGGGCCGAAGCAGGTCGGCGAGGCGAGGCTGAGGCGCACGCCGGCGTTCTCGCAGGCCCGCACCATGGCCAGCGCGTCCGCCTCGTCGGCTGCCAGCGGATGCTCGCACAGCACGTGCGCCCCGGCCGCGGCCGCCCGCTCGACCAGTTCCCGGCGGCGGTCGGTCTCGCTGGTGACGACCACGGCGTCGGGGCGCAGCGCGAACAGCTCGTCCCAGCTGTCCGCGTAGGCCGAGCCGAGCCGCCGGGCGGTGTCCCTGCCCCGCGCCGGATCGTCCGGTGCGCCGTCGGGGTCCGCGAGGACCAGGTCCACGTCCGGCATCTCGTGCAGCAGCCGGGCGTATGTCGCGGCGCGCTCGTGGGCGAACGACAACACGGCGACCTTCATGCGGCGGCCCCCTTCACGGGCAGTTCGACGGCTCGTCCCGTCCAGGCGGACCGTGCCGCGGCTTGGGTGATGCGGACGGCGGCCAGTGCGTCGTGGGACACCAGGCGCGGCTCGGGTCCGCCCCTCAACGCCTGGGCGAACTCGCGGATCTCGGAGAAGAACGGGGATTCCCCGTAGTACCCGAAGGCACCGGCCGGGCCGCCGGACACCTGGATCTCCTGGGGCCATTCGGAGTCGTGGACGATCGTGCCGCCCGTGCCCGAGACGTGGTAGGCGACGCGGATGGGCGGCTGCGGGGTCGGAGTCCACCGGGCCACGACCTGGCTGAGGGCGCCACTGGCGTGGGTGAGAACGGCTGTTCCGACCGCGGCGGCGCCCTGCGGGGCCGGGGCGGCGATCTCACCCTGGTAGTGGGCGTGCACCCGTACGACGTCCCCGAAGATCCAGTAGGCGATGTCCACGCCGTGCAGCATGTTGTCGGTCAGGATCCCGCCCGACTCCGCGGAGGCGTGGCCGGTCCAGGGCCGGGGGTGGTAGCCGGCGATGGTGAACCGGGCGACCGTGCCCGCGCCCAGGCGGCCTGCGGCCACCAGCTCGTGGAGCCGGGCGAAGGCCGGGGCGAAGCGGATGTCGTGCGCCGGGTAGACCGGCACGCCGGCCCGCTCCGCCGCGCCGACGATCTCCTCGGCCTCCGCGACGTCGGCCGCCAGCGGCTTCTCGCACACCACCGCCACGCCCCGGTCGATGGCGGCCAGGGCGATGTCACGGTGGGTGCCGGTCGGCGAGCAGATGTCCACGGCGTCCGCGCCGTCCAGGGCCTCGGCCAGCGAGTCGACGGCCTTGGCCCCGAACTCGTCGGCCAGGTCGGCGGCGCGGCCGTCCTGGGAGTGGACGCGCACCGACGCCCCGGCGGCGGTCCACGCCTCCAGGTGCATCCGCGCTATCAGCCCCGCGCCGATCAGTGCTATCTCAAGCCGCCGCATGGATCCCCCAGTTCTTCTTCCCCATGGATCGCCCGCGCGGGCGGGTGCGGCCGCGGAAGCACGGACACCCGGCACGGCCGTCGACGCCCCGCTCGTGCGAAGCCCGATCAGTCTCGCCCGCACCGCTCACCGGGACCATCACCAACGTGGGTAGTCCCAACCGCCGCCCGGCATGGGCCGGGCGGCCGCGGGGCGCGTTCGGCGGGGCGTTCGCCGCGTGGCGCGCGGCCGCGCCGGTGCGCACCGTCGTGCGGCTCGAACCGCCGCGCCTCGCGCGTCGGGTCACGACCGCCTCCGGCGGTGGCGCCGCGGTGGACGGCGACGGGCGTCTTCGAGTGGAGCCGGAGCGGTTCTCCGGCGGTTCCGGGGGGCGGTGACCGACGGTCGTCGCTCGTCCGTCCGCCGTGCGGAGGCCGTCCATGACCGCGCGGGTGTCGGAGCCGACGGTGGTTCCCGAGGCACCCGGACCGCGCGGGAGCGATCCAGCGCGCGGCGCCGCCGCGCTCGCGGTGATGGTGGTGATCGCCGGTCGCGACGCGCCGTTCCAGCTCGGCGACCCGATCGTGAACGGCTTCGTCAGCTTCACGCCGGGCGCGTCCGGGTGCGGACGGGCGGCCTTCGCGTCCGGGTGCCCCGGCCCGCGTGCGGGCACCGACCGGGTGCGGGTGAACAGCTCGGTCCCGGCCGGGATCCGGTCCGCGAAGGGACGTCGGACACGGCCGGCGCCCGCCCGGCCGGTCATCCGGGGTGTCCGGCTCGTTCGGCGGCGGTCTCGAGCATCCGGGCGTGGCCGTCGGCGTCGGCCACGGCACCGGTGAGCACCACGAGCGGAGGCCGTCCGCCGTTGGCCGCGATGCGCCGGGCGATCTCGTAGGTGATGGTTCCGCCGCCGGAGAAGGCGCCCAGGACGAGGAGTTCGTCCGCGTCGGCCAGGGGCCGCAGCGCGGTGTACCGGGCGTGGGTCCCGCCGGGCAGGGGCCGCAGCAGGACGATCGACTCCGGGCCCCGGTAGGCCCGGGCGAGCCGGTCGTAGCGGGAGCGGGGGGTGCCGTGGGTCTGCACGAGGCAGACGGTGCCCGCGTCTGCGGCGCGTGCGGTGCGCAGCGGGACGAGCGGGGGTTCCGCCGCGACCGCGGGCCGGGGGCCTGCCGGGTCGCGGGCGGGCGCGGTGTTTTCGTCGCGGGCCGGTGAGACGGCGTCGATGGCGTCGATGGTGGCGGTCAGCAGGTCCAGGACGTCGGCCACGGTCGTGGAATCGCCGGCCAGGTAGGGCAGTTCGCCCAGCAGCAGGGCACTGTGGCTGAGGACGCCGGCGGCGTCGTCGAGCCGGACCCGGTCGTAGGACGCGGTCAGGACGAGCCTGCCGTCGCCGTCGTGGTGGGCGACGAGCGTGAAGGGGAAGGCCGTGCGGGCGCCCAGCATTTCGGCCTGCTCGACGCGGATGCCCTCGGCGGCGAGCCCCTGGGCCAGGCCGTCGAGGTCGCGGGGCCTGCTCTCGAAGACGAGGAGGGTGCCGTCCTCCTCGGGGGCCTCCCCGGCGTCCTCCCCGGTGTCCTCGGAGGTGGCCTGGGAGGTGGCCTGGGAGGTGGCCCAGGAGCGGGCCTGTCCCGGGGAGACCCATTCGTAGGCCGACATGTCCAGGGTCCGGTCGCGGAGTTCGGTGAGCAGGGTCGCCAGGGTGGCGCGGGGGTCGACCTCGACGGACAGCGGCAGCGCGGTGCGCAGCGCGGCAGGCATGTGCTCGGCGCCGTCGAAGAGGATGCCGCGTCCGGAGGCGGTGACGTCGAAGCGGACACGTGCCGCTCCCCGGGCCCCGCGGGCCCGGTACAGCAGCAGGGCCCAGACGGCCTGCAGGACGGTGCTCTCGCTGATGCCCCAGTGCGCGGCCCAGGCACCCAGACGCTCGGTCTGGGCGGCGGTCAGACGCAGCCGGGTGCGGTCGACGGCGTCGGACGGCCGCGTGGACGTCGCCCGGTCCCTCCCGCCCGCACCGGTGGTGGTCCCGGCCGGTGGCAGGGGCCAGGCGGCGTCGGTGGGCGAGGGCAGGGTCCTGGACCAGAAGTCGCGGGCGGCGCCGGTCTCCTGGTGGCCGAGCCAGCGGACGTAGTCGCGGATGTCGGGCCGGCGTTCACCGCCGGGCAGCCGGCCGCCCGCCAGATAGGCCCGGTAGAACTCGCGCAGCAGCAGCCGCGCGCTCCAGTCGTCGAGCAGGGCGTGGTGGTAGGTGAGCAGCATCCGGGCGGGCACGGGCTCGTCCGCTTCCACGGGGCCCGTGCCCAGGACGGTGACGCGCAGCGGGCCGGGCCGGCGCGGGTCGATGCCGCGCCTGCGGTCCTGCTCGACGACGTCGCTCCAGCGGACGGCGCCGTGCGGCATCCACAGCACCGCGGCGTCCAGGTGCTCGTGCAGGACGATCAGCGGTTCGGGCCCCTCGTCGAAGGCGGCGCGCAGCACGCTCTCGTGGTCGGTGACGGACTGCCAGGCGGCGCGCAGGCGTTCGAGGTCGAGGGGTCCGTGCCAGGTCGTCGTGAGCTGCTCGACATGACGGCCGGGGTGGCTGTCGGAGTCGGCGAGGAGTTCGCGCTGGAGCGGGGTCGCCGTGATGCTGCGGGCGGGGCGGACGCCGGGCAGCGGGTGGGTGAGCAGGTCGGCGAGCCGGCCGTAGGGGAAGGCGTCGCCCGGTGTGCCGGGCGCGTCGGCCGCCAGCCGCAGCGCGTGGTGGCCGGGGCCGAGTTCGTCGACGCGGTGCCGCCAGGCCGGGCCGTGGGGGTCGCGGACGGCGACGTGGTCGAGCGCCGCCTTGAGCCGGGCCGCGTCGAGGGGACCGCGCAGTTCCAGGGCGGGCGCGTCGTACGGGGGCCGGCCCAGGTCGACGACGACGGTCGTCGTGTCCTCGGGCGGCGGGGGTGAGACGTGGTCGGAGGTCATCGGCGGTCCGGGGCGCGCACGTCCGGGTGGCCGCGCCGACGGCGCGCTGTCCACGCGTACGGCTGAGTGCACGGCCTCCGCGTGCTGCGGAGAATCCCCTCCCTCCCCTCTCTGCGAGCGCGGAACTACTGTGCGCGGGCCCGCCCATACGGCCCTGATGCGGCGCTGACACGGTGCTGGTCCGGGCGGCCCGCGACGGGCGGGGCCCGGGCTAGCGCAGCGTGCGCAGGCCCGTCTCGAAGGCGTAGATCACCGCGTGGAGGCGGTTGGGCAGGCGCAGTTTGCCGAGCAGGTTCTGCACGTGCGTCTTGACCGTGTGCTCCGACAGCGTCAACGCGGCGGCGATCTCCGCGTTGGACAGCCCGCGCGCGACCATCCCGAGCACCTGCCGTTCCCGTCCGGTGAGCGTCGCCGGGTCGGCGTCGGAGACGGGCCGGGCCGGCTCCGCGGCGAGCGGCTCGCCGGGCCGGGGTACGACGGCGTACCCGGCGGCGGCGAGCACGACCGCGGCGGCCAGCTGGTCGGCGGTGACGGTGGCGGGCAGGTGGCCGCGGGCACCGCCCAGGGCCGTGCCGCTGCCGCCGACGACCAGCAACGGGCAGCCGGGGGCGGGCGGGGCGGCGGGCACCGCGCCATGGCACAGGACGACGTCCGGGCGCGCGGAGACGAGGTCTCCGCCGCTGCCGTCGCCCACGACGTGCAGGGCGGGCCGGCCGTCGAGGAGGGCTCTGATGCCGGCGCGGGCCAGCGGGTCGGGGCCGAGCACGTACACGCGTACCGGATCGACGGCCGCGGTGCCCGCCGGGGCGGGCCGGTGGGGTGCGCCTCCGGGCAGCACCTGAAGGGCGGCGCGCCGGATCGATGGCCGTGTCGAGAAACCCGGCTCTGCCACGACGGCCTCCTCGTCCCAGCGTCCGCACCGTCGTCCGGCACCCTAGTCGCGCCCGGGCCCGCGTCGCGGATGCTCGACCGTTCCTGGACCCGGCCTCCGGCGCCGCACGAGCCCGCGCGTCACACGTGCGGGGGATCAGCGGCCTGTCGGGTCCGCGAGGAGGTCGGCGACGGCGCCCATGAAGCCCTCGTCGAGCATGGTGCGGGGGGCCGTGTCGTGGGACGTGTCCAGGCCGGCGTCGTGGCAGGCCACGCTGATCAGGTAGCGGCCGAGCACCTGGTGGGTGGCGAAGGCCCACTCGCCGCGGGCGGCGGGCGTGCCGTCCGGTGCCAGCAGCCCGTCGCTGCCGGCGCCGAAGCCGAACTCGGAGAAACCGAGCCGCAGTCCCTGTCCGAGGGCCTTGGTGTACGCCTCCTTGAGCGTCCACAGCCGCAGCAGCCCGGCCGACCGCTCGGCGTCCGGCAGCCACTGGAGCTCCGCCCGCTCGGCGGGCGTGCACATGTGGTCCTGCATCAGGTCGAACTGCATCTTGCGCCCGGCGGGTTCGGCGTCGACGCCGATCCGCCCGTTGCGGCTGACCCCGACGGCGATCAGGTCGTCGGTGTGCGTGAGGCTCACATCGATCTGGTCGAGCCCGCGCAGATAGGGCCGTCCCCCGATCTTGTACGCCAGGTCGAGTGCGGCGGCCTCGGTCTCCAGCGCGGCCGCGGCCGTGAACTTGGTGGCCAGCCGCGACGCGACGAACCTGAGGCGCACGACGGGGTCGGTCAGGCGCCGGTAGCGCGTCCAGTCGCGGCCGAGCAGCGATCTCAGCGAGGGGTCGGTGACGGCGGTGGTGAGCCATTCGCCCCAGGTGGTGTACACCACGGCGTTGCCCCGCAGCAGCATGCCCTCGCGCACCAGGTGCCAGGGTCCGTCGGGGCCGCTGACGTGGACGGGCTCGCTGATGCAATCGGCGTCGTCCGGTAGGGACGTCATGGCCGGTTCGGCTCCCGTCGACGGGTTCACCGTGTCCCCTCCCTGTCGTGGGTGTCGGTCGTTCACTGCGCGAGCGGTGTCGCGTCCAGGTCGCAGCTGAGGCCGGCCCGGTACCGGCGGACCAGTTCGTCCAGTACGTGTGACACGCAGCCGTCGGGCAGGTCGGGCACCGGGATGCCGAGCCGTTTGCCGATCCGGGACAGGGCCAGCACCGCCCACGCCGTGTCCGCGAGGAACGGATCGGTGCCGTCCTGGCCCTCCCAGACGCCGAGGACCGCGGCGGCGGCGGCGATCAGGCTGTAGCGGTCGCTGAGCACGCACACCGCGGGATCACCGAGCGCCGGGCTCCCGTACGGAGGCAGCGTCCGGCATGTCTCGCGCAGCGCGCGCAGTTCGGCGACGAACGCCTCGGCCAGCTCCGCGAGCGCGGTGACCTGGCCGCCGACGCCACGGGAGGGGGCAAGCCGGTCGGCCGACCCGACGAGGGAGGCGGCCATGAAGTCGCCGCCGCCCGCGATGCCCAGCGACCGGTAGTCGAGCGCGGGGAGTTCGGCGCCCTTGCGGAACAGTTCCGGCGGCGGCTCGTCCTCGGCGAACCAGGCACCCTCGGCGAGGGTGCGCAGCTGCGGCACGATCACGGCCTGGCAGGCGGCGGTGCCGGCATGGCCGAGTCCGGCGACCGGCAGGTCCCGTACGAGCTTGTCGAGGGCGCCGTACTGCGCGCTGCCGTGTTTGTGGCCACGGGCGCCGAGCACGGTGGCGAGCTCCTCCAGGTTCTCCCGCAGCAGGTCGGGCACCACGTACTTGACGGCGGCGGCCAGGACATGGGCCCGCCCGGGCAGCAGCCCCAGCGCGCGCAGGGCGACGGTGGCCATGCTGTCGCAGGCCAGCAGGTCGGCGAAGACCCCGGTGAGCGGCTTGTGCCAGCGGCGGGCGACGGGACCGCTGTGCCGGGTGGTCGCGGCCCGGACCGCGGAGTGCAGGACGGTGTCGGCGGCCGCGGTGACGACGCCGCAGATCACGCTGCGGTTGACCTGGAAGGTGCGCAGGGCGAGTGCGACGCCTTCGCCGGTGCGGCCGACGAGCGCGTCCTCGGGCAGCGGGCGGCCGTCGAACTCCAGCCCGGAGAAGAGCGCCCCGCGCATGCCGGAGGTCTCGATCCGCGGGAGGTGCCGCACGGTCCCGGGCTCGGCCCGGGCCGGGTCGAGGAGGAAGACGGAGTGGCTGCGCGGTCCGCGCGCGGCGTCGGTGCGGGCGTAGACGACCTGGACGTCGGCGCGCGCCGCGTTGATGATGAGGTCCTTGCGGCCGTACAGCCGGCGTCCGCCCCGCGGCACCGGGCGGGCGGTGAACTCGTCCCGCAGGATGGCGTTGGCGTGGGCGAGTTCGTGGTGCAGGATCGTGGCGCGGCCGCCCCCGAGCAGCAGGTCCGCGAGGTCCTGGCGCTGCCGCGCGCTGCCGGCGGCCCAGACCGCGCCGGTGGCGAACAGCGAGGTGAGGCCGTATCCGAAGCCGAGCGCCGTGTCGCGCCGGAAGACGGGGCGCAGGGTGCGCGCGAGCAGGTCGGCGCGGGTGAGGCGCCCCCCGTACTCGGCGGGCACGAACTCGGCTCCCAGGCCGGCCTCGTCGAGCAGGGCCTCGGTGGCGGCGGGCGGGGTGCGCCGGTTGTCGGCGGCGAACAGCGCGCGCAGGCCGTGCGGGTTGGCGGGGTCGTACGGGTCACCGAGCAGGGTCTCCAGCCGCGCGGCGCGCGCGAGCGCGTCCGCCTCCCAGCGGCCGTGCCCGGCGCCGGCTGCGTATACGGTCTCGGCGGTGGTGGTCATGGCGGCGGTGGTCAGCTCCTTCGTCCCGGTACCTGGCTGTCGCATACCTGTGCCTGACGCTGACGGCGGCTCCTCGAAGAGCGCTGGAGCGGCTCTCGACGTGTCGTCCAGGAATCCGGGGCGGCAGCGACGGCCGCTCGCTCGAACCCGCTGAACAGACCGCGTCGTCGGTTTTCCCTCGACCGGTTCCCCAGCGGCACTCCGGCGGGACCCGGCCCTTCCCCGACCGTTTCCCGACCGGGCCCGACCCGCGAAAGAACTGCCGCGTCCCCTCCCAAGGGGGCGCGGCAGCCTCGGATCGCCTGGTGACCGTCGGTGAACGGGCGGCGACCGCTCCTCACGCCGCCCGGGCCACGGACTCCGCGTACCGCCGGGCCAGCTGAAGCGTCGCGGTGGAGTTGCGCCCGAGGGCCTCGCGCACGTAGCGGCGGGCCCGGTCGAGGTCCGCGTCGGCGCCCAGCACCTGCTCCACGGCCTCCTCCCGCAGCACCACGCTGTGCTGCGCGACGGCGGTCACCCCGTCCACGTCGGACACGACGTTCCACTCCCCGGTGTGCGCCTCCATGAGCGCGGGCGTCGCGGTCTGCTTGTAGACGATGCGCCCGGCGTGCGGGAAACAGATCCGCACCGACTCGGTGGTGTGCACGGCCCCGTCCGCGGTCAGCGTGTCCATCGACATCAGCTGCACCCCGGGGGCGTCCTCCGTCAGCTCCAGCCGCGCCACATGCGGGATCAGCGTGGGCCAGTCCGCGACCCGGTAGAGGAAGTCGTACACGTGCTCGGCCGGCGCCTGGATGCGCACCGTGTCCTCGAAGGACAGCACGAGCTCGTCGAACCGCTTCCACCGCTCGGCGAGGGACCGCAGACTCGCCAGTTCCGCCCTGGAGTTGGTGTCGAGGACCTGCTCCACCCAGGCCGTGTCGCGGGCGCTGTCGCCGTGCACCGCGAAGTCGTGCAGCAGCGTCAGCACACTGGTCCCGTCCGCCCGTTCCTCGGCGATCCACGTTCCGCGCATCGTCGTCACGGGCAGCTGCGGATGCGTGTGCCGGAACTCCACGCACCGTGTGGCGGGGTCCTGGGCCCGTTCCGAGATCCACGACCTGACCCTGCCGTCGACTGTCGCCCACATCCGCAGCCGCTCGTTCGTGCCGTCGAACTCCAGCCGCTCCACGTGCACGTTCTCCGGGAAGAACAGCGGCCACCGCTGCGCGTCGGAGATCAGCCCGTAGACGACTCCGGCCGGGGCGTCCACCTCGACCGAGTGCGATGTGCGGTGCATCTGCTCAGTCGGCACTTCGGTACCTCTTCTCTTCGTGGTGATCAGTCGGTGCGCGGTGCGGGGATCAGTAGGTGCCGAGTCCGCCGCAGACGTTGAGGGCCTGGGCCGTGATGGAGGCTGCGGGCGGGGAGGCGAGGTAGCCGACGAGCGCGGCGACCTCCTCGGAGGTGGAGTAGCGGCCCAGGGGGATCTTGGCCTCGAACTGCTCCTGGACGTGGTCCTCGGTGGTGTCCCAGGCGGCCGCGTAGCCCTGGCGCACGCGCTGGGCCATGGGGGTCTCGACATAGCCGGGGCACACCGCGTTGACGGTGATGCCGGCGGGGGCCAGTTCCCGGCCCAGGGCCTTGGTGAAGCCGACGACGCCGTGCTTGGAGGCACTGTAGGGGGCGCCGAGCAGGACGCCCTGCTTGCCGGCGGTGGAGGCGATGTTGATGATCCGGCCGCCCTCGGTGTCGGGCAGGCCGCCGTTCCTCAGCACCTCCCGGGTGACGCGGAAGACGCTGTTCAGGTTGGTGTCGATGACGTCGTCCCACAGCTCGTCCGTCAGATCGGCGGTCACCCCGCCGCCGCTGCGTCCGGCGTTGTTGACCAGGACGCCGATCGGCCCGTGGGCCTGGACGGCGGCGGCGACCAGACGGGCCACCGACTCCTTGTCGCGTACGTCGGCCGCGATGCCGTCGACGGTGAGGCCCTCGCCGCGCAGGTCCTCGACGGTCTGCTTGACCTGCTGCTCGTCCCGGGCGCACAGGAACACCCGGTGGCCGCTGCGGCCCAGCTCCCGGGCCACCGCCAGGCCGATCCCGCTGGTCCCGCCCGTCACCAGGGCGGAGGGCTGGTTGTCGGTCACGATCAGTACTCCTTCGGAGGGTGGACGGGGGTGGGCAGGCCCGAGGCCGGTTCCCGCACGGCCTCCCCGGCGAGCGGGGCGGCGAGCCCCAGCGGGGCGAGGGCCAGGTCCAGCACGGCGCGGGTCAACCGGGTGCCGCGCGCGGCGACATAGCCGTCCGGGCGCACCAGCACCCAGCAGCCCGGTGCCAGGCCGAGCGCGAACCGCAGCCGGGCGTCGGGGTCGGCGAGCGGGGCGGGTCCGTCGGCGCGCCCCGCGCCCACCGTCCGCACGGACAGCCACTCCCCGTACTGGACGGCGGCCGTCACGGCGACGCCGGCGGGCGCGTCGCCGGGTCCGGTGCCGTCCGCGGCGAACAGCAACGACCAGCGGGGGTCGCGCAGTTCGTCGTGCAGGGCGCGGCAGCCGGGCGAGGAGGGGTGGTGGACCCCGGTCTGCGTGACCCGCTGTCCGGGGCGGGGTCCGGGGGCCGGGGTGGTCCCGGCCGTCGCCGCGGGTCCGGCGCCCTGGAGGTGCCGGTACGCCTCGACGGTGGTCAGGGAGGACTCGGGGTACCCGATGCGCAGGCCGGACATGCCGCCGAGGACCTTGCGCTGGATGGCCCGGCGCAGCGCCGGCACGGCGCGGACGACACCGAAGACGACCGGCAGCGCGGCCGAGGCCAGCAGGTTCTTCAGCTGGACGAGGAAGGTCGCCGTGCGGGTGGAGCCGAGCAGGGCCTCGCCGACCGGCACCCGCTCCTCGCTGTAGGTGTCGAGCAGGACCCGACCGGCGTGGCCCTGGTCGACCTGGGCGAGCTTCCAGGCGAGGTTGTAGGCCTCCTGGACGCCGGTGTTCATGCCCTGCCCGGAGGCGGGGCTGTGCACGTGGGCGGCGTCCCCGGCCACGAAGACGCGGCCCTGGTGCATCCGCTCCACCATCCGCTGCTGGAAGGTGAACACGGACGTCCACTCGGCCTCGCCGACCCGGACCTCGCGGCCGAGCCCCTTGGACAGCTTGGCCCCCAGTCCCGCGGTGCCGCCGTCCGGTGCGGGCGCGGTGTCCAGCAGCCGCCAGTGCCCGTCGCGGGCGTAGGGCACCATCATCAGGGCCTGCCCGCCGGTGTGGGTCCAGTAGATGGTGTCGGGCGGCAGGTCGGTCTCGACGGGTGCGTCGGCGAGCATCCACGTCTCGCTGGACTCGCCGATCAGCTCCAGCCCGAGCAGCTTGCGCACGGTGCTGTGCCCGCCGTCGCAGCCGACCAGCCACGAGGTCCGGGTGGTCTCCTGCACACCGTCGGCGTCGCGCAGACGGACGCTCACACCGTCCGCGTCCTGCTCGAACCCGGTCAGCTTCACGCCCCACTCGACGTCGACGCCGAGGCGGGCCACGGCCTCGCGCAGCACGGCCTCGGTCTCGGCCTGGGGGACGATCAGCGTGTACGGGTACGAGGTCGGCATCGTCGAGTAGTCGGCCTCCAGCCGCACCAGCCGGCGCCCCCCGGAGTACATGGTGAAGGCCCGGTTCTGCCGTCCCCGCGCGATCAGGCCGTCGACGACGCCCATCTGCGCGAACGTCTCCAGGGTGCGCGGGTGCACGGCCACGGCCCGGCTGGTCGGGGCGGGTCCGGGCGCGGCGTCGACCAGCCGCACCCGCACTCCCCTGCGGGCGAGTTCGTGGGCGGCGGTCAGGCCGACGGGGCCCGCGCCGACGACCAGCACCCGCGGTCGGTCGAGACCGTGCATCACACGCTCTCCTCGACGATCTCGTACAGCCCCGGCTCGGGCGTGGCCAGCGGGCCCAGGCCCTTGACCAGGGACTGGAACTCCTCACTGCGCACGGCCTTCTTGTGGGCGCCGGCGTCCTGCCACACGGCGAGCTCGAGGAAGACGTTGGGCGCGCCCGCGTGGCGGAGGGTCAGGTGGCTGACGTATCCGGGCTGGGCGGACATGTAGGCGGTGAGCTTGCCCTTGACGGCGAGGAAGGTGTCGAGGTCGCCGTGCACGGTCAGCTTGTTGACGAAGGTCACCATGGTCTGCTCCTGGGGAAGAGGGATGTCGGGGTCGGTCGGGGAGGTCAGCACGCGGCCCGCGCGGTGAGCCGCCGCCGCACCAGTCGCCGCGCCGGCTTCCCGGTGGGGGTGCGGGGCACGGCGTCCAGGGCTTCGGTCAGGCGGATCCGTTCGAAATGTGCGAGGTGCTCGTTGGCCCGGGCCGCGACCGAGTCGAGGACGTCGAGCACCTGGTGGGCGTCATGGGAGTCGTGGTCGTCGCGCAGGACGACGCCCGCCCAGACGAGTCCGCCGTGGGTCTCGTCGGGCCAGTCGGCGACCACGCAGTCGGCGACCCGGGCGTCGGCGGCGATGATCCGTTCGACACGGCTGGGCGAGACGATCTCGTTGTCGTACTTGAAGATGTCGTCGACCCGGTCCACCAGCCACAGGGCGCCGTCGTCGTCGACGTATCCGACGTCCCCGGTGGAGAACCAGCCGTCCGCGTCGACGCGCGCGCAGGTGTCCTCGCCGAGGTAACCGGCCATCAGCTGAGGGCCCCTGACCTGTACCTCCCCGGAGGACCAGACGTCGACCGGACGGCGGGTGACCAGGTCGACGAGCCGGCACTCGGTACCGGGCACCGGGGCACCGACCGCGCCGGGACGGTCACGGCCGGGCTGCTGGCAGTGGGTGAGCGGCGACAGCTCGGCCATGCCGTAGCCCTGGATCACGGGGACGCGGAGCAGGTCGCGCAGCGTGCCGGCGGCCTCCGGGCGCAGTCCCGAGCCACCGGACAGCACGGCCCTGAGCCGGGACCCGCCCCGTGCCTTGAGCGGTGTCGCGGGCAGCCGCTCGTCCGCGGCGAGGCGGTGCAGCCGCGCGGGCAGCCCGTAGTAGTGGGTGGCGCCGGTGGCGGCGGCCACGGCCAGCGAGACCACCGGGTCCGGATCCCGGCACAGCACCTGGCAGGCCCCCGCGTCGACCGCCGAGTTGAGGTGCATGACGTGGTACAGCGGCAGATGGTTGACGGTGACCGAGTCGCGCTCCAGCCGGTGGGCGAGCGCGGTCTGCCGGGCGTTGGCGACCACGTTGCGGTGGGTGAGCAGCACGCCCTTGGGGCGGCCGGTGGTGCCGGTGGTGAACTGCACGCAGGCGACGGCGTCCAGGTCGGCGTGGTGCTCCTCGGGGGCGTCCGGCGCGGCGTCCAGGGCGGTGTGCAGCGCCAGGCATTCCGCGGGCACCGCGCCGTCCGGCGCGTCCGTCACCACGACGGCGCGCAGCGCGGGCAGCTTGCCGCGCGTCTTGGCCAGCAGCCCGGCGGTGGCCGAGGGCACCAGCGCGATCTCGACGTCGGCCGTGGCGAAGACGTGCCGCAGCCCGTCCTCGCCGATCAGCGGGTTGACCAGGACGACCGTGGCCCCACTGCGTATTACGCCGTAATAGGCGGCGGCGAAGACGGGGTCGAGGATGTTGGCGACACCGACCCGTACGCCGGGCCGGCCGCCGGTCTCCTGCCGCAGATACGCGGCGATCCGGTCGGCCCGCTCGTCCAGTTCGCGGAAGGACACGGCCGTGTCCGCGGTGCGCACGGCGACGCCGTACGGGTCGCGCTCGGCCGCCGAGCGCAGCAGGCCGTCGACCGAGAGGTCGGGGTAGGTGAAGTCCGGCACGGCTCGTTCTCCTCCGGGTCTCGGCGGGCGGCGCGAACCGCTCGGCGAGACTCACGTTCTGCCGGACCGCTTGAGGAATGTTCGAAGAATGCTCGATCTGTGCTGCGGAGAGTGGGGCCCACACGACGGAACGGAGGTCCGGTCACATGACCACGGACATGCTCATTCGCGCCGACCACCCCACCGCGGAACCCGCGTTCGGCGACCTGTACGCGCAGGTCCAGCAGTTCTACTCGCACCAGATGCAGCTCTTCGACGCGCACGACGCCGAGCGCTGGGCGGCCACCTTCACCGAGGACGCCGTCTTCGACGTCCCCACCCTCGACGAACCCGTGCGCGGCCGTGCCGACCTGGCGGCGAACGTACTGCGCAACAAGGCCCAGCAGGAGCACGGCGGCCGGCAGCTGCGGCACTGGATCGGCATGCTCGACGTACGGTCGCGGCGCGACGACGAGCTGCGCACGCGCTGCTACGCCCTGGTGTACGTCACGGAGCGCGGCGGTTCCTCGAAGCTGCTGCGGGTGTGCGTGATGGAGGACGTCCTCGTCCGCGCGCGCGGCACGTGGCTCACCCGCCACCGCGTCGTCACCCGCGACGACCTGGCCTGACGCTCCCGTCCCAGTTCGCGCACACCCACCAGACCTGGAGGTCCGCCATGACGAGTTATGCCCCGGAGGTGCGACTCGGCGCCGACCCGGCCGTCCTGTACGCGCGGGTGCAGCAGTTCTACGCCGGTCAGGTCGCCCTGCTGGACGACCTGCGGGCGGAGGAGTTCGCCGCGACGTTCACCGCGGACGGGGTCTTCGTACCGTCGCCCCACGCTCCCGCGCTGCGCGGCCGTACGGCGATCGCGGCGGGGCTGCGGGCCGCCCACGCCCGGAAGTTCGGCGCCGAGCCGGTGCGCCGGCGCCACTGGTTCAACATGCTGCGCGTGGACCCGGACCCCGACGGCACCCTGCGCGCCCACTACTACACGCTGGTCGCGGTCACCCATCCCTGGCACGCCACCCCGGTCATCGGCCCGAGCGCGGTGGTCGAGGACGTCCTGGTCCACGACGAGGCCACCGGCACCCTCCTGACCCGCGAACGCCGCGTCACGCCCGATCACCTGTCGTTCTGAGCGCGGCGGGCTCGGCGCCGAGGAGATCGGTGCGCACGGTGACCGGGTCGGTGCCGTAGGCGACCTTGCGGGTGATGCGCTCCCCGAGGCGGGAGCGGGTCACCAGGGCCGCGGCACGGGAGCGCAGCCGGGTGGTGACGGGACCGCCGCGGCCGAGCAGCGCCTTGGCCTGCATCCGCTGCATCCGGTGCACGGCCGCGGCGACCGGCCTGCGCCGCTGCTCGTAGGGCAGCAGCCGGGCCCGGCTCGCGTCGCCGGTGCGGACGGCGTCGAGCAGGACGGGATGGGCGGCGGCCGCGTCCTGCAACGCGAGGTTGATGCCCTGGGCGCCGATCGGTCCGTGCGTGTGGGCGCTGTCGCCGACGAGCATCAGCCCGTCGCGCACCCACTCCCCCGCCTGGGCGGCGAACACGTCGAGCAGCTTCAGGTCCGCCAGCGCGGGCGGATGTTCCTGGAACAGGTCCGCGAACTGCGGCAGGGCTTCGCTCAGTTCGCGCCGGATGGGGTCGATCCCCAGGGCCGCGATCCGGTTCCAGCTGCGGTGCGGCAGGGTCCAGCCGACCCGCAGCAGGTCGGGGTGGGTGTCGTGGACGAGGAGGGCGCCGCGTGCCGTGCGGTGGACCTGTACGTGTCCGGGGGCCCGGCCCCCTGCGGGCAGCGCGAACCACACCACGTCCTGGTCGAACGCCTCGGTCCGTCCGGCGTCGATGCCGGCCAGCATCCGGGTGCGGGAGTACCGGCCGTCGGCGCCGACGACGACCCGCGCCCGCACCGTCGTGGTCTGCCCGTTCCCGCGCTGCGCCACGACCCCGGTGACCGCCCGGCCGTCCCGCAGCAGCGCGCTGAGCCGGTAGCCGCCCAGCGAGGTGAAGCCCGGCAGCTCACGGCAACCGGCGAGCAGTTCATGCAGCAGGTGCCGCTGGGGCAGCGCGAGCAGGCAGTCGTACGGCGCCGGCAGGCGCCGGTAGTCGATGTCGAGCAGCAGCCGTTGGTCCTGGAGAACCTGGAAGCCCCGCAACGGGCAGGCCCCATGGGCCCGGGCCGCGTCGAGGACGCCCAGGTCACCGAGGACGCGCTGGCCGCCGGGCTGGATGATCTCGCCGTGGAAGTCGCGGCGCAGTCCGGTGGAGCGCTCCAGCAGGGCGACCCGGACGCCGGAGCGCAGCAGCATCAGGGTGAGCGCGAGCCCGGCGGGCCCGGCACCGACCACACAGACATCGGTCCGCAGTTCTCCCACCCGTCCCATCTCGGGCACTCCCGGGAAGTCCGTGTCCGGCCGCGGGCTGTCACTCATGTGCGTCCTCCTGTACTCGGCTGCGACCGGAACAGGACCGTCCGCAGAGGGGGGCTAGTGCCGCGGCAGGCAACGTCTGCCCGTCAAGGAGCGGCGTCCGGTGCGTGCTCTCGGCGTGCCGGCCGCAACCCCTCGTACTGGATGCACTCGGGCTTTCGGCCGGTGCGGCGAGAGGGCGTGCCGGGCGTCGCGACGGGGCGAACGTCGCCTGCCACGGCACTAGCCGCGCGCACCGCTCGGCACCCGGGTGGCCGGAGCGAGGCGCCGTACGACACGGCAGGCCCGTCCGAGCAGCCGGGGCAGCGCGGGTTCGCGGACGAAGAAGTGGTCGCCGGGCAGGGTGCGGGTCACCAGCGGTCCCGCGGTCCAGTGCCGCCAGCCCGCCAGCTCGGCGGGCCGCACCAGCGGATCGCCGGTGCCGGCGAGTGCCAGGACGGGGACGGTCAGCGGACCGCCCCGCAGCGGGGCGCGGGCGGCGCGGCGCAGACTGTCGGCGAGGAGCAGGTCGTCGCGCAGCACCGGCATCACGGACCGGTACCAGAAGCCGCCCGGTGCGGCGTCCTCGGGCACGGCGCCCACCGCGTCGAGCATGCGCAGCAGCCGGTCGTCGGACTCCCGGCAGGCGTCGGCGAGTTCGGACGGGGCGTCGGGCGGCGGACAGGCCCCGACGGCGAGCAGGGCCGGACCGGGCAGCCCTGCCTCGTGCAGGGCCCGGGTGAGCGTGTAGGCGACCAGCGCGCCGAGGCTGTGTCCGTACAGCACGTACGGCGTGTGCGGCATGGCCCGGAAGTCGTCCATGAGGTCGGCCAGCAGCGCCTCGCGGTTCGTCGCGCGGGGTTGGCGGCGCCGGCTGTCGCGGCCCGGAAGCAGGTGCGGCACGGGCCGGACGCCGGTGCCGAGGCCGGCCAGCCAGCTGTGGAACGACGAGACGCCGGCTCCGGCGTGCGCGAAGCAGTGCAGCGGCACCGGCTGTTCGTCGGGCATCGGCCCTCCCTTTCCTCTCGTTCCCGTGGCGTCCCGTCCCGTCGCGTCCCGCGAGCCACGCGGGTCACGTGCGGCTCCTCGGACCTCGCTCGGGGTCAGGCCGTGAACAGATTGAAGGTGGAGGTGGGGCGCGGGCCGCACACCACGTCCAGCGCCGGGTCGACGGTCAGCATCGCCTGGTGCAGCCGCTGCAACTGCGGCGAGGGCTCCACCCCGAGGTCCTCGATCAGCCGCTTGCGCAGCCGGCGGTAGACGTCCAGCGCGGTGGCCTGCCGGCCGGAGCGGTAGAGCGCCACCATGGCCTGCGAGTGCAGGCCCTCGTGCTGCGGGTGACGGGCGACCAGATCGGTGAGCTCGGCGATGAGTTCGGCATGGCGGCCGAGCCGGAGGTCGGAGTCGATGCGGCGCTCGACGGTGCCCAGGCGGCTCTCCTCGAGCCGCATGACCTCGATCTCCAGGATCGGGCCGACCCGTACGTCGACGAGCGCGGGCCCCTGCCACATGGCCAGCGCGTCTCTGAAGAGCCCGGCCGCCCGCGCGTCCTCGCCCGCCTCGAACGCGGCCTGGCCGGCGGTCACCAGCTGCTCGTAGCGGTGGATGTCGACGCTCTCGGGCGAGATCTGCAACAGATAGCCGCCGTGCCGGGTGGCCAGCACCTCCTTGGCGGTGCCGGGGGCGTCGGGCCCCATGGCGGTGCCGAGGCGGCGGCGCAGTTGCAGGATGTACGTCTGCATCGTGGTCATGGCGCTCTGGGGCATGTCGGTGCCCCAGATCTCCTCCATGAGGGTGGGCACGGGCATGACCCTGCCCGGGTAGAAGGCGAGCAGAGCGAGGATCTGCCTCGGCTTGCCCGCGGTCGGAACGATCGAGACCCCGTTGACGTCGGCGCTCAACGGACCCAGAACCTGTATCTCCACAGTTTCCTCCCCGTACCGGTTGAGTGGTTGGTTCCACTCGATGGCTCAAAGCCGTCGGCCGTTCAGCACGCTAGCCCCGTTCGCGTCGCACCCCTCGCTCTCTCCACCCGCGTTCAAGCGACCTTCCACACAAGGGCTTTCGACCTGGGACCGGTCGCTCGAGAAGCCTTCTACGGCCGCTGGAAGCGGGCTCGCGCGGGCGGTCGCCGCCCGCTTCGGGTGGCTATGGTCCCCAGGGCCGGCCGCTCCACCCCGCGGCCGTGCCCGCCCGGACCGGACGGGACGCCACCGGGGCCTCTCCGGCCGCCGCGCCCCGACGAGAGACGGAGTCACCATGGAACAGCGCCGGCTCGTGCCCGCCCGCCCCGCCGGTCCCCGTCCACCTCACGGCCGGCACCCGGACCGGGCAGTGCCGCGATGAGCGTGCCGCGCGGCGGCGTCACGTCCCTCACCCCGGCCTCCCCGTCCGGCGAGAGCACGCCCGGCGGCGAACAGACCGAGTTCCGGCTGCTGGGGCCGGTGGAGATCCGGGACGGCGGCGCCGGAACCGACATCGTGCCGCCCGGCCTCAAGCAGCGCGTCCTGCTGTCGGCGCTCGTGCTGCACGCGGGCCGGCTGCTGTCGGTGGACCAGCTCACCGAGGAGCTGTGGGGCGCGAGCCCGCCGTCGAACGCGGCGAACGCGTTGCAGGCGCACGTGGCCCGGCTGCGCCGCCTGCTGCCGCGGGAGCCCGTGCCGGCCTCCGGCCAGGAGTGGATCACCACCCTGCCGACCGGCTATCTGCTGGGCCTGGGCCGCGCCACCACCGACGTCCAGCACTTCCACCGGCTCTCCGCCAAGGGCCGCGCGGCGGTCGCCACCGACCCCGGCTACGCGGCCCAACTGCTGCGCCGGGCACTGTCGTTGTGGCGCGGACCGGCACTCCAGGACAGCCGTCACGGCCCGATCTGCACGAGCGAGGCGGACCGCCTGGAGGAGAACCGGCTGACGGCCCTGGAGACCCTGTACGAGGCGAGTCTGCGCTGCTCCCAGCACGGCGAGATCACCGGCGAACTGGAGAAGCTGACGGCCGACCATCCACTGCGGGAACGTTTCTACGACCTGCTGATGGTCGCCCTGTACCGCAGCGGCCGCCAGGCCGAGGCCCTCGGTGTCTACGATCGCGCCCGCCGCCGCCTGGTGGAGTCCCTCGGCATCGAACCGGGACCCGTCCTGCGCGGGCGCCTGGAGGCGATCCTCAACCACGCCCCGGACCTGTCCGCCCCCGCGGGCGGCGGCGTCCCGGCCGGGCCGACGACACTGACCGACACCCTGGAACTCGGCGGCGAGATCGCCCGCCTGCAACAGCACATCGACGAACTGTGCCGCCGGCAGGAGGCGTTGGTACGCCGTTTCGACTCGCTGGTGGCCCGCCTGCCGGAGACGGGGTGAACGGGCCGGGTGAGCGGGCGGGGGTGCTCACCGCGCGCCGGGTTCGAGCCGTGCTCCAGGCACCTCGGTGACGCTGGGACGGTCGACGAGCTCGCGTTGTCGCCGGTCGGCGACCTGGCCGCCGTAGGGACATCTGGAGGGCAACTGTGAGGGACAGCCGATGAGACGGGTCGTGATCACCGGGATCGGAGTGGTCGCCCCGGGGGGCGTGGGCACCGAGGCGTACTGGTCGGTGCTCACCGCGGGCCGCACGGCCACCCGCGGCATCACCCTGTTCGACCCCGCCCAGTTCCGTTCGAAGATCGCCGCGGAGGTCGACTTCGACGCCGCCGCGTACGGGTTCACCCCGGCCGAGGCCGGCCGGCTCGACCGCGCCGCGCAGTTCGCGGTGGTCAGTGCCCGCGAGGCGCTGGCCGACAGCGGTCTGGACGGCCGGCTCGACCCGCTGCGCTGCGGGGTCACCCTCGGCAGCGCGCTCGGCTGCACCACCGGCCTGGACGTGGAGTACGGGGCGGTCAGCGGCAACGGCGCCCACTGGCTGGTGGACCACACCCGGGCCGTCCCCCATCTGTTCGACTACTTCGTGCCCAGCTCGCTGGCCGCGGAGGTCGCCCGCACCGTCGGCGCGCAGGGCCCGGTGTCGCTGGTGTCCACGGGCTGCACCTCGGGCCTGGACTCCGTGGGGCACGCGGTGGAGCTGATCCGTGAGGGCAGCGCCGACGTCATGGTCACGGGCGCCACCGAGGCCCCGATCTCCCCCATCACCGTGGCCTGCTTCGACGCGATCAGGGCCACCTCGCCCCGCAACGACGAGCCACAGACCGCCTCACGGCCCTTCGACCGCACCCGCAACGGGTTCGTGCTCGGCGAGGGCTCGGCGGTCCTCGTCCTCGAGGAGCTCGGGCAGGCCCGCCGCCGCGGCGCGCACGTGTACGCGGAGATCGCGGGCTTCGCCAGCCGCAGCAACGCCTATCACATGACCGGTCTGCGCTCCGACGGCAAGGAGATGGCGCAGGCCATCACCGCCGCCCTGGACGAGGCCCGGCTCGCCCCCGACGCCGTCGACTACGTCAACGCGCACGGCTCGGGGACCAAGCAGAACGACCGGCACGAGACGACCGCGTTCAAGCAGAGCCTGGGCTCACGCGCGTACGAGGTGCCCGTCAGCTCCATCAAGTCGATGATCGGGCACTCGCTCGGCGCGATCGGTTCCCTCGAAGTGGCCGCCAGCGCCCTGGCCATCGAGCACGACACCGTGCCGCCCACGGCCAACCTGCACGAGCCCGACCCCGCCTGCGACCTGGACTACACCCCGCTCGTGGCCCGTGAACAGGTCACCGACACCGTCCTGACCGTGGGCAGCGGCTTCGGCGGTTTCCAGAGCGCCATGGTTCTGACCCGCCCGCACCTGGGAGTGAGCGCATGACCGGCACGTCCCTCCTCGAAGGCCCCGCCGTCGGCGTCCGCGCCACCGCGGCCGCGGCCACCCGCACCACCCACGCCGTGGTCACCGGTATCGGTGTCGCCGCCCCCAACGGGCTGGGCGCCGAGGCCTGGTGGGCGGCGGTGCTGCGCGGCGAGAACGGCATCCGTCCGCTGACCCGCTTCGACGCGGCCGGATATCCGGCCCGGCTCGCGGGCGAGGTACCCGGCTTCGTCGCCGAGGAGCATGTGCCGAGCCGGCTGCTGCCGCAGACCGACCAGGTGACCCGGCTGTCGCTGATGGCCGCCGAGGAGGCGCTGAAGGACTCCGGTGTCGACCCGGCCGAGCTGCCCGAGTACGCGGCGGGCGCGGTCACGGCGGCGTCCGCGGGCGGCTTCGAGTTCGGCCAGCGGGAGCTGCAGGCACTGTGGAGCAAGGGCAGCCAGCACGTGAGCGCGTACCAGGCGTTCGCCTGGTTCTACGCGGTCAACAGCGGTCAGATCTCCATCCGTCACGGGCTGCGCGGTGCCAGCGGGGTGCTGGTGTCCGAGCAGGCCGGCGGTCTCGACGCGGTGGGACAGGCCCGCCGCCAGCTGCGCAAGGGCGCCTCGCTCGTCGTCACCGGCGCGGTGGACTCCGCGCTGTGCCCGTGGGCGTGGGCCGCGCACCTGGCCGAGGGCCGCATCAGCCTCGCCGGCGACCCCGACCGGGCCTTCCTGCCGTTCTCGGCGGACGCCTGCGGCTACGTCCCCGGCGAGGGCGGCGCGCTGCTGGTCCTGGAGTCCGCCGACGCGGCCCGCGCCCGGGACGCCCGGGTGTACGGGACGGTCGCCGGATACGCGGCCACCTTCGACCCCGCCCCCGAGGCGGGCGGCGGCTCACGGCTGGGCGCCGCGGCCGAACTGGCCCTGGCCGACGCCGGGGTGCGGCCCGACCAGGTCGACGTGGTCTTCGCCGACGGCGCCGGGGACCGGACGGCCGACCGCGCCGAGGCGCAGGTGATCGCCGGGCTGTTCGGGGCGTACGGCGTCCCGGTGACCGCGCCGAAGAGCATGACCGGCCGGCTCGCCTCCGGCGGCGCCGCGCTGGACCTGGCCGCCGCCCTGTTCGCGCTGCGGGACCAGGTGATCCCGCCCACCACCGGTACCCGGCACCCGGCCGGGGACTGCCCCGTGGACCTCGTGACGGGCGCGCCGCGCCGGGGCGTCGAGCTGCGGACCGCGCTGGTGCTGGCGCGCGGGCGCGGTGGTTTCAACGCCGCCGCCGTGGTCCGCGCCTGACCGTCGCGCCTGCCGCCCGCACCGCCCGTACCGAAGGACCCCGAGGACCCCGAGGACCCCGAGGAAATCCGTGGAAACCGTGGAAACCGTGGAAAGAGGGACGACGTGAACCGGCTCGAACTCACTGACCTGATCGCCCTGTTGCGCGAGTGCGCCGGCGAGGAGGAGGGCGTGGACCTGGACGGCGACGTCCTGGACGTGCCGTTCGCCGACCTGGGCTACGACTCGCTGGCGGTGCTTCAGACGACCGGCCGGATCGAGCGGGACTTCGGTGTGCTCCTGGACGAGGAGGCGATCGACGAGGCCGAGACGCCGCGCGCCTACCTGGAGCTGGTCAACAGGGCGCTGTCCGAGCGCGCCGCCGCCTGAGCGGACGGGGGGATGACTGTGCTGCGCGCCCTGCCCGAGGCCCGCGCCGTGAGCGCCGGCGTCGTCGATGCCACGCTTGCGGAGGTGGCCGACGGGGTGTACGCCTTCGTGCAGCCCGACGGCGGCTGGTGCCTGAACAACGCGGGCCTGGTCGTGGGCGACGGGGGCGGGGGCGTGCTCGTCGACACCGCGGCGACCGAGGCCCGGGCGCGGCGGCTGCGCGAGGAGGTGCTGCGGGTCACGGCCGTGCCGCCGCGCACCCTGGTCAACACGCACTTCCACGGCGACCACACCTTCGGCAACCACCTGTTCCCGGAGGCCGTGGTCGTCGCGCACGAGCGGACGCGCCTGGACATGGCGGCCGCGGGACTGCATCTGACGTCCCTGTGGCCCGAGGTGTGCTGGGGCGACATCGAACTGACGCTGCCCGAGATCACCTACCGGGACGCGCTGACCCTGCACGCGGGCGGGGTGCGGGTGGAGCTGCTGCACCTGGGCCCGGCCGCGCACACCACCAACGACACCGCGGTGTGGCTGCCCGAGCAGCGGGTGCTGTTCACCGGCGACGTGGTGATGTCCGGTGTCACGCCGTTCTGCGTGATGGGGTCGGTCAGCGGTTCCCTGGCCGCTCTGGACCGCATGCGCCGCCTCGGCCCGCTGGTGGTCGTCCCCGGTCACGGCCCGGTCGGCGGCCCGGAGCTGCTCGACGCCGACGAGGCGTACTTCCGCCGGCTGCGGGACCTCGCCCGCACGGGCGTCGCGGACGGCGCGAGCCCGCTGGAGCTGGCCCGCGCCGCCGGCCCCGGCCCCTTCGCGGGGCTGCTGGACGCCGAACGGCTGGTGCCGAACCTGCACCGGGCCTACGCGGAGGAGCAGGGGGCGGCGCCCGGGGAGCGGCTGGACGTCCCGGCCCTGTTCCAGGAGATGACGGAATATCACGGCGGCCTGCCCGCCTGCGGGGCCTGACCGCCCCTCACCCCGGAGAAAGAGGTGGCGAAGGTGCCGGCCGAACAGGTGCACCGCACAGCGCACGACGTGGAGATCGCCGCGCCCGCGGCGGTCGTGTACGGGCTGGTCTCGGACGCGGTGCGGTGGCCGCTGTTCTTCCCGCCGAACGTGCACGTGGAACAGCTGGAGTCCGGCGGCGGACACGAGCGGCTGCGGATGTGGGCGACCGCCAACGGCACGGTCAAGTCGTGGACGTCGCGCCGCCGGCTGGCCGCGGCCGACCGTCGTGTCGACTTCCGCCAGGAGGTCTCGGCCGCCCCGCTCACCGGGATGGGCGGCAGCTGGATCGTCGAGGAGCGGGGCGAGAGCGCGTCCCGGCTGGTGCTGCTGCACGACTTCACGGTGGGCGGGGACCGCCCCGAGGACGTCGCGTGGGTGGAGCGGGCCACGGACACCAACAGCCGTGCGGAGCTGGGCCGGGTCAGGGACCTCGCGGAGCGGTGGCGGCGCCTGGACGCACTGACGCTGTCCTTCGAGGACACGGTGCGGGTGCAGGGCCCGGCCGAACCGGTCTACGGCTTCCTCCGCGACGTCGCGGACTGGCCCAGGCTGGTTCCGCACGTCGACCGCCTGGACCTGGCCGAGGACACCCCCGGGGTGCAGGTGATGGCCATGGACACCCGCACCGCCGACGGGTCCGTGCACACCACCGAGTCCATCCGGGTCTGCTTCCCCGACACGTTCCGCATCGTCTACAAGCAGACGGCCACACCGGCCCTGATGGACGCCCACACCGGCGTGTGGTCCGTGGTACCCGACGGGACCGGTGCGACCGTCACCTCCCGGCACAGCGTGATCCTGCGCGAGGAGGCCATCGAACCGGTCCTCGGCGCGGGCGCCTCCCTCGCGCAGGCCCGCCGTTACGTCCGTGAGGCGCTGGGCCGCAACTCCACGGCCACCCTCAACCTCGCCAAGCGGCACGCGGAGTCGGCACGCGCGGTCCGGTGACCGGCCGGCCCGCTGCGGGCGGGGCGGTGACCCCGGCCAGGCGGTCCCCGATGCTGCCCCACACCTCGGCGGCCCGGTCGACGAGGAAGAAGTGGCCGCCGGGCAGCACGTTCACCTCGAACGCGGACCGGGTGTGCTGCTGCCAGGCCCGCACCTGGCCGACCTCGGCCTTCGGGTCGCGGTCGCCGGTGAACGCGGTGATGGGGCACTCCAGCGCCGGGCCGGGCCGGTGGCGGTAGTCGCGTACCGCCTGGTAGTCGCAGCGCAGTGCGGGCAGGATCAGGTTCCGTGTCGCCTCGTCGTCGAGCAACGCGTCCCCGGTGCCGTTCAACGCCCGTACCTCCGCGAGGACTTCGGCGTCGGTGACCGGCTGCCGCCGGTCCCTGTCGCGCTCCAGCGCGGGGGCGCGGCGCCCGGAGACGAACAGCTCGACGGGGCCCCGGCCGGCGTCCTGGAGCCGGCGCGCGGTCTCGAAGCCGACGATGGCGCCCATGCTGTGCCCGAACAGGGCGTAGGGCCGGTCCGTCCACGGGCCGAGTTCGTCGACGATCCGCTCGGCGAGCACGTCGATGTCGGTGACGGCCGGCTCTCTCAGGCGGTCCTGGCGGCCCGGGTACTGCACGGCCAGCACCTCCACGCCGGGGGCCAGCGCCCGGGCCACGGGGAAGAAGAAGCCGGCGGCTCCGCCGGCGTGCGGCAGGCAGACCAGACGTACCGGCGCGTCGGGGGCGGGGCGGAAGTTCCTGAGCCAGGGGCTGGGGGCGGGGCTCGTCGTCATGAGGGTTTCTCCTGAAGGCTGTCGGCCGGGGTGGTGCGGGCGGATGCGGGCCCGGGCCCTGGTCCGTTCGGACGTCCGCCGGACCCGGCCGGGTTCCCGCAGGCGCTCGGCACCTGTGTCCTCCCGCCGCGCGGCCCGGGCCGCGCGGGCACGCGGCAGCGCTTGTGCCGGGCGGCGCCGGTCGCCGCGTCCTTCTTTCCTGGAGAGTCTGCCCAGGAGCACGAGGCTCCCTGGTCCCGGACTGGAGCCCCGCTCGTGGCGCCGGCCCGCCGGCAGGTGCCGGGCGGCCCGGACGGCAGGAGACGGTCCTCGTGGTCGGTCCGGCGCCGCCCGGATCGCCGGCCTCGGCACCGGCGGCCCCAGCGGCGATACCCTCGCCGCCGCCGGTGAAGGGGGCGCGCTCCCCGTGCGGGGCCTCGGCGGCCGGCCGGGCCCGTCCGGCGGCCAGGAAGCACGGCGAGCTCGCGTCCCTTCCGCCGGGCAGGTCGGCGCCCACCGCGTTCCCCCGGCCGCAGCGGCCACGTGACCGCCCGCCGCCGCGCCTCCCGCAGCCCGGCCGTCACCCGGCCGCCGTCACCCGCGGCGGCGGCTCTGCCGTCGGCGGCCGGGTCGTCGCCGAGGGTGTCCGGCCGGTGCTGCGGCGCGGGCCTACACCAGCACCTTCACCGGCTCGGGCAGGGTCAGCAGCCGCGGTGCGGCCCGTCCCCAGGGGAACCCGTGGTGCAGCTGGAGGACGGGCGGCGCCTGCGGGCCGGCCAGGACGGCCACGGCCGCCACCACGTCGGGCACCGGCTCCAGTTCCACGAAGCGCCACCACCGTTCGTGGTCGTTCTCGGGCGGCCGGAAGCCGGTCACTCCGCGGTCCTCGGCCAGCGTGAAGGAGAAGGAGTCGAACGGAAGTCCGAGGCCCAGCCCCCGCGCCTTGGAGTACGCCTCCTTCAGCGTCCACAGCCGCAGCACCCGCCGGTCGCGTGGCCGGCCCGGCGCGGCCTCGGCCACCCAGTCGCGCTCCTCCTCGGCGAAGGTCTCCACGATGGTGTCGAAGCCCTGGTCACCGCGGTCGAGGCGCTCCACGTCCACACCGATCCGGTGGCGGCGCACCACGCCGAGCAGGTTGTGGCCCTGGGCGTGGGACAGGTTGAAGTCCAGCTCCCGCCCGCCGCGGGGCAGTCCTTCCGGCGGCTTCTGAAGGAACGGCCGCCCGCGCGAGGAGCGCCAGATCACCGCCTCGGCCTCCGGCAGCCCGCTCTCGAGCGCCAGCACACGCCGTACGAGGGCGTGGGCGACGAGGTACTGGCGCCGGTCGCGTTCGAAGAGGAACCTGCCGGCGGTCTCCTGCTCGTGCTCGTCCAGCCAGTGCGCGGCCAGGGTGGCGGCCATGCCCGGTGCGAGTTCCTCGTTGGGGCAGAACCACAGCTTCACCACCTCGTCCGGCCCCGGGGGGTTCGTGTGCTGCGGCGCTGGAGGCGTACCGCTCATCCGGCCCGCTCCCCCACCGGGTCCCACCACAGCGTCCGCCGCAGGAACGCGGACGGCGGCGGTACCGCTCGCGCCGTCGAAGACGGGCTCTCCAGCGCGGCCCAGTCGACGTCGACCCCGGACAGCCACAACCGGGTGAGCTGTTCGAGGCGTCCGCTGCGCCACAGCGCGGTCAGATAGTCCCGTGTCTCGGGAGCCTCGCCCAGTCCCAGCGGATCGGCTCCACCCTCCCGCAGATCGGCCTGGCGCAGGTTCTCGCCCCCGGACCGGGTCTCGGCGTACCGCCGCAGCCCGGTGACCAGTTCGGGCACGTCACCGACCAGGAGCGCGATCCGGCACGGCATGGCGGCACGCCCGGTCCGCAGATTCCGTGCCACATCGGTGAGCACCGCGTCGCCCGCCGCCTCCACGCCCTGCTCCAGCCAGTCGGCCAGCCGGGCGGCGGTGGCCGCGAGATGGGCGGGTGTGGGCGCGGACAGCAGGACGAGCTCGTGGCGGCCGGCCCCGTCGGCTCGCCGTGTGCCGTGCGGGGGCAGGAACTCCTCGACGACCGTGCGCGCGACCAGCCCTCGTTCGCCCTCCACTTCGACGGTGGCGCCGCGAGGGAGTTCGCGCCCCTGCTCATCCTGTTCCCGCTGCCAGGGCACGGGTTCCTCCCCGTCCCGCGCGGGGGCGATCATCCCCTGTCCCACCTGTAGCACGGCGGCGGTGATCCCCGCGACGCCCAGGGCCGCCCCGGCGTCCCCGACCCGCCGGACGATCGTCTCCCGCGTCTCGCGCGGGCCGACGGCGGTGGCCGCCCGGGTGTCATCGCCCCCGGCCGCACCGCCCCCTCCGGCTCCCCGCCGGAATCCGCTCGACGTGCCGCGGATGACGGCGTGCACCCGGTCCCCGTCCAGGAGCGCCCGGTCGAGCCGTTTGAGCACCAGCGCCCCGACCCCCTCCCCGGCCCCGTCACCGGCCCGCGAGGCGTGCAGCAGCAGTTCGACGCCGCCGGCGACGGCAGCCGCGCACTCGCCCCGCGCCAGGGACTCGACGGCGAGATGGACGGCGGTGAGAGCCGAGCAGACGCCGGTGTCGACGGCCTGCCCGGGCCCGCTCAGTCCGAGCAGCGCGGCGAGCCTGCCGGGCAGGCCCCCGTGGCCGCTGCCGGGCATCCGGCGCTGTCCGCGCGTCCACGACTCGGCGGCCAGCAGGGCGTAGTCGACGGAGCTCACGCCGATGAAGACCCCGACCGCGCGCGGCACGTCGCCGGGGCCGGTCAGCGCGTCCAGGCGGGTGCCGGTGCAGCCCGCGTCCTCCAGTGCCTCCCAGGCGGTCTCCAGGAAGAGCCGCTCCTGAGGGTCCATCAGGGCGCCCTCGTGGGGCGTGAGTCCGAAGAACTCCGCGTCGAACTCCCCGACGCCGTCCAGGAAGTGCCCGCGCTGTCCGGGCCCGAGCACGGAGCCGCCGGGCCGCCCGGCGGGCGCGCCGCAGGACGTGTCGTGGCCCTTGCGCAGGTTCTCCCAGTAGGCGTGCAGGTCGGGAGCCATGGGGTAGCGCCCGGCGAGGCCGACGACGGCGTATCCGACGTCCGTTGCCGGAACGCCGTCGGCCTGCGGCGGCGCGGTGGCCGGCACCGGCGTGTCGGCCGGCCGGTTCGTCAGCAGGAGCGCGGCCTCCTCCCGGCCGAGCGTTCCCTGCTTGAATCGCGTGAGAATCTCGCGTTCGTCCATGTTCTCCGCCCGTTCAGAACCGTTGGGGCAGCAGACCGAGCGCGTCGTCGACGGAGATCCGGTCGTCGCGCACCGCGTCGAGGAGAGCGTCCAGGCCCATCACCCGGGCGGCCGGAGCCGTGTCGGTGACCGTCACGGGTGCCGCGGCCGCGGCACCCGCCGGCGTCACGGAGGCGACGTGGGCGGCCATGGACGCCAGGTTCGGATGGTCGTAGAGGGTGACGGCGCGCTCGCGCAGTCCGTAGATGTCGTTGATCGTCGCCACGAACTCCGCCCCCAGGATGGAGTCCACTCCCAGCACGTTGAAGGCCGCCGCGGTGTCGATGTCCCAAGGGTCGCAGCACAGGATGCGGGCGAGCTCCTCGCGCAGCACGCCCAGCACCTCGGCGACGGAGGACGCGGACGGCGCGGCAGGCGCGGGAGCCTGGGCCGGGACACGGGCCGCTCGGCGTTCCACCGCGCGGGAGACCGGCCGGTCGAAGGGGGCGGTGCCGGGCATTCCCCGCTCGCGCGCCACGTGCCGGGCCAGTTCGAGCAGCGTGGGATGGTCGAACAGCGCGTCGGGCTTGACCGAGGTGCCGTAACGAGCGTTGACGGTGGCGACGAACTCGACGGTCAGCAACGAGTCGAGCCCCAGCGCCTGGAACGTCTGCTCCGCGTCGATCCTCTCGTCCTTGAGGCGCAGGACGGTGGCGAGCATTCCCACGAGTTCGGTCGTGAGGTCGGCGGACACCGCGCTCGGGGATGTCTCGCTGTCTTGGGGCATGGCTTTGACTCCAGAATCCGTCCCGGCCAACCGACTACGGAAGTGTCGATGATGTGGATGAGCCGGGACCATCGCCGTACGGGATGAACTGCGCGGCCGCGGCTGGTCCGCACGAGGGATCCGGGCGCGGCTGGGGGCGCCGGCCGGACGAGGACTCCGTGTGCCGCTCAGACCGCCGCGGTGAGTCCGGCCGTCAGTGCGCAGGCGTGTACGTCGTAACGTCCGGTCTGATCCGCCGGCACGAGAACCGTCAGCAGTGAGTCCCACAGGGCCCCTACCCTGCGGCGGAGTTCGGGAGCGGAGATACCGGTGCCGGACAGCACTCCGATCCCGCACACCGCTGCGGACAGCAGCGTCCGCGGCCCCTCCGCGGTGGCGTGGTCACGCAGTTCCCCGGCTTCGCGGGCCCGGTCGAGGAGCCGCAGCACCTCGGTGATCCATACCTGGTGGAAGTCGGTGACCGGCGGCTGCCGGCCGGCGCATTCGCTGGTGATCCGGAAGCTGGCCCGGATCACCGGGTCCTCGTGGAGCACCCAGGCCAGCCAGTGCGTCATGTCGATCAGCGCTTGCACCGGCGGAACACCGGCCGCCCGCTGCGCGGACACGAAGTCGCGCAGCAGGGTGTGGCCCTGTTCCTGCACGGCATCGGCCAGACCGTCCTTGGAGGCGAAGTGGAAGTACAGCGCCCCCTTCGTCATACCGGCCTCCTGCACGATCTGTGCCAGTGTCGTGCTGGCATAGCCGGTGCGGTCGAACATCTGCGCGCCGGCCCGGACGAGTCTGCGCCGCGTCCTTTCCGACCTGTCCTGCATGGCGGCCCTCTCCTCGCGTACGGCGGGTCCTCGTGGCGACCTGACGACGGCTCAGCCGACGCGGCTGAGCCGCTCGCCGCCTCCGGCCGAGGCGACCGAGGTCGGTTCGGGCCCGGCCATCAGGATCGAGCGCTGCATCCGGCGCAGGCCGGCGGAGGGCTCGAGGCCCAGTTCACGGACGAGGGCGGTGCGCAGCCTCTGGTAGACGTCGAGGGCCTCGCTGCGACGGCCGGAGCGGTGCAGCGCCAGCATGAACTGACCGTGCAGGTTCTCGTGGGTGCGGTAACGGCTGACCAGGACGGTGAGTTCGCCCAGCAGTTCGCGGTGGCGTCCGAGCCGCAGGTCGGCCTCGATGCGCTGGTCGAGCGCACACAGCCGGGTCTCCTCCAGCCGCCTGGTCTCCATCTCCAGCTGTGTGCCGGTCTGTACGTCGGCGAGGGCGGAGCCGGTCCACAGCGCGAGGGCGTCCCGCAGCTGACGGGCCGCGCCCGCGAAGTCGCCGGCGTCCATGGCCCGGTATCCGGTGCCGGCCAGCCGCTCGAAGTCGCGGACGTCGCTGGCGCCGCCCGTGGTGTTGAGCAGGTAGCCGCCCGGCGAGGTGACGAGCACGTCCTTGGGGGTGCGCACCGGGGCGCCCTCCGGGTCGCGCTCGATGGCCGTCGAGATGAGTTCCCGCAGTTGGAGTACGTATGTCTGGAGCGTGGTGCGCGCGCTGCGCGGCGGCTGTTCGCCCCAGAGTTCCTCGGTCAGCGCGGCGACCGGCACCACCTGATCGGCGTGCAGGGCGAGCAACGCCAGAACCTGGCGCGGCTTCGGTGCCGTCGGGGTCACCGAGACCCCGTTTTCCCTGACGTCCAATGCGCCCAGCACTGCGATGTCCATGCCGTCTCCCCTATCCGTGCATGAGTTGAGTACGTGAGTCGCCCGACGTCTGGTCTTGACGAAGCCGCTCCCGGCTCGCACTCAGTTAAAAACAGACCGGAGGGTTTGTCAATATGAAACCGTCGCGGCTGTTTTTTACTCGCTGGGAACTCTAGCGTGACTCAATGTCCGCCTTAGCTGGATCTTTGCCCGCTGGGAGGGTCGCGAGAGGGTCGACCGGTCCTGTATCGACGGTGGACGCTGACAGACCACGCCGCCTGTTGTGCGGGGTCTTCGGGCCACGCCCGCTCTCCCGCGCGCTCACGCACACCAGAGCGTGCCGTTCGGTCAGCCGGGGCAGCAGCAGGTACCAGAATCCGGTGACCTTCTCCTCGGACAGCCACGCCTCGTCCTCGCCGCTGAGCACCTCGAACCCGACCGTGGCGGCCACGACGGCAGTGGCGGCGTCGTCCGCCGACACCCCCTCGGCGAGCCAGCCGTCCTCATCGGCCCGCAACAGCACGTCCTCGACCCAGCGCTGCCATTCGCGCCGCATCGTCGGCCCCTGACCACGGCTCGGATCGTCGGACAGCTCGAACCCCGCTCGGACCACGACGTCGTCGCCGATCACGCTCATCAACCGGAACGTGGCATCCACCAGCGACTGAAGCGGGCCGCCGTCCCGCGCCGCGGCGTCCCGCGTGATCTGTCGCACGGCCTCCAGTGCCTGTGACTCGATGGCCTGCACCAGCGCCTGCTTGTTCTCGAAGTGGAAGTGCAGCGCACCGTTGCTCACCCCGGCCCGCCGGCTGATCGTCGAGAGCGAGGTGCGGGTGAGTCCCTCCTCCGCGAACACTTCGGCTCCGGCACGGATCAGAGCCTGGCGGGTACGGGCCGCACGCTCCTGCTTGACCATCAGTCGTCTCCTGGCTCGGGCCGCGGTGCGGGCACTCCTGAGCGGGGGCGCCCGCCGCGTCCCGTCGTTCGTCGGTTCATTGCGGTGGGTTGCCGTGCTTGCGGGAGGGCAGATCGGCGTGCTTGGTCCGCAGCATCGCCAGCGAGCGGATGAGGACCTCGCGGGTCTCCGCGGGGTCGATGACGTCGTCGACCAGGCCGCGTTCGGCCGCGTAGTAGGGGTGCATGAGCTCGGCCCGGTACTCCTTGACCACCTGTTGCCGCATGGCCTCGGGGTCCTCCGCCTCGGCGATCTGCCGGCGGAAGACGACGTTGGCGGCACCCTCCGCGCCCATCACGGCGATCTCGTTCGTCGGCCAGGCGTACGTCAGGTCCGCACCGATGGACTGGCTGTCCATGACGATGTACGCACCGCCGTACGCCTTCCTGAGGATCAGCGAGATCCGCGGCACGGTCGCGTTGCAGTACGCGTACAGCAGCTTCGCCCCGTGGCGGATGATTCCGCCGTGCTCCTGGTCCACACCCGGCAGGAACCCCGGTACGTCCACCAGCGTCACGAGCGGGATGGTGAAGGCGTCGCACAGCTGGACGAACCGCGCGGCCTTCTCACTCGCCTCGATGTCCAGGACCCCGGCCAGCGACTGCGGCTGGTTGGCGACGATGCCGACGACCTGGCCGTCCAGGCGGGCCAGCGCGCAGATGATGTTCCGCGCCCAGCGCTCGTGGACCTCCAGGTACTCGCCGTCGTCGACGATCTCCTCGATCACCTTGGTCATGTCGTACGGACGGTTGCCGTCCGCCGGGACCAGGTCGAGCAGGGCGTCGCTCCGCCGGTTCACGGGGTCCGAGCCGCGCAGCCACGGCGGGTTCTCGCGGTTGTTCTGCGGGAGCATCGACAGCAGGTAGCGCACCTCGGCGAGGCACGTCTCCTCGTCGTCGTAGGCGAAGTGGCACACACCCGACGTCTCGGCGTGCACATCCGCCCCGCCCAGCCCGTTCTGGGTGATCTCCTCACCCGTCACCGCCTTGACGACGTCCGGACCGGTGATGAACATCTGCGAGGTCTCGCGGACCATGAACACGAAGTCGGTCAGCGCCGGACTGTAGGCCGCGCCGCCCGCGCACGGACCCAGCATCACCGAGATCTGCGGGATCACCCCGGACGCCTTGGTGTTGCGCTGGAAGATGCCCCCGTAACCGGCCAGCGCCGAGACACCCTCCTGGATCCGCGCGCCCGCCCCGTCGTTCAGCGACACCAGCGGAGCCCCGGCCGCGATCGCCATGTCCATGATCTTGTGGATCTTCGTGGCGTGCGCCTCGCCCAGCGCGCCCCCGAAGATCCGGAAGTCGTGCGCGTACACGAAGACCGTACGGCCCTCCACCGTCCCCCACCCGGTGATCACACCGTCCGTGTACGGCTTCTTGGCCTCCAGACCGAAACCGGTCGCCCGGTGCCGGCGCAACTGCTCGACCTCCCGGAACGAACCCGGGTCCAGCAGCAGCTCGATACGCTCCCGCGCGGTCAGCTTCCCCTTGGCGTGCTGCGCCTCGGTCGCCTTCTCGCTCGGGCCGGCCAGCGCCTGCGCACGGATCGCCCGCAGTTCCGCCCCGCGTCCGCCGGTGGGCCGTGTCTCCGCAGCCGTGGGGGCAGTCAGCATCGCCATTTCAGGTCCCTTCCTGGGGCACGACCATGGAAGTCGGCCCCGGGTCCACTCGGGTGAACAATAACAAACCGCTTGGGCGGTTTACCATTCGGGGCGCTGCTCCGCTCCTGATGACCCGCGTCGCTGCCAACTGCAGGGCGCCTTGTAGGTGTCCGGCCTCCGCCACCAATCGGAGCCGAGCGCCCGCTCCGGCTGCTCCCGGCCGCCGCGCAGGGCGAGGAGGACGACAGTGAGTACCGCCAGCTCTGCGGCGCTGGCCTGCCCGCGTTCGACGCGCAGGGTGGGTTCGCCGTTGCCCATGCCCCTACTTCCCTTCTCAGGCTTGGGGACACCGTCGGCCGGGCGACTCAAGGGCTGCTCGAACTCCGCTCAGGACCGTCTCAAAGCACGAGACTCCGCAGCCCGGCCGGGCTGCGGAGTCCGTTGTCGCACACCAGGGGAAGGCCTCACCTCAGGAGCACGGGCAGCTCCCGGTAGCCGTTGATGATGAAGGACGGATGCGGTTCGAGCTCTTCCGCACCACGTGCGAGTGTCATGTCAGGAAAGCGTTCGAACAGGCCCGACAGGGCAACGGCGGCCTCCAGCCTGGCCAGTGGGGCCCCCAGGCAGCGATGCACCCCGTGCCCGAAACCCAGGTTCTCCCGACGGTCGGTGCGCAGGAGGTCGAACGTGGCGGCGTCGTCGCCGTAGAACTCCGGGTCGAGCCCGGGAGCGGCGAAGTTCACCAGAATGGGGTCCCCCTTGCGGATCACGACGCCGTCGAGGTCGATCTCCTCCACGGCGTACCGCAGGGGCGAGAAGGCCGCGGGATTGCGGGTCCTCATGGTCTCCGCGATCACATCGTCCCAATCGGCACGGCCGGACCGTACGTGTTCGAGCTGTTCGGCGCAGGAGAGCAGCGCCACCACGGCGTTCTCGATGAGAAGGCTCGTCGTCTCCAGCCCTGCCACGATCATGAGGTTCAGGGTTCCCACCAGCTCTTCCTCGGTGAGCCCCTGCCCCTGGTCCCTGGCCTCGATCAGCGCGGAGGTCAGGTCGTCGCCCGGCTGTGACCGTTTGAGGGCCACCAGCTCGCCCAGCAGGCCGAAGACCTTCATCTGCGACGCGGTGGTCTCCTCCGGCGTCGCCACAGTGCTGACCGTGGTGCTCAGCTCGTTGCACAGGACATCCCTGATGTCCCGGGGGACCCCGAACAACTCGCAGATGACGCGCATGGGCAGCAGCCGGGAGAACGACGTGTGCAGATCAACCTGGCTGCCGGCCGGTGCGGCTGCCATGGCATCGAGGAACTCGGTGGCTATCGCCTCCACCTGGGGCCGCAGAGCCTCGGTGCGCCGCGCGGTGAACGCGCCGGCCACCAGCCGGCGCAGCCTCGCATGCCTTCCGCCGTCGGTGAAGAACATGTTCTGCGCCGACACCCAGTAGTAGAGCGGCCAGTCCTCAGTGATCCGGCCCTCCGTGAAGGCGGGCCAGTGCCGGGCGTCCCTGGACACCCTGGGGTCCGCGACCAGTCGCTTCACGTACTGGTGGGAGGTGGCGGACCAGACCACCACCCCGCCCGGAAGTTCCACCTGCGTCACCGGCCCCTGCCCCCGCAGCTCGGCGGCCTGGCCCACGTGATCGCGCCCCAAGACATCCAGCGCATACGGGCATGCGGTTAGCTCCATGGGTGCCCTCTCCTGAGTTGGTTCTTGCATGGCACGTTCCAACTGGTGCGCCCGAAGAAGGCTGCCGTCCCCCTCCGGCGAGTCACTGACGCATGGTCAGACTCAACTGCTCAGCTTGCCTTTGCCACTTCCGCCTCCGCTTCCAGGCGGAGTCTCATGGCTTCCTCGTAGACGCGCGCCGCCCTCTCCGGAACGATCTCCAGGCGTACGAGAACCGAGGGAACCGCGACGGTCGCCATCAGCTGCCGGTACAGAACCGTCGTGCGCTCCGTCATGTCCGCGTGGTCGGTCAGGATGCTCGAAAGCATCTGGACCCCGGTGAAGGCTCCGACGAACAGCTTGGCGATGGAGTCCACGTCGATGTGGGGAAGGATCTCCCCCCTTGCCTTCGCTTCCTCGAAGATGGACGCGCTGAAGTCGACCCATTCCTGGAACGGTACGCGCCGGTCCAAGCCGTCCAGCGGCATCCCCTGCTCCACAGTGAGCCGGATGCTCCCCCGTACCAGCGGGTCACGCAGACCGCCGATCAGGTATGAGAGCACCAGAGCGCGGTCCACCGCCTCCTGTAGCAGCAGATCCCGCTTCGGGATGGGCGGCACTGCTCCGACCTGCTGCGCGAGGACTTCCTGGGCAAGTTCTTGCTTGGAAGCGAAGTGGAAGTACAGGGCCCCTTTGGTCACCCCGGACCTGCTCAGGACTTCGGAGATGGTCGCTGCCTCGTACCCGACGTCGTCGAATACATGGGCGGCGGCAGTCACGATGGCCTGTCGCGTCCGGATGGCTCGATCCTGTCGTGCCACACCACACCTCCACGCCGCTCTGCGGCTCTTCATCCGTACCGGCCAGGAAAAAGAAACCGGCAGGTTCGAATCTTACTAACACACCTCCGCATACGGGATGGTCCTCTTCGACTGTCTGCCTACTTTGCGCCACGGTGCATCCCCCGCCGCAGACAATAAAACCTGCCCCCCGGTTTTTCAAGACCCCGTTTCGGGGCGGCCGCGCCCCCTCCACCGCCTCGTCACGGGCGAGCGGCCTCGAGCCCCCACCGCGCTCACCTGGAAGGAGCCCGTCCGGATACCGGGAGGTCAAGCATTCTTAAAGTGCTTGGAAAGAAACCGGAGAGTATGTATTTTGTGTTCGGCGCCTCTCCCCCCACACACAAACCTCACATGTGGAGAGGGTATGACCCTGCTGACGATCCAGACCCAGGCTCCCCGCACCATCGGAGCCGCGGACCCCACCGACGCGACCATCAGCGAGATCACGCACCAACTGTTCGACGGGCACGACCGCGGCCGGCTGCACGGAGCCTGGCGCGGCCTCATCGCGAACGAGGAGTTCCACTACCGCCCCGGGCTCTCCACCGTGGAACGCACGGCGCTCTCCTACGAACGGCTGCGGATCATCAACCAGAGCATCGACAGCGCGGCATCCCTGGCCCTCGACCCACAGCTGCTGGCGAGCCTGCACGAGTGGACGGGCGTCGTGGACGGCGGCCTCGGCACCCTGGCGGGCATCCACTACAACCTGTTCCTGGGGAGCCTTCTCGACCATGGCAACGGTACGTGCCACCAACTGTCCGAGTTCACCTCGATGCAGCGCACAGGAACGTTTCTGTGCACCGAGCTGAACCACGGAAACGATGTGGCGGCCCTGGAGACCACCTGCGAACTGGACCGTGAGACCAACGAGTTCGTACTGCACACGCCTGCTCCCGGGGCCATCAAGTTCATGCCGAACACCAGCCTGATCGGCGGTCCCAAGAGCGCGGTGGTGGCGGCGCGCCTCCTGGTCGACGGTCAGGACCAGGGTGTGTTCCTCTTCCTGACCCCGCTGAGCGACGAGAGCGGTCTGCGCCCGGGCATTCACGTACGCCCGCTGCCCGAGCGCCTCGGCAGCCCGGTCGATCACTGCCTCACCAGCTTCAACCAGGTGCGTCTTCCCCGCGAGGCGCTGCTGGAGGGGGAGCACGGCCGGCTCACGCCGGACGCGGGACTCAGCAGCAGCCTGGGCAGTCCACGCAAGCGGTTCCTGCACTCGATAAGACGTGTCACCTGGGGCAAACTGTGCATGAGCGCAGCGAGTGTCGGAGTGTCCCGGGCCGCCTTGTCGATCGCCGTACGCCGCTCGCAGCACCGCACCGTCAGCGGCACGAAGGCCGGGGAGCGGGTCCCTGTGTCGGCGCACCGCAGCCACCACGGCAGGCTTCTGAACGCCGTCGCCTCGACGTACGCCATGACGTTCCTGCACCGGGACGTACTCGGCCGCTGGGTCGATCACTCCGAGGAGGAACGGGGCGAGGTCGAGCGCCTCATCGCCGTCAGCAAGGGATGGATCACCTGGCAGAGCCGCGACATCACGCTCGAGTGCCGCGAACGCTGCGGAGCGGCCGGGCTCTTCCACTTCAACGGTATGGCCGACATCACCCAGAACCTTGAGGGCACCATCACGGCAGAGGGCGACAACCTGGTGATCTGGGTCAAGGCCGCCGCGGAGATGCTCTTCGAGCACCGGACCGAGAAGCCCTCTCCTCCCCTCCTGCCGCTGGACGAGCAGCCGTTGACCGAGCTGTCGTTCCTGCGGGGACTACTGGCCGGGATCGAGCACCTGTGGCAACTCCGGGCCCGGGGGGCACTGCGACGGGGTCCGTCGGGCAACCCCCTCGGCCGGTGGAACGGAGCGTCCGCGGCCGGCATCGAGATGGTCTCGGCGCATGCCCGGCTGAAAGCCGCCGACGCCTTCCTCGCCGCGATCGAGCGCACGGCGGAACCCACCGCACGCTTCCTGCTCGAGGCTCTGTGCCGGCTCTTCCTGCTGCAGGAACTCACCCGGCACACCGGTGACCTGCTGGCCGAGGGTTACCTGACGCCCGCTCATGTCCGTGAGCTGCCGACGGCCGTCGACGCCCTCATGGAGGAGTTGGCACCCCATCTGCCACTGCTCGTCGAGGCGTTCGATCTGCCGGAGGAGTTCCTTGCCAGCATTCCCCTCGCCAACAGCGGCCCCTCGATCCTGCTGGACGACCTGCTCCTGGCCACACCCACGACCACGTCCCGGGACGTCGTGGTGCCCCAGCCGGCCCGCCGGCCGAGGCTGTTCGACGAGACCCTGGAGGGATCGTTCGCCATGCTGGCCTGAGAGGGAACATCCGGCGCGCGACGACCCTGGGCACGGTGCGCGGGCCCCTTCGGGCCAGTCCGCGCACCGTGCGGCGGGCTACAGCGGCAGCGTGATCCCCAGCTCCCGCATCGCCGTCGAGGGCGGCCCGCCCTCGGACCGCTCGGTCTTGCACCCCTTGCTGCCGGGCGCGAGCGTGCGCGGGTCCACGGCCTCGGCGGGCGCGCCGGTCGCGTACAGGCCCTCGGGGTCGGTGTCGCGGTCGTGCGGCAGCAGCCAGAAGACCCGGCGGCGGAAGGTGCCCGAGGAACGGGACGGTTTGGCGCCGGGCCCCAGCAGCGCGTAGCCGACCATGCGGCCGTCGCGGTGGTACGCGGGCCTGCCGCGCCGGGTCGGCAGCCGGTCCAGACTCTGGCGGACGTAGTCGAGCCTGGTGATGTCCTCGAGCCAGACCAAGTCGGCCTCGTGAACGATCTCGTCCTCTGCGATGAGAGCGCTCATTCTGTCTCCTCGTCGGCGACCAGTCCGATGCCCGGGTAGTACTTCCGCTGGTTGGACAGAATCATCTCCTTGGGCGACGCGAGTCCCACCACTTCACGGACCCGTGCGGCGAAGGCCCGGGAGGAGACCGCCGGAGCCCCCTCATTCTGGCACCATGCCTTGTAGGCCGCGTAGAGCTGGGCCTGTTCCGCTCTGGAATCGGGGTGGAGCCGGCAGGACTCGCCGAGGAAGCGCCCGGTGTGGTCCTCGGTCTCCGCGTACGCGGTGGTGGCGATCCGGACGCGCTCGGGCCCGCTGAGGTCCTTCTCGCCGCTCAGATAGCGGCGGGCGCCCAGGATCAGCCAGTTGAGGATTCCGGGGCCCTCCTCGGTGACAAGGATGTCCGCCAGGTTGTCGATCTTGCGGTCGTCGGGGACGACCCGTTCGAACGGGATCAGACGCATGCGCCGCCAGAACGCGAAGCCGCCGGTGCCGACTTCGGGGCGGTGATTGCCCAGCAGCCAGAGCTTGTGGGTGGGTTCGAAGCTGAAGAAGTCCTGGCGCATGCGGCGCGCCTTGATCCGGTCGCCGCCCGTCAGCAGCTTGACGCGGGCCTCGTCGAAACGGTCTCCGGGCTTGACCTCGGTGCACACGATGACGCGCCGCCCGTGCAGTTCGGCCAGGTCGGTCGGGTGACCCTCGTAGGGGCGGGCCATCAGGAAGCCGGGCGGGGCCGCGTCGGCGTAGTCGCCGACGAGTTTCATCAGGACGTCCAGCAGCACGGACTTGCCGTTCCTGCCGGAGCCGAACAGGAACGGCATGACCTGGGCGCCGACGTCGCCGGTGATGGAGTAGCCCAGCAGCAGGTGCAGGAAGTCGGTCATCTCCCGGCCTTCGGGCCCGTCGCCGAAGGTGTCGGCGAGGAACCGGTCCCAGCGCGGGGTGGGCATCGGCCGCGGGGCCGCGGTGGTGGAGCGGGAGTGGAAGTCCTTGTTCGGGTCGGGGGTACGGATCACTCCGGTGCGCAGGTCGACGATGCCGGCCGGGGTGCACAGCGCGTACGGGTCGGCGTCCAGCCGCGCCGCGTTGAGCACCATGCCGGGAGCGGACCTGGCCTGGGTGAGCAACGCGTTCATGCCACTGGTGCTGAGCGCGCGGCGGCGGTGCTGCTGGAGCGCGGCGGGGGTGTACACGCCGCGCGGGTCGGTGGTCGCGAGCGACTCCGCCAGGTCCCCGGCGGCCCACATCACGGTGTCGTCCTCGTCGATCTGCCAGCGGGTGCTGTCCCACCGGAACCAGCCGAGCCCGGGGACGTGGCGGTAGTCGTTGGAGTAGAGCTTGACGAACAGTTTGGCGTTGCCGCGGTCGCTGAGGGTGTCGGGGAGCAGTCCGTCGGCGGTGGCCTCGCCCTGAGCCTGCTGGTCCCTGGTGGCCTCGCCCTGAGCCTGCTGGTCCCTGTCGGGCTCGCTGTGGTCGTCCGTCCGGGGCGGCACGGGCTGGGCGAGGATCTGCACGGCGACCGCCCGGGGATCGAAGAGCGTGTTGTCCTGGCGGGGGGTCATGCGTGGCTTCCCGGGGTCAGGGGGCGTAGCCGGCCCGCGTTCATACCGCTGCGGATGATGGCCGCGTAGCGGCGTTCCTGTCCGGGGCGGGAGTGCTCGGCCGCCTCCCTCAGGGCCTGCTCGGCCTCGGCCGCCGACACGTGTCCGGCGGCGACGAGCCCTCCGGCGGTGTAGGCGGCGCGGTTCAGCTTCTCGGAGAACGCGGCTCCTTCGGGTACCGCGGCGCAGGCGGCCACGTCGGCGAGCAGGGCGGCCAGGGTGCGGCTCGCGGCCCCGTGACCGCCGCCGGCGGCGATGACGGCCTGGCGGGCGCGGGGCGGCACGGGCCGCGGCGCGGGCACGTCCACGGGCGGCAGGTGCCCGGTGCGCTCCAGCTCGCTGCCCAGCCAGGCGGGCAGCGCCGCGGGTTCGCGTGCGGGGCCCACGGGCTCGTACCCTCCTGCCTCGGTCACGGTGCCGGGGGCGACGATGTATCCGCCGTGCGCCCGTATGTCGACCTGCCAGGCGAGGGCGCGGGCGCCCGACCCGGTGGAGCACTGCCAGCGGTGGGTGCGGTGGGCCCGGTACCACACGTGCAGGCCTCCCGAGGGGGTGCGCACCCGCAGGGTCGTCTCGTCGTCGGCCGGGCTGGTGACGCCCCGCAGGGCGGCCAGCACGCCGATGGTGTGGAATCCGTTGGCCAGTCCGGTCAGGTCGACGCCGTCGGCGATCCCGATGCCCGGTAACAGCCGGTTCCTGTCCGGAAGTACCTGTTCGTGCGCGTCGATGTCGACGATCACCAGACCCGCAGGCCCGCAGGCGACCCCGACACCGAGGTCCGGGTTCGCGCCCCACCACTGATCGATCCGGGCAGGATCCAGGGTGGCGGCGTGGAATCCGTGACACCAGCGCCCGGCGGCCGGGCAGCCGCATCCCCGGTGGGTGTGCCCGGGCCGTCGGCAGGCATGGCAGTTGCCCGCGGGCGTCTTGCGCCCCGGCGCCAGCGGATGGACGGGCCAGCCCTGGCCGGCACACCACCGGGCGGTCGCCAACGAGCGCGCAGCAGAAACGGGGCGCGTCGTGCAGCTGGTTGAGTAGCTGTACGACTCCCGCAGCTCAGAGGCCATGCGCACCCCCCACCAGCGACCGAAGCGACTGAGCGACCGACACAGCCTAGCGAAGCATCTGAGCCATGAGGGGGCCATGGGAAAACAAAGATTCGATCCAGCACCGGCCTCAGCGACCGACGCGCAACAGGCCAGCTACCGGAGCCGGTTGGGCAGCTGCGTCGGTAGCTGGATGAAAGCGCAGGTCACAGCGGCCGTGAAACCCAGAACAGCGACTGAAGCGACTCAAGATCCCTATATATGACGCACACACGCGCACACACACGCGCACGCCAATGTCCTCATATACCCGGGCCTTGAGTCGCTTCAGTCGCTGTTTCTTCACGGAGACGGCTCTGACCTGGGGGTTCTCTTCAGCGACCGAGAGCGACCCAAACCGTCCTCGGTAGCTGTTCCTCAGTCGCTGACCTGTCTGCGGATCACTCGGGAGGAGCCTGGAGACGGCCTCGGTTTTCGGCCGCCGTGGCCGGGAGCGACTCAAGCGACTCTCCAGCCATCCTTCAGCGCCCCCTCCCCCGTGCCGGCCGCCGGGATCCCCGACCAGGTCTCCTCGTTCGCCGCCAGGCGGCCTCCGGCCTGGCGGAGGCCGGGCGGCGACCGGATTCCACCAGCTCCCCACGCACGGCGCCCCACCCCGGTGATCCGGGATGGGGCGCGGGTGCGTTCGGGAGCGGCGGGCCGGGAAGGTCAGGAACGGGTGCCGGTTATCGCGGCAGGTCCCCGCTGTGAGCGGGGGGTCTTCTCCCCCACCTTCCTGACGTCGATGGTGCGGGGATCGACAGCCTCTCCGGGGGCGCCTTCCTGGTAGAGCCCCTGGGGCTGGGTGTCACGGTCGTGCGGGAGCAGGAAGAAGACACGGCGGCGGTAGAGGCCGCTGTCGGGGTCGGCCTCGGCGTGGTCGTCGAGCTCGGCGTATCCCACCATGCGGCCGTCGCGGGCGTAGCGGGGCTTGTTACGGCGGCGGGGGGTCTTGTCGAGTGCCTGGCGCACGTAGTCGAGGTTCTCGGGGTCTTCCAGCCACACCACGTGCGCTTCGTGGGTGAGATCGCCCTCGGTCAGTAGCGAGCTCATGGCTGCTGCCCCTTCTGTGTGTGCCGGGCCGGACGGCGGTCGGTCTCGTGCTGTGGTCCGCTGCCCGTGGTGGAGCCCGACCCCGCAAGGTCATGGTAGGCCGGGTGGGTGGGAGTGTGCAGGGGCACCTGGGTGCCGGGCGGTCGGCTCCGGTGGTGACGCGGTTGGTTCATGACGATGCATCCAGCAGGGCGAGGCCGGGGTAGTACTTGCGGCCGTTGGATTTGATCATGTCGGCGGGCGAGGCCAGGCCCACTTCCTGCCGGACCCGGGTCGCGAAGGCGCGGGCACCGGCGGGACGGATGCCTTCCCCGGCGCTGCACCAGGAGGCGTACGTGGTGTACAGGAGGCCCTGTTCGACGCGCAGGTCGGGCTGGCCCTCGAGATCGCGGGTGCAGCATTCGGTGAGGAACCGGCCGATGTGGTCTTCGGTGTTGGCGTAGGCGGTGGTGGCGATGCGGACGCGGTCGGGTCCCTCGAGGTTGTCGCGGGTGGCGAGGTAGCGGCGGGCGCCTTCGATGAGCCACTGCAAGATGCCGGGGCCTTCGTCGCGGACGAGTTCGAAGGCCAGGTTGTCGATCTTGCGGTGGTCGGGGACGGTGCGTTCGAAGGGCAGCAGGCGGATACGGCGCCAGAACGCGAAACCCCCGGTGGAGACCTCCGGCCTGTGGTTGCCGAGCAGCCACAGGTGGTGGGTGGGGCTGAAGGAGAAGTAGTCCTGCCGCATCCGGCGGGCCTTGATCTTGTCTCCGCCGGTCAGGAGCCGGACACGGGCCTCGTCGAACTTGTCGTTGGGCTTGAGTTCACTACAGACGATGAGACGGCGGCCATGGAGTTCGGTGAGTTCGGTGGAGTGCTCGGAGAACGCGCCGCGGTCCATGAGGAATCCGGGCGGAGCCGCGTCCGCGTAGTCGCCCAGAATCTGGATCATGGTGTCGAGGAGGACGCTCTTGCCGTTCTTCCCGTGGCCGTGGAGGAAGGGCAGGACCTGAGCGCCGACATCGCCGGTGATGGAGTAGCCCAGCAGCAGGTGCAGGAAGTCGATCATCTCCTGCCCCTCGGCGTCGTCGCCGAAGGTGTCATGCAGGAAGCGGTGCCAGCGCGGGGTCTCGATCTGCTGGGGGGCGACGCTGGTGGCGCGGGAGTGGAAGTCCCGGGTGGGGTCGGGCTTGCGCATCAGACCGGTGTTCAGGTCGACGACACCGCCCGGGGTGCACAGGGCGTAGGGATCGCCGTCGAGGGTGTCGGGGTCGACGGACAGGTCCGGGGATGCCTTGGCCTGAGTGAGGAGGGCCTTCATGCCGGTCGTCGACAGGGTGCGCTTCTTGTGCACGTGGAGCTCACGGTCGCTGAACACGCCCCGCGGGTCGGTGTCGGGCATGTCCTCGGCCATCTCGCCCGCGGCCCACAGGGCGGCTTTCTCGCCGCCGGTGCGCTTCCAGCGGTAGCCGTCCCAGGAGAACCAGCCCAGGCCTTCGACGTGGCGGAACTGGTCGCGGTAGAGCTTGACGAACAGCTTGGCGTTGCCGCGGTCGGTGAGCGAGGTGGGCAGCGGAGCCGGCAGCGCCCAGGACGGTGTCGGCAGGGGGGAGGTGTGGGCCTGGGCAGGCAGCGCGGGCGGCTGATGGTCTGTCTGTTCGAGGTCCAGCATCTGCTGGGCGGCAGCGGTGGCGTCGAAGCGCGGCGTCTCGGCGCTGCTCATGAACGTCCTTCGAGGTGGAGCGGGCGGGCGGACCCGGCGGCGAGGGCGTCGTCGATGATGCGTTCGTTTCGGGCACTCTGCCAGGGGCGCGCGGTGTCGGCGGCCTCGCGCAGCAGAGCGCGCGCGGTGGGTTCGTCAAGGTGCCCGGCGGCCGCCAGTCCTCCGGCCGTGTAGGCGGCCTTGTTGAGCTTCTCGGTGAAAGCGGCGCCCTCGGGTGTGGCCGCGCAGTCGGCGACCTCCAGCAGCAGCGGGTCCAGGACGCGGTGCGCGCGCACGGGGGTCCGGGGACGCCGACTGCGGGGAACTCCTGTGGGCCGGGGCGCGGCTGTCGGCCGCTGAATGGTGTGTCCGGTCCGCACGAGTTCCTCGCCCAGCCACTCGGGCAGCGGCGCAGGCAGGTGGGACGGTCCTTCCCGCAGGTAAGTGCCCTGGGTGGTGCGGGTGGTGGGGGCGACGATGTAGCCGCCGTCGGCCCGGACATCGACCTGCCAGGCCAGGGCGACCTTGGTACTGGATCCGGTCGAGCAGCGGAACCGGGTGGCCGGGTGGGGGTTGCGGTACCAGACGTGCAGTCCGCCGGAAGGGGTGCGCACCCTCAGTGTGCTGTCGTCCTCCGCCGGGCTGGGCTGGCCGCGCAGGGCTGCCAGGAGTGCCAGGGTGTCGAAGCCGGAGGCGAGGCCGTGCAGGTTCACGGAGTCGTGGATGGGGATGCCGGGCAGGAGCCGGCTGCGGTCAGGGACCGGCGTGGAGTGTGCGTCGATGTCGATGACGATCAGGTCGGCTCCGCCGCAGGCGACACCGACACCCCAGGACGGCTGTTGGGACCACCAGGTGTCGATACGCGTCGTGCTGGTCGTCGCGGCGTGGAACCCGTGGCACGGGCGGCCGGCCGGGATGCACGCGCACCCGGCCGGAGGGTGGTGCGTGCCCTTGCAGGCCGGGCAGTTGGCGGCGGGCGTCTTACGGCCGACCGCGAGAGGGTGCACCGGCCAGCCCTGTTCGGCGCACCAGCGGGCCACAGCGTGGGATGTCGCAGTCCGCGCGGCAGCGGGCACTCTCATCACGTCGGGGCCGGGCACGCGTCTGTCCTTCGGCGAGGGTCTGGTCCTTCAGTCCCTTCGGCAGGCCCGGCCGGGGAGCGGCCGCGTGCTGGAGTCAGGGACCAAAGGGACTGTAGGGACTGGCTTTCGGAAGAGAGTGTAGGACCTCCGGCCGGGGAGCGGCCGCAGGTCCCCAGCGTGGCGCCGTATCTGTCTCCGGGTCCCTACGGTCCCTTGAGTCTCTGGGGACGGGGCGTCGTCAGCCAGAAATGCCCACATTGTTCCCAATGGGAGGGCCTGAAGGGACCGTAGCCCCTCCACCAGGAGCCGGGGGAGAGGCCCTGGGTGGCGCAGGGACTCAACGAACTGGGCGTGAACGCGTCGCCCGGGGGCGCTCCAGCACTGGGCCGCGGATGCCGCCCTGTGGGCAGGGCCTGAACCGCCGGAGGGCAGGGCCTGAGACCCTCTTTGAGTCCCTGAACATTTCCGCAGGTCAGGAGCAGTGCGCGGTATCCAGAAGGGACTGAAGGGACTGAAAGCTCTAATTATGAGCCACTCACGCTTATACATCTGATCATATGCGCGCGCGCATACACACACGCAGGACTAGCTTATAACTGCCGACTTGAGTCCCTTCAGTCCCTGATGGGCGGCCCGTACCGCTGTGACCTGCACGTTTGCCAGGGACTGAACGGCAGGGACTGAACGTGCAGGGACCCTCCTCGCCACGCAGGGCCCCTCCGGCCCCTCCTCGCCAGGTGCAGGTCGCGTTTGTCCCACGGAAGGGATCGCCGTCGGTGCCGATGAGCCAGGGGCGGCTATTACGACGTAATAGCGTGACGACGTAAGAGCCGCTGGCTGCCGGGCGCGGCGGTGGGCTCTTCCCCGCGTTCCCTGAGGCAGGCTCTGGCAGGCTGCCTTCCGCACACCGGGCTCCTGTCAGGAAAACGGAAGCCCTGCCCGTCCGTGGTGCTCGGAGGGGCAGGGCCAGTGCGGCGGTCGTCAGCCTGACTGTGCTGCCGGTTGATCATCGAAGTGACTCAGGACCTTCTGGAACTCACCAGGGTTGCGTTCTCGGGCCATCTGGTTCAGCAGCTGCAACATCTCGAAGAGGGCCGGCTCCTCCATCTTCCGCATCAGGTGCATGGCGATGAAAGCCGGGTCGTCGTACGGCAGTGGCCGCGGCGGGCGCTGTTCTGTGAACTGCTCACCGGTCCTCGACGTGTCGTCGGTGCTGCTGCTTCGTGGTTCCGGCACGTTCTGCGAGGACTGACCCTGGGTTCCCTGATCCCCCACTGGTGTGTCCAGGGCTGCCGGAGCTTTCCGCGTGCTGCCCTCTATTACGTCGTAATAGCCGTTGGCTGTGCCGGTGTGGTCCTCGGGTGCTTCGGCTTTGTGCTGCTTCCCCGGCCTGCGTTGCTGCTTCTCCGCTTCCTTGCGCTCCCGATCGGCCTTCAGCTCTGCGAGGGCGGCTTGCTGTTGCTCCTGGGGCTTGTTGCCGACCGCGCGAAGCAGGTCGATGGGCTCGTGGCCGATGCGGGCCTGGAGCTCGGGTGCGAGGTTGAGCAGGGCAAGGCGCTGCGAGACCCAGCCCTGGGAGCGGTGGAGGCGCTTGGCCAACGCGGTCTGGCTGCCGTGGATGGCGAGGAGGCGCTGGAGTGCGCGGGCTTCGTCGAGTTCTTCGAGGTCCTGGCGGTGGATGTTGGCGACGAGAGCGGACTCGAGGAGTTCCTCGGAGGTGCTGCCCTGGTCGTCACTCACCATGATCTTGATGGTGCGGAGTCCGGCCTCGCGGGCGGCGGCGAGGCGGCTGCTGCCGTCGATGACGACGTGCGTGGTGTCCGGCTCGAGGTCGGCCTCGCGCTGCGGGTTGACCGTGACGTAGGCATCACGGTTCATGACTGTGATCGCTTGTTTCTGGCCGTGGGTCTTGAGGCTGCCGGCGAGGTCGGTGAGATCTCCGAGAGCGGAGCGGGGGTTGTCGGGGTTGAGGCTGATGCGGTGGACCGGCAGTTCGGTCGGCGGAGCGACGCCGTGGGTGGGCACGCCGGTGGCGGCGGCGACGGCCTGACGGCGTGCGCTGACGGCGGGACCGCCGAAGCGTCCCGCTCCCAGCTTGTCGGCCTTGCTCATGAGATCTCCCGGGCCAGGGCGCGCATGCCGATGGCCTGCTGTGACTTGGGGGCGTAGGACAGCAGGGGCTGCTTCACCCTGACTGCCTCCTTCTGTTCCTTGAGGTCGCCGATGAGCCCGACGACCCGCGGGTCCTTTATGTCGACCCAGCCCTGGAGGGACGAGGTGGCGATGTAGCCGCGGCGCCCGTCGTAGAGATTGACGACGATGCCCAGGTAGTCGATGTCGATCTGGAGGTCGCTGCGCAGGTCGTCGAACTGTGTGGTGAGCAGTTCGTAGGCGTCGGCGGAGCTGTCCTCGGCCTGCACGACGATCAGGGCGCCGGACTGGCCGGGCTTCTCGCCGTCGCGGCGGCGTCCGTAGTAGGCGGCGGCGTCCATGCTGAGGCCGAGGCTGGGCGGGCAGTCGACGAGGATGACGTCGTAGTCGGCTTCGAGCGGAGCCAGGGCCCGTTCCAGGGCGGCTTCGCGGGCGCGCACCTGGGAGAGGCGTACGTCGAGCAGGAAGGCGTCGTTGCAGGCGGGCAGGAGGTGGAGCCGGCCGCCGAAGTTCTCCTCGTCGATGGAGACGATGAGGTCGCGCAGGTCGCCTTTTGGATCGCCGGCCATGTGGTTGGTCAGGCTGTCCCCGTTCATCGGCAGGGGAGTGGCGCCCAGTTGGTTGGTGAGGTGGGACTGCGGGTCGAAGTCGACGAGCAGGACGCGCAGTCCGGGGCCGGGCAGGTTCTCGATGTCGAGGGGGTCGTCTCCTGCGGGCTCGGCGGCGTCGGCTTGGGCTTCGCTGGCGCGCAGGGCCTTGGTGAGTGCTTTGGCGACGCGGACGGCGTGCAGGGTGTTGGGGTCCTCGGCCAGCGCTTCGCCGGTGCCGGCGGTGATGGCCGTCTTGCCGACGCCGCCCTTCTGGTTGCAGACGATGATGCGGCGGGTGATCGCCGGCCGTTCGATGTGGGGGGCGGGGTTGGCATCCAGCCACAACTGGACGGACTGGGCCAGTCCCTGGATGAGAGAGATGCGCCGGTCCGCGGCGACGTTTCGGAAGGTCTCCCACTGACCGTCAGGCAGGAAGGTGGAGAAGGAGTCGGCACCAGAAGTGTCGATTGTGGCGGGCGTCGAGGCCAGGTTGCACCAGTCGTTGATGCCCTGTTCGACGGCGGTCTGGATCTCGACCCCATGCTGGGCCGCTCTGACTTTGAGGTCCTGCCGGAGCCATCCCGGCAGTTTGGAGACGACCTTTTCGCGGTCGCTGGAGGTGGCTGGAGAGCTCATGGTGGACACCTTACTAACGCGCAAGATCGTTCGCTGCATCAACACGTTAGTAATGGGTGCTTCCCGCCACGCCAGTCCTGTCTCAGCCCCCCGTCGGCCTATTACGGCGTAATAGGCCTGCCCCGCCCCCCGGCCGCCTCCGCAGGCAAGCGCTGAAAGGGCTCCTGACGGAATGAGTGGCCGATGGTGGCTGCTCTGGTCAGGGGACAGTGGCAGGCGGGGCAGGTGCCGGTTCTGTGTACTCCCGCTGACGGCAGTGGCCAGGGTTCCTTGCGGCATTGGAGAGAGCCCTGTATCCAAAACTGCTGTGAGACCGCCTGACGGCCCGTAAGGGCCGCCAAGGTCATTTCATACCGCCCCCTCAGAGTTCGGGCGCCCTGGCCACCTTTCTGAGGGTCGACTTTTCCGACCCATCCCAAGGAGATCCTTGGGCTCTCTTGGGATCCCTTGGGTGGGCCGGAATCGCTACTCTGACGGCATGACAGACACCGCTCAGCCCACCGGCCACTGCTACTGCGGTTGCGGCAAGGAGATCGGCTACGGCCGCTTCTTCGCCGCCGGCCACGACAAGACCGCCGAAGCCGCGTTCCTCGCCATCCACCACGGCGGCACCGTCGCCCAGATGCTCCACGCCCACGGCTACGGGCCCGGCGAGGACAAGTCCGTCACCAAGGTCGCCGTGGACAAGGGGCTCTGGCTGGAGTGCCCGCGCGGCTGCGGCTACCGAGGCGCCCGCGAGAGCATCAACAATCACGTCAACCGCTACCACTGAAACTGGAACCGGCCGCCGTACGTGGCTCCACTGGTGCGAGATGGAGCAACAGCAGCGTCACAGGCGCTCATCCAGCACCTGGCCCCGTGGCCCGCACGACGCTAGCGTCAAGTCCATGATCGTATGGCTCAACGGCACCCACGGCGCAGGCAAGACGACGACCAGTACGCTCGTGCGGCAACTGCTCCCGGACTCGCAGGTGTTCAATGCCGAGAAAGTCGGCGAGACACTCATGGACATCACGCCAGGGCTGCCCGCGACGGACAACTTCCAGCACTGGCCGCCGTGGCGGCCCCTCGTGGTCGAGACCGCCCGACGTGTCCTCGACTACACCGGCGGCACCCTGGTGATGCCCATGACGGTCCTGGTCGAGCAGTACTGGCGCGAGATCAGCTCGGGCCTTGCCCAGCACGCCATTCCCGTCCGGCACTTCGTCCTCCACGCCGACCAGGACACCCTCCGCCGGCGCATCGCGGGCGACACCGTTCTCGGCCCCGACTCCCCGTTCCGTCTCCAATACCTTCAGCCCTACGCCGAGGCGGCCCGCACGTGGCTGCACGCCGAGGCCGAGGTCGTCGACACCACGCACCTCACACCCGCCCAGACCGCCCGGCAGATCGCGGAAGCCGTCAAGAGGTGAGAGAACGACCTTCCGGCGTCGGATCTCGCAGGTCACGACAGGCCGGCCCAGGTGACAACTACCGTGCTCCGGCTCAGGCACCGCCCGTCACGGCAGTGGCTCGACAACAAGATCAGTAATCGAGGTCCAGGTAGTCGATGTCATTGATTTCGACGTCGGAGAGCCCCAGGGCGCGGCTGCCTCCGTCCTGGAAATAGATCTCCTTGAATCCTTCGGCGATGATGCCGCGCATCTCCTGGTCACCGGCTCCGGCGTTGCGGGCGTCGAACAGGCGCTGTGCGTACGCCGGGGGGAGGTGCACGGTCAGCCGCCGGAACCGGCCGTCGTCGGTGGTGCCGATGGGCGCGGTGTAGCCGAACCGGGCCCTGGTCTCCACCGTGATCCCTGTCGTGGTGGCCGCCTCGCGCTGTCGCCGCTTGCGTACTTGGGGCTGCCAGCGGGCCCGGACCGCGTTGTCGATCCTCTCGGCGACGTCGGGGCGGGCGTGCTTGCGGGCGCCGCGCCGGTAGCGGTTGACGGAGTCGGCGGTGACCCCGATCTCCTGCGCGACGGCCTTCGCGCTGCCCAACTGCCGGATCAGGTAGCCGATCTGGCCCTTGAGGGTCTTCGGCGGCTGACGGGTGAACGCCTCCCGGTCGGCGCGTTCGATGGCGTCGTCGATCTCGCCCACCGGTTACTCCCCTTCGTCCAGGACGGCGTCGCCGCCCTTGATGTGGCGGGCCGGGTTGAGGCCCTGCTCCATCAGGTCCACCGCCCAGGCCATGGACTGGACGCCTTCCAGCTTCGCCAGGCCCGGGGTGGGGCCGAGGCGGAAGCCGCCGGGCTGTGGCTTGCCGGAGGCGTCGTAGGGCAGGAAGGCGAGCGGGCTGTCGCCCGGCGAGGGGTAGACGACGCAGTCGGACAGCACGGCGAGCGGGTACAGGCCCGTCATCTTCGCCATGTTGGTGAGCTTGCGGTGCATGTTGACCCGCGCCTTGCTGATGACGGCGGCCCGGATGTCGGGGCGCCAGGTCGGCCGCTCCAGCGCCGGCCACCGTTCGCCCTGCTTGTAGTGGCGGCCCTGTGGACGCTCACGCAGCTTGCCCACGCCGCCCTTGACGGTGGCTTTGATGGCGGTGAGGACGGCGGTCAGGGCCGGGTCGACGTCCTTGTGCCGCTCCATCGCCGCCAGGAAGGCGCGGTCGTCCAAGTCCTTGGTGACCCCGAGGTCGGCGAGGGTGTCGACGTAGGCGGTCTTGAGGCGGTCGTGCCAGGGGTCCAGGTACGCGCCGGTCTCCCGGCGCAGATACGCCTCGATCGGAGCCACGTCGTAGCCGAGCTCCTGGGCGTAGGCGATGGTGTGCGTCTGGTACCAGGCCGGCCCCGTCGGGCGCTGGCCGGTCGGCGTGAACGGCGACGGCAGGCGCGGGTCGAGCTCCACGTGGGACAGGTCGACCAGCCAGGAACCGGGGATCTTCGGGTTGAACGTCGGGGCGTGGAAGTGGTCCGGAGCGGACAGGCCGACGACCAGGCGGGCCGCGGCGGCCAGGAACGCGGTGTTCAGGTCCAGGCCGACCGCGTACGGCAGCGAGACCTCCCGGCCGTCGAGCGAGTCGACGTCGCGCACCCACTGGTACGCCTCCTCGTCGAGGAAGCCGCCTGTCCAGCCGGAGTTGACGACCACCGGGTGCTCGGGGGTGGCCTCCGGAGGAGCCGGGTCCATCGGCTCCGTGCCCAGCGAACCGGGATTGCGGCCGGAGACCCAGGTGCCGCTCGTCTCGTCCCGTACGGCGCGCGTGGGCGGACGCAGCGCGGTCATCAGTTCCAGGCCGGAGACAGCTGTGGAACCGCGCGGGGTGATCACGCGGTGGGCGTAGATACCGAGGACGCGGGCGATGTCGGCCGGTTCCATCTGCGCCACGCCGGGCCAGGAGCGCTCGTCGAGGGCGTCCCAGGACAGGATGGCCAACTGCACGCATTGGCGCCGGCCGGTCTGCGCGGGACGGTAGATCCGCGCCCATGGGCCGAAACCCCGCTGGGTCAGCTTCCACTTCGCCTTGACCACCTGCTTGACCGCGGGGTGGTCGGCGGGCAGGCGCAGGGAGCGGCGCTGCTCATGCCCTTCGAGACGCTCCGGCAGCCCGAGTCTCACGGCGGCGGCCGCGGTGAGCACGATCAACGGGTCGGAGTCCTTGCCGTAGCGGTTCAGCTTCGGTGCGCCCAGGCCGGACTCGGTGAGCGTCCACTCCACCAGCTCGGGGACGGTGGTGGCGGGGCAGTCCAGGACGATGCCGCCGATGCCGTAGGCGCTGCCGTCACCGTCCAGGACTGCGAGGGGTCCGTGCGGGAACTGCGGATCAGTGCTGACGGGCTTGAGCGGCTTCTTCGCGGCTGGCCGGCGTGAGGAAGCCGGGCGGGCAGGTGAACGCCGTGCGGCAGGCGCGGCAGGTTCCACTGAGGTGGCGGGTTCTTCTGCGGCAGGGGCTTTTCCTGCGGAAGCGCCCGCGCCCGCGGACGGGGCGGGGAGCGTCTGTGACGGGGATGGGGAGGGGATGGCGGGGTAGCGGTGCGCGAGGCCTTCGAGGAGTCGGCGGTAGGCCTCCAGTCGTTCGCCCTTGGGTTCGGCGCGGCCGGCTTCCCAGGCGGTGATGCTCGGCACGCGTACGCCGAGCGCCTGGGCGACGGCGGCCTGGGTGAGGCCGGCTGCCTCGCGCAGTCGTACCCGCTCGGCGGGAACGGGCAGGACGGTGCCTTCGTCGACGGCGGCGAGCAGCGAGTCGATCGCGGTGAACAACTGCGGTGGCTGGTCGGTCATCTGTGGTTCTTCCTCGCTCACCGGACGCCCTGGCGGATCTCTTCGAGCCGGGTCATCAGTCGCTGGTAGCGCTGGGAGGCGGCCTGGGAGGAGTTCAGTCCCTGGTGCTGGGCGATCTGCCGCCAGTCCATGCCGCGCCGCCGGGCCTCGATGACCACCTGGGTCTCCAGCCGGTCCAGCTGTTCGCGCATGTCTTCGAACAGGCCCAGCGCGGCGCCGATGTCGGCGGGCATCACGCCCGATGCCTGCCCGTGGTCGCTCTGCTCACCGGCGGCGGCCAGCAGCCGCCCTATCAGGGATGCGTCCTGCTCGACATGGCGCGCGGCCGTGGTGTCGTCGGCGGGGGCCTGAGCCAGTGCGGACAGCCGCTCACGGGCCTGCCGGCGGGAGTCTCGTGGCATACGGCCACCGTATCGCACGCAGACAATGAAACAACGAATCGTTGTGTGATTGCCCCCTTGCCCTCTTGCCCTCTTGTCCCCTTGCCCTCTTGACCTGTGCCGGGCCGCAGCGCTGCCGCGCGGTGCGAGGCAGCCGCGAGGTTCAGCGGTCGGCGGCCTCGGCTGGGGCCGGGCGGCGCTGTGGCCCGTCCGACATTCGTTTGCCTTTGCCCTGGCCACGGGTCCACGGCAGGGTGGCCGGGCACCGCGAGTCGTGGTGCCGGTCTTCGAGGAGCAGCGGCGGCGAGATTCGTCCCACGACAGATGAGGACGTCGACGTCTTCGTCGACACGGTCCATGCCGCGTTCGGGCGCTTCCCGGAAACGCCGGTCGAGGGCGGCGGGCTCTGGTGGTCGGCGCTCGAGATGGACCGCTGCCTGCTCGCCCTGACGGCGGACGGGCGGCCCGTCGGCACCGCCGCCGCGCACGCCTTCGAGCTCACCCTGCCCGGTGAGACCCTCGTCCCGGCCTCCGGGGTGACCGCCGTCGGCGTCCTGCCCTCGCACCGGCGCCAGGGCGTGCTCAGCGCGATGATGCGGCATCAGCTCGCCGAATTGCGGGCCCGCGGGGAGTTCCTCTCCGTGCTGCTGGCCTCCGAGGCTCCGATCTACGGCAGATTCGGCTACGGACCGGCGACCTACACGCAGCAGCTGACGGTGCCGCGCCGCCAGGCCGCTCTCGCCGTTCCCCGGGCCCGCGAAGCGGCCGACGCGCGGGCGGCCGGCTCGGACAGCGGCTCCGTCGAGGTACTACTACACCGTCGCGGCGTTGTGCCCGCGTAGGGTCGTGGCGCAGTGTGCCGTGGGGTCGCTGCTGGTGCTGTTGTGGGGCACGCGGCTCGCCGAGCCCGGGATCGGCCCGCTCAGTGTGGTGTTCGTGACTGTGACGGTCGCTGTTCTGTGGGTGACCGGCGAGTCGTCGAACACCACCTTGCATGAGAGCGCGGACGCGGCGGCGGAGGCGCTGTTCGCCGTGACCGCGAGGCCGGAGCCGGCCAAGGCCAGGATGGCGAACGTGCTCATGAGCTGTCGCTTCACTCCTGGGTCCCTTCAGTTCCCGAATACAGGGGAGCCCGTCCCCCAGCGGTGGTGCGGTTGCCCGCCCGGGGCGATGTCGTCCGGGTACGTGGAAAGCTGGCTCGCAGGACTGTTCCCTCTCGCCCAACCAGGGGTTGAACTGCGCCTGCAACCAGGGTGGTTGCCGGTGTACCACCAGGGGTGTAGCTGTGCTTGCAAGCGGGGTGAGGTGATTGCTCCTGGCCTACGTCCGTCAACAGACCCCGGCGCGGAGATCACCGGCGATCGGGAGGTACCGCGGCCCCTGCCTCACCATCGGTCTGCTCATTCCGCGCTGCGGGATCGCAGGCGCGCTGCCCTCAGGGACCGCCGGCGCTGCTGGACACGGCCGAGCTCCAGCTAGGCCTGCTGGACATCATCCGGCTCGGATGACCGGCCGAAGTCATGGGCCGGAGAGGATCCAGACGACCTCGACACGGCCGGGTTCGCCCGTCTCCAGGGGTTCATGAACGCGGTACAGCACGCTGATGCGATTCCCTGTGTCCGGCGACGGCTGAGTCATGATGCGCCGCAGCTCTGCGCCCCGGACGGGTTCCACGCTGCTGTGCGGGTCACGCGGGTCGACGGCGAGCTGGTCCAGGACGTCGTGCACGGCCCGGCGCGCGCCCGCCGACAGGTGTGCGAACTCCTCGTACAGCCTCGGCGGTACCTCGACACTCCAGTCGGTCACGCGACGCCCTTGCTGTCGAGGTGTTCCCAGAGCTCGTTCACGGGCCGCGACTGGCTTGCGCCGGCGAGCGAGGCCTCGATGGCGGCCGCCACCTCGGGCCGGGTCCGCAGCGCGACGAGGTGGCGGGCCTCGGCGATGACCTCGTTCTGCGCCGCGCCGAAGCGGGCGGCCTCGAGCCGCGCGTTGAACGCGACGAGTTCGACCGGGTCGATCGCGGCGAGGGCCGCGCGCAGCTCGGCCAGTGTCTGGGGGCCCTCGCCGGCCTCCAGCCGGTACGCGTCGGCGTAAGACCTGGCGGGCGTCTCGTGCGGCAGCGCGCTCATGGTGACCTCCGGAGTTCTCTGCACCCACCACCGTACGCGGTCCGTCGGCCCCTCGGACACGGACTGTGCCGAGGCCGGGCTGTCCCGGGCGGGTGGCCAGTCCGGGCGACACTGGTTGCGTGATCGTCGAACGCGCGTATGCCCATCTCTCCTCGTACGACGAGGAAACCTGGCCCTGGTCGGTGCCCTGCGTCCGACAGCTGCTCAACGAAGGATTGCGGTTCACCGCACCGGTGACCTTTCTGGTCGGGGAGAACGGCTCGGGGAAGTCGACACTGGTGGAGGCGTTGGCGGAGGGTTTCGGTCTGGACTCCTACGGCGGCTCCCACGACTGGCGCTACGCTTCCCCGCGCGGCAAGTCGACCCTCGGCGAGCGGATGAGATTCGACGCCGCCTCGGGGCGCGGGCGTCGTATGGCCACCAGCTGGTCAGCCCGTAAGGGCTTCTTCCTCCGTGCCGAGACGGCGTTGGACGCTCTGGGCAGGGAGGGGTTCTCGCCGGACTCCGTCAGCCACGGTGAGGGCTTCCTCGCGGCGTTCCGCGGGAAGTTCCTCCACGCCGGCCTCTATGTTCTCGACGAGCCGGAGGCGGCGCTCTCCTTCTCCTCGTGCCTCGAACTGATCGGGCACATCGACCGGTTGGCCAAGGAGGGCGGCCAGGTCATCTGTGCCACGCATTCCCCGTTGCTGACCGCACTGCCGGGCGCGGACATCATCGAGGTCGGTGAACACGGCATGCGGAGGGTCGCCTGGCGGGAGCTCGGCGTCGTGGATCACTGGCGCCGCTATCTCGCCGACCCGCACGCCTATCTGCGGCACATCGTCGAATCGTAGGCGGGCCCCCTCCTCAGCCCTCATCACATGGGCGACACGTGTACGCCGAGCCTGGTCCATGCCGCACCCAGCCGCGCGGAACGGCGTCGACGCGCCTCAGCACTGGAAGTGACGTCATTCTCAACGGCCTCCCCGCCCGAAGTGGCGCGCAGGACGACCCGGCTTCCCTGCTGGCTCAGCATGACGATCGACGCACCATGAGCGAACACCTCGTCGTCGGGATGGCGCGTCAGCATGAGGGTCCTTGATCCCCTGCCCAGATGGCTGAACAACACAGCAGTCTCCCCAGATGGGAACTGACCGGGAGGCTATCGCTGGGCTGGCATGCCGAGGAGTACGGGCCCCGCCTCCGGCGGTCGTGTCAATCTGCCGGCTCAGGCGCTGCTCGACGGGTCTCGGGCTGCGGGATGCTGTCGGTGGAGGGTGTGGGCGCGCGAGGCGCCTGTGCCGGTCGGCTGCGAGGTCAGCTGGGCCGGGATGCGATCTGGCGGCGAGCAGACTCCCAGACTTCCTCGAACTGCTCGGAGGTGAGGTGTTCGGGGTCGTTGCCTTCCCATTCCGCGACGGGCAGCTCGGCTGTGATCCCGAGCCTGTTGTCGTACTCATCGAGTCGGCCCGCGTCGTAGGCCCGCTGCCACTCGGCGAGGGAGGCAGCTGCGATCGGGGTCAGCTCAGCCCCTCGAGTTCGACCTGCCGGATCACGCAGCCTTCGGCGTCGACCTCGAAGGCCGGGTCAGGCGTTCTGCTTCTGCGGGTGCAGGTCGAGTGTGATGTGCGGGTTGAGCGCGTGCAGGAAGTCGGGGGCGTCGAAGATCTCGCCGGCGGAGACGACGCCGACGGCTTTGGTGCGGCCGGTCAGGACGCGCTCGAGGGCCTCGGCGACGAGGGGCGCGGTGACGGCGTAGATGTCCTGGCCGCTGGCCGTGGCCCGGCGTTCGGCTCCGCGGGAGCGGACGACGACGTCGACGAGGAAGGTCTGGTTGGAGCGCCCGCTCTCGTCGGTGGCGGTCGGGGCCGGTGTGTGGGGGGCGGCGACGTCTTGGGCGGCCTCGGCGGTCATGTAGGTGGTCACGTCGGGGATGGAGAGGTGCTGGGGGACGGTGACGACGTCCGCCATCGTGAACTCCGCGATCACGGGCCGGGGTCCCATCGGTTGCGGGAAGGTCCATTCCACGGTGGGCGCGGCGTCGGTGCGGTGTTCCCACTGTCCGCCGCTGTAGCGCAGGCGGTGGTTGCCGCGTCGCTCGCGGGAGACCGCGCCCGAGAGCCGGGTGCCGGCGGTGGGGTGCCAGTTGCTGAGCGCGTAGGCGATGTGTGCCTCGTCGGCTTCGGTCCAGTCGCCCATCGCCGCGGTGGCCAGCAGGTCGCCGAGGCCACCGAAGAAGGCCATGGCGGGGACGATCACCGCTTCCGCGTCCCGGGCCCGCTCGCGGTAGTGGGCGAAGGTGTCGAGGTTGGCCTCGAGTTCGGCGGCCACGTCCAGGTAGGGGATCTGCGCGCGGAGCGCGGCCTCGATCACCGGGCCGATGGTCGAGGCGAAGGGGCCGGCGCAGTTGATGACCGCCGCCGTTCCCGCCAGGGCCCGGTCCAGCGAGGCCGGGTCGTCGACCGACGCCACCCGGGCCTCCAGCCCGTGCTCGTGGGCCAGCTCCTTCAGGGTTTGCGCGTTGCGCCCGGACAGCACCGGGACGAATCCGCGCGCGGCCAGCTCCGCGACCACGAACCGCCCGGTGTGACCGTATGCGCCGAACACCGTCACCAGCTGACCTGACCCCATGAGACTGCTCCCGTGTACTCGAACGCCCGCTGCGAGGTCCACCCGCTGCGGCCTGACACTCAGATCCTGTCCCTGTGGCAGCAACCCGCGTGAGCGTCGGAAACGACACGCCACGTACAGTTTCGGACATGCCCGCTGTTGCACTGGCCGTCACCGACGGCATGCTCCACTACGAACTGTCCGTGGCCGTCGAGGTCTTCGGAGCCGACCTGACCCACGTCGTGGACCCCTGGTACGACTTCTCCCTCTGCGGGAGCGGTCCGGTACACGTCGGCCGCTTCCGCCTGGAACCCGACCACGGACTCGACCACCTCGCGCACGCGGACACAGTCATCGTCCCTGGCTGGGCCGACACCGACCGCGATCCGCCCGCCGAGCTGGTCGAGGCGGTGCGTGCGGCCCACGCGGCCGGTGCGCGTGTGGCCTCACTGTGCACGGGCGCCTTCGTCCTGGGCGCGGCAGGACTGCTCGACGGCAGGCGCGCCACCACACACTGGGCCCACACCCAGGAACTGGCCCGGCGCCACCCGGCGGCCACCGTCGATCCGGACGTCCTCTACGTCGACAACGGCGACGTCCTCACCTCCGCGGGCAAGGCCGCCGCCATGGACCTGTGCCTGCACCTGGTCCGCCTCGACCACGGCTCGGCCAACGCCAACAAGATCGCCCGACGCCTGGTCATCCCACCCCACCGCGACGGCGGCCAGGCCCAGTTCATCGCCACCCCCCTCCCCGCCCCGGGCAACCACCCGCTGGGCGACCTCTTCCCCTGGGCGCTGGAGCGGCTGGACCAGCAGCTGACCGTAGAGGACCTGGCCCGCCGGGCCCGCATGAGCTCACGCCACCTCGGCCGTCACTTCAAGCACCTCACCGGTACCACGCCACTGCAATGGCTCCACACCCAGCGCATTCGCCACGCCCAGGAACTACTGGAGACCACCGACGCCACCGTGGACACCATCGCCGCGGCCACCGGCATGGGCACCGCCACCACCCTGCGCCGCCACTTCCACCGCAGCGTCGGCGTCCCACCCGACACCTACCGCCGCACCTTCCGCTCCTGAAGAAGTAGTTCCAAGACCCCGGCGGCCAATCGAACAGTGTTAAGGCACGGTGCCGTCCGAAGCGGTTGCGCGACCTCCTGCCCGACCGCCACCTGGTCGACGCGGGCTACGCAGCGGCCAGGGAAGTGGTCACCGTCCGCCAGATCACCATGTGGGTCCGATCCTCGCGTGCACCAGCTGGCAGACCAAGGAAGGTGGCGGCTTCGCCTAGACGCCGACTTCGCCATCGACTGGGAGGACCAGCAGGTGACCTGTCCCAACGGCGCGACCAGCCGTCGATGGGCCGAAGACCGAATCGCAGGAGGGGCAGCCGTGGTGCGGGCACGGTTCCCGACGGCTGCCTGCCGTCCCTGCAAGGCCCGGAGCAGTGCACGCTCCAACAGCAAGTCGGACATGGGCCGCCGGATCACCCTCCGCCCGGGCGGAGGGTGAGGCGATCCAGCAGGCGCGCGCCCAGGAAGACACCCCGGAGCGGAAAGGGCAGGCACGCACACCGGGCTGGTGTCGTTTCCGCGTCCTGCCCGCGATGGCCGGGCGGCACGCTGTCGCCGGGCCCGGCGCAGCAAGGTGTGGTGTCGCTGGGACCGGCAAGTCGTAGGGATGTGTAGGGGATGGATATGAAGTTTCTTATCGGAATGTGTTTCTTCGTCTTGGGGCCGGACTCGCCGTTCTGTGTCCGCGGATCATGCGGGCTGGCGCCTCGGACGCCAAGAAACGCATAGGGCGAGGTCCGAGCAAGGTTGAACGCGTTGTGATTCGCATATGCCTCATAGGTGGGGGCGGGACGCTCGCGATTCGGTCTTGTGTACGCGTTCGGCATGGGCGGTTGAGTGAATTTTTCACTGTAAGAAGAGCGCTCAACCGCATCGCGGTTGAGCGCTCTTCTTACAGTGTGTGATCAGTGTCTATTCTTGCGGCGTTTCTGATCGCGGAAGAAGGCCCAAGTGGCTACAGCGATGACGACGATCAGAAAGAGAGTGGTGAGTAAAGGACTTCCTTTGATTCCTGTCCCCATTGCCATGACTGTGAATGGCATATCTAAATCCTCTTTGCTAGAGCTAGGACCCGCTGATTCCCGCACCTCCGATGCAGGCTGGAGGGCCTGACCGTGGACTGCTGCAGTAGGGCGAGCGGCGCGGCCGGGGCCGAAGTGTTTGACCTGTACTGCGTTGCGCGGATCTGCCCCGACACCCTCGCGCGGCCCGGGACAAGGCGCTGATCTTGAGCGGCTTCCACTACGCCTCGCCCGCCCAGGACCTCGTCGGCCTCCTTGCCAAGGACGTCGGCCTCACGCCGCGCGGCTTGCTGTGGCGTGGCTGACCGTGCTGGCTTCCGCCTTCACCCCCTCATCGCGAAAAGAGCGACCAGCAGCAGCCGCAGGCGCTGGCACAGCAGCAGATCCCGGCCCCTCGTCGGGAGTTCGCGAAGAAAGGCGCCGTGGCCGCGATCGGCGGTGCCGTATCGGGTGCCGCACGCTTTGGCATGGAAGAAGTCCTGGGGCTTTCTCCGCGGCGGCTCGTGAGCCGCTCCGAGCAGTCGGTGCAGCGGCGGGCGTTGCCTGCCGGTCGCGGCGCTGGCTTCCGCGCTGAGCGCCTCATCACCGGTCGAAAATTTGAAGCTTAGTGCCGGAGCCGCATCCGAGAAGCACACCGCCGCCTGCACCGCCCCGCGCTGCCCTCTTCGTGTCGGTGACGGCGGAGGGTCCACAGAGTGCCGAGGAAGAACATCAAGAACATGGCTGCGCACGCAGCCGCCCGCACGACCGCCGCCGTACCCTCATCGCCCACGACCGTGTCGATCAGCAGCACGCACCACAGCAACGTGAACGCTGCGTGGAACCAGCGCCCAAATCGAAGAATCTTCACCGTTCGAGCCGGGAGCGGAACGGACGGTAGATCGTCCCCTGCAGTCTCATAGCATCTCTAGAGCAATAGCTACACCAGCTGCACACAAAAGCGCCCCACCACCGATAAAGCAGACCAATACAATTCCCTTTTCGGAACGACTGGTCGACCATCCTTGTCGACGCTGGGACCGGTTGACACCTGCCCGAGTGATACGGGTAGAGAAAACTACGGAAGCCAGTCCCACTACCGCCAAGAGTAACCCTATTGTGACCCTCACGAAAATCGCTCCCACTTAACGAAAACTTGCACTGCATGCGCTTATTTCTTGAAAATAAGGTCCAGTTCTCAAGAATAACTGCTTCTAGCCGAGTTATGCTCCCCGTTAATGCGAGGACGACACCCTGCCTCGTAGCAATCTTCCCACCACCGCAAGGAGCCTGGGGGCGAATCGATTCGACCAGCCCTCGCCCGCCTAGCCGTAGGGAGAAGTCCCTGACCAAAGGTCGGCCTGCGAAAAGGCGGCGATATTGGCGTGGGTGTAGCCGACTTTCGAGATGTGTAGAGGGTGCACCATCCTGATGGACAATGCACCCTTACACATCGGATGTGCTATTTTTTTCGACCTCTGAGTATGACGAAGATCCCGATCGACAAGCCGATAACGAGCACTGCGATTGTCACCGGCGGGTTGTCAGTTACCCCCGCGCTCAAGAAGGTCATTCGGTGCTCCTTTACATGACTTCGCCTGCCGCAACACCCATGCCCCAATAGGACAGGTTGACGCCACGGCTCATTGTCTTAGATGCCTTGAGGAGGTCTGCGGCCACTCCGACCTTCCCACCTACAAGGTTGACGACTGCTCCTCCGGCGATGTCCGATGCGCTCTTCCCCTCAGCGATGCCGCCGGCAACCTCCAACCCAGCGCTGACGGCCGTAAGACCGAGCCCCAGGGGCAGAGCAGGAGCAGCCAGCGCTCCGGCCAGTCCCACTGCCTGGCCAGCCCGGGTCAGTCCTTCTCCCAGAGAAAGCAGCCCGCTGGGGTCGGTGTTGTTGATCGGGTCGCCGGCGGCGTAGAGGTAGGAGTTCTTCTCCTGGCCGGAGGGGTCGGGCTGGGTGAAGCGGCCGAGCTGGGGGTCGTAGTAGCGGGCGCCCATCTTGTACAGACCGGACGGGTCGAGGTAGGTGCCGGTGTAGCGGTAGGGCTGGTTGGTGCCGGTGGCGGTGCGTGCTTCGCCGTAAGGGCCGTAGCTGTAGGTCGCCGTGCGTTTGCCGGTGGCGTCGACGAGGCCGATGACGCTGCCCTGGACGTCGGTGAGGTAGTACTGGCTTGCTCCGCCGGTCGTCATGGCTGTCAACGTGCCCGAGGCTTCACGGACGAAACCGGTGGAGTTTTCTCGCGTCATGCCGGTCGCGGCGTTGGTGAAGGTCGAACTGCCGCGCGTGAGACGGTCGTTGTTGTCCACTCCGGCATAGGTGTAATTCGACGCAGCACCGGAGGCCGTCAGGTCGGACAGCTGGGTGAAGGGAGTCCACTGGCCGCCGGAGCGGCTGCCGGTGGGGGAGGCGGCGGAGGTCTCGTTGCCGTCGCCGTCGTAGGTGAAGCCGGTGTTGCCGTCGAGTGAGGTCAGTTCGCCTGCGTTGTTGTACTCGCGGACGGACTGGGCGTTGTCGCAGGCGGGCAGATCGGTGCCGGTGGAGCGGCCGGTGATGTTGCTGGCCTTGTCGTAGCAGTAGGCCCAGCCGGCGGTGGTGGAGCCGTCCTTGGTCTCGACGGCCTTGGTCAGGCGGCCCTTGGAGTCGTAGGTGTAAGCGAGGGCGGCGCCGTCGGTGGTGCGCTTGTTGATCTTTTCGGTGTCCTTGCCGGACTTGTTGTAGTCGTAGGTGATCGTGGACAGGACGGTGGAGCCGTTCTTGACCTCGATCTTCTGGGCGCGGCTGGACTTGTCGTAGTCCGTCTTCTGCACGGTGCCACCGGGGTAGGTGGTGGTGGTGCGGTCGCCGTTCTTGTCGTAGTCGTAGGTGGTCTTGGCCCCGCCCGGCTGGGTGAGGGTGGTGAGCTGGTTGGCGTCGTTGTAGTCGTAGGTGAGAGTGCCGCCTGTGTCGGTGGCGGTCTTCACGTTGCCGGCTTCGTCGTAGGTGACCGAGCTGGTACCGCCGGCGGGCAGGGTGCGGGTGCGTTCGCGGTTCTGCTCGTCGTAGGTGTAGCTGCTGATGCCGGTGGGAGTGGTGCGGGTCTTGATGTTGCCGTCGGCGTCGTAGGTGAAGGTGGCGCTTTTGCCGTCACTGGTCTGGGTCTTGAGCCGGTCGCGCTTGTCGTAGGTGTAGACCGTCGTCACGCCGCGGCCGTCGGTGACGGTGTCGGTGCGGCCCAGGTCGTCGTAGGTGTAGGTCACGTCACCCTGGGCGGAGGGACGGTCGACTTTGGTCAGGTTGCCCTTGGAGTCGTAGGTGAAGGACGTCTTGTGGTCTTCGGGGTCGGTGGCCGAGCAGCGCTGGCCCGGCAGTCCGCCGCAGTCCATGGCGCCGGTCCTGGGGTTGTGGTCGTAGGTCCACTTGGCGCCGTCGGAGCCGGTGGTGGTGTCGGTCTGCGACGTCATGTTGCCCGAGGTGTCGTAACCGTTGGTGACCTTCTCGCTGCTGGCGGAGGTGAGGGTCTCGGGGTAGTGGCCGCCGCTCTTCTGGGTCCAGGCCATCGTGGACTGGGCGCCGGTGGGCTGGGTGGCGGTCTTGGGGTTGAAGGAGTCGTCGTAGTCGAACTTGACGGTGTTGCCCGGAGTCGAGCCCACGCCCATGCCGTCGACCGCGCTGGTGACGTTGTTGTCCGGTCCCCACGTCTTGGAGCGCTCACGGCCGAGCGGGTCGGTGGTCTTGGTGACGCGCCAGCGGGAGTCGACCGTCTTCTCGGTGTGCTTGCCTCGCGGGTCGGTGATGCGGACCACGCCCTCTCCCTCGCTGCCGGGCTGCGGGAGGATGTAGCGGAAGGCGGTGGTGGCGCCGGTGCCGGCGGTCTTGTCGACGATGCGGGTGATCGAGGCGAGACGGTTGGTGTCCCAGGTGAAGCGGGTCTCGCGTCCCTCCGTGGTGGTCACCTTCGTCATGCGGTGCGAGGTGTCGTAGTCGAAGACGGTGGTCTTGCCGTCGGTGTCGGTGAACGTCTTCAGGTCGTTCCCGGACCACATGTAGGTGGCGTAGCGGCCGGTGTTGTCGGTGACCTTGGTGATCTGCTTGCCGTCGTTGGTGAAGGTCAGAGTGCGTCCGGAGGCGGCGGTGATCTTCGAGGTGAAGGCGCCGGAGTAGGCGATGGTGGTGGCGTTGCCGTTCTTGTCCTCGACCTTGCTCACCCGGGCGTCCCCGGTCGTGCCGGAGCGGGTGAAGGTGGTCTTCTGACCGTTCTTGCGGGAGGTGAGCGTGAAGGACTTCTTGTCCGAGGACTCGGTCAGGTCCTGCTTGTAGCCGGGGGCCGGGGTGAACTTCGAGCCGTCCCGCTCGAACACCGCGATGGTGCTGGAGGGGCCCTGCACGTACACCGACGTCGTGTTGGGCTCGTGGATCAGGTAGTCGCTGCCGGTGGTGGCCTTCCAACTGGTGTTCAGACCGTTGTAGGCGTGCCCCAGGGACAGCCCGGGGCCGGCGTCAGCTATGTCGAAGGCGTTCAAGGAGACCAGCAGGTTGCCGTTGCCGTGGTTGACCTGCGCGCCGACAGAGTCGGACAACGGTGCCTTGTAGAACTCCGACCAGGGGACCTGGCCGATGCCCAGGCCCTGGAAGGTGGACTGCAGGATGCCGGCCGTCACTAGCTCGCGGTCCTTGCCCGCTGTACCGATGGGTGTGCTCTTGGGGGCCTTGGTCTGGCCCACAGGTGATGCGCTCTTCGGTGGCGGGGCCGGTTTAGCGGCCGGCGCGGCCGACGCCTGTGCCGGCAGGAGGGCGACCAGCAGCGACGAGCCTGCGGCCATGGCGCTCACAGCAGTGGCAGCGGAACGTCTGGCGCGTCTGGTCCGCCGGTATTGGGGCATGACAAAGTGCACGAGGAGCTCTCCTTGAATCGATCGGGCTCTCAGGGCCGAGTGATGCAGGAGCGGGACCCGGCGGGTGGCAGCCGGTGGGCGGCTGCCACCCGCAATCGGTCCGCTTTCGCGCGCGGACACGGGACAGCGCCTGGACCGCACGTCGTGGAAACAGCGAAGCAAGCCGGATCCCGCCGATACGCTGCGGAGCGCGGACAGGCCCGCAGCGTCAGGTCGTCAGCAGCGCTTGGATGTCCTGGCGGCGTAGCCGCCCTGCTCGTTGGCGATGGTCAGGGTGCCGTCGCCGGAGGTGCAGTCGTCGACCGTGTCAGCGCCGTTGCCCCAGAACTCCTGGTTGTGCGTGTCGAATTCACGCCGCACGCCGAGCAGGGTCGAGCGGTCGTAGGACCAGACACCGACCTGCAGATCGAAGTTGATGTTCTGGTCGAGGAACGACTTCCACACCCACACATAGCCGTAGTTCTCGTTGCAGTTGGGCGAGTAGAACTGCTTGACCGAAGCGATTGTCTCCGTACCGCGGTAGGCGTAGGAGGTCGTGCCGATCTGGTAGGCGTCCGAGCACACGCCCGCTGCCTGAGCCCGCGCGGTCAACGGGTTTCCCGCTTCTGAAGGCTCCGATGAGGCAGGAGGCTGCACGTCAGGCGCGGGGTGCGGGTCCGTACCCGCGGACGCGGTTCCCGCGCCCACCAACGTCAGAGCCACGGCGCCGGACGCGGCAACCGCGCACATGACCGATCTCAGCTTCTTCTGGGCGCGCGAAGGGCGCGCACCTGCGGTACGTCGAGTCAAGACTTCCCCCCACAGGAAGACAGGCCTCGCAGACCCCTGCGGTCACGAGGAACTCACAACCTGTCACATAAAGCACACAAGACAGCGATAGGTGCCCCAAAAATCTCCTGCCACACGGGCAGGAACAAGCCCCCCTCTTACCGAGGAATCTCACCTTCCAAAGCCGCAAAGAAGGACAAGCTCCTCAACAATGTGCAGCATCTACGCGAGTCGCCACCGCAACAGTGACGCGAAAACCGCCGTCAAACCTGCGCACGTCAAGCGTCCAGATATTCAGGCGAACGTGGAGGTCGGCCACCTCCACGCCTCGAGCGTCCGCCGGCCCTGGGCGTCAGGCGGGGAGAGGCTCACGCCACATGGGATGCCTGGCTGTACAGCCCGCTGCGGGAGCGGTAGCGCGGCCTCCTCGCTGGTCACGAAAGCCAGGCACATATCGGGGCGCTGCTCTAGGACGCCCAGGTCCCGATCGGCTTCCGCATCGGGGGAGTTGAGAGGCGGCATCGGCATTGTGCTGAGACCGACCAGCGGCTGGAAGGAGGGCTGACGCCGGACCAGAAGGAAACCGTGGTCCAGACATCAGCGCGGACCGGGCTTGCCAGCGCGGCGGGCGTAGAAGGCGGTTCGGGAGACCTGCAGCAGTTCACACGCCCGCTTGACGTTGTGACCGTCTCGCTTCTCCGCCTCCATGAAGGCCAACCGGTGGCTCGAGAGACGGGTTCCTCTGGCCAAGGCGGACCATGGGCGTCGAGGCGGCCGCACGTGCCTGTTGGCTCGACGGATAGCAGCCCCACCCGCCGGCGGTGGCGGACGCTGGTCACCACCCGCCGCGATCACCTGCGCGTCCCCCGGGTGACACACGCGCAGCCCCACCAGACTTCGGGGCTGTGGGCGGGTTGCTGCTGCTTTCAGGGTGTGAGGTCCAGTACGCGGACCGGCTCACCTGCCCACCGGTGTGGGGCCGTGGTGGCGATGATCGCGCCGTCGGGACGGTCCGGGGTGGGCTGCGCCGTGTACTGGCTGTGCGCCGCGGCCCAGGTCTGCTGCCGGGCGACGGCCAGGGCGGCGGCCAGGTCAAGATCGAGGACGGTGATTCCCGGCAGGGAAGCCAGGTGCTCCGCCGTGCCAGGCCGGGCGCGATCGGCTTCCACTAACGCGCACGCCGGGGCGTACAGGAACCAGCCCGACTCGGCATGGGCGCGGTGGATCAGACGGGAAGCAAGGGCGTTGCCCTGGCCGGCTGCGGCCATCGCGGTGTGGTCCAGGACGATGTGTACAGCGTCGCTCACTGGCTGGTCACCTGGGCCATGCGCCGGTTCAGCTCGTTGTCCAGGTCCTGTTCCTCAGCAGTGGTCGGCGCGTAGCCGTTCCACTCCTTCAGCGCGGCCAGGGCCCGTTCGGCCCGTTCGGCCCGCTCGGCCGGAGTCAGCAGCGTCTCAGCGAGACGGGCGAGATACGCGCGCAGCGACAGACCCTCAGCGGCAGCTATGGCGGCCAGCCGTTCCTTGGCTTCCTCGGGGATACGGACGTTGGCATCGGACATCGTCGTGTTCCTTCCCATCGTCCCAAGGGTACGGGTACGTACCCGTACCCGTTCCCGTCAGGTGTCTGATTCCAGTCTGCGGCGAGCGCGAGCACTGCGTCCGGGACGGCGTGGCGGTCACGGACGCGTCGACGGACCGGAACGTGTCGACGACGGCCCGCAAAATCGAGCGGTGCGTCGGGGTGACTACGTCGACGGTTTCCTGTGCGAGGGCTCGATGGCCTGCACGTTGGGCATGCGGTCGTCGATCAGGGAGCGGGCGTCGTCGGACAGGGCGCCCAACCCGGCAACCGCAGCGCGGTGCCCGACGTCGTACGCCTCGGCGACCGCGTCGAACACTCCAGGGGTGGTCGCCATGCCCAACCCGCCGACGACGGCCTGTGCGGCGCGGCGTACCTGCTGGACGGCGGCGAGCTCGGCCGCGACCCACCCAGGCGCGTCGAGGCCGGCGTGCGTTGGTCATGGCCTGGTAGGCGGCGACGAAGACGTCGATGCCGGCGGAGTCCATGAAGGTCACACCCTCGAGGTCGACCACGGTCCGCGGCGGCGTCGCGTCGTCGAAGGACAGCAGGGCCTTGCTGAGCTCGTCTTTGACTCCAGGTCCGCTACCTGCGACATTCCGCCCGAAACAGGGCAGTGCCCGGGGACGGAGGAATCTCCGTCCCCGGGCACTGCCCTGGCCTCTCGTTCGGCTCAGACCGCAGCCGCCACGTACCCGGTGCCGGCGTCACCGCGGACGTCGGCGAGGAACTGGGACACCTGGTCAACCTCCTGCATGCACTCGATCAGGAACCCCGCCGCGATGAGCGCGGTCTGCGCCCCGCCGTCGCCCGCGAGGCACCACCGCTTGAGGTACCGGCTCGCCACCGTCACCAGCTGCCGCAGGGCGTACGCGGACTCGCAGTCGGCGTGCTCATCGGGCACGGCGGTGATGTAGTCCGCCAGGACCAGCGAGCCGAACTCACCGATCAGCCGCGCCAACTCGGGGCCCTCGGCGTGGAACTCCGCGAGCGCGGCCTTGCTTTCCTCGCTGCCCTGGCCCCGCCAGACCAGCTCCACGTAGGCGGCGGCCCGCCGGATCTGCTCCGGGGTGAGCTGGGGCTTCAGCGATGTCGTCTCCATGACGGCTCCCTCTGATCTGGCCCGGGTGCCTGCTGCGCCCGGCCGATCGCCCTACGATGCGGACCCCGCCCTGTGGACAGAGGCCGGCCACCAGAAGGGCGGGAATCCCCTCTCCGTGTCCTGTGACATCGGGCTGGACCGATTGCCATTGAAGTCGGACCAGCTCTTGCTGGATATTGGCGGGTTCATGTGGAGATACAGCGTGGGCGAGTGGTTGATGCGCGGGAGGCGGAGGCGGGTTTCGCTGCTGTCGTAGGGTCGGTGGTCGAGGACTGGGCGCTGGGACCGGTTCCGTCGCGGAGAGCAGGAGCTGAGCGATGGCAGGTGTCCCTGAGGCTTCGCCGGGTGAGCCGCGGCTGAGGCGGGTGCCCCCGGCCGAGGTGGAGGCGGCGCGGATGGAGGCGGTGCGCCGCTACGACATCCTCGACACCCCGCCCGACGGGGCGTTCGACCGGGTCGCGGCGATGGCCGCCCGCCTGTTCGATGTCCCCGTGGCCAGCGTGACGATCGTCGATGCCGACCGGATCTGGTTCAAGGCCATTCACGGCCTGGAAGGGGTCGCGGAGATTGGGCGGGACCCGGGACTGTGCGGGTCGGCGATCCTGCGCGATGACGCGCTGGTGATCCCCGACACCCTCACCGATCCGATCGCCTGCACCAATCCGCTGGTCACTGGTCCGCTGGGGGTGCGGTTCTACGCGGCGGCGCCGATCATCACCGCTGACGGCTACCGGCTGGGCACGGTCAACATCCTGGACACCAAACCGCGTCTGATCACCGAGGCCGACACCGAAACCCTGGCCGACCTGGCCGCGGTGGTTCTGGACGCCATGGAGCTGCGACTTTCGGGCCTGCGGCTGCTGCGCGAGGAACAGGAACGCCGCAAGGCGGAGGAGGAGGCGCGGACGCAGGCCGAGCGGGACACGGAGGCGATCACCGCGTTCGCCACCACCCTCCAGCGCACCCTGTTGCCTCCCGTGCTGCCGCCGGTTCCGGGGCTGGAGCTGGCCTGCCACTATCAGACCGCCTCGCCCCGGGACGTCGGCGGTGACTTCTACGACGTCTTCTCCCTGGGCGGACAGCGGTGGGCGTTCTTCCTCGGGGACGTGTGCGGCAGGGGCGCCGAAGCCGCCACCGTCACCTCGCTGACCCGCTACACCCTGCGCGCAGCTGCCCAGCACCACGACGATCCCACCGAAGTCCTCGACGCCCTCAACAGCGCCCTGCTCCTCGATCCGTCGATGGGCAGCCGGTTCTGCACCTGTGTCTTCGGCACCCTGCAGCCCGCCCCGGGCGGCGGTTTCAGCGTGAGCGTGGCCACGGGAGGCCATCCCCCCGCCTTCCACATACAGCACGGGGATGACGGCGCGATGGTGGTGAACGGGGTACGCCCCAAGGGCGGCATGCTCGTGGGCGCACTGGAAGGCGCCCGGTTCGCCTCCCACACCTTCCACCTCGCCCCGGGCCAGGGCCTGCTGCTCTACACCGACGGGCTCACCGAGGGCCGCCTGCCGGACGGGACCATGCTGGGTGAGGAAGGCGTGGCCGCCTTCCTCACCACCCGCACCACCCCGGACGCCGGCCGCCTGATCGAGGACACCATCGCCCTCATCGCCGACCTGCCCACCGGTCCCGGTGACGACGTCGCCCTGCTCGCGCTGTCCGTCCCCCTGGCACCGCCCACTGAGCAGACGGCCACCGTATCGACGGCCCGCACCCTGGCCACGCCCGTCGCCGGCGCCGCCCGCGCCGACCAGGAGCGCTGACCCGTGACCGACGACCTCACCCTCACCACCACCCACACCGACGGACCCCTGGCAGCCCTCTGCGTCGGCGGAGAGATCGACAGACAGACCGCTCCCGCCCTGCGCAAAGAAGCACTGGACGTCATCGCCCAAGGACACCCGCACCTGATCCTGGACCTGACCGAGATCACCTTCTGCGACTCCTCCCGCTTCAACGCACTGATCGGCATCATGCGCTGCGCGACGGCCGCAAACGGCTCCCTGACCCTGGCCGCAGTCCCCGACCGCCTGTCCCGAATGCTCGATCTCACCGGCCTGAGCACCCTCATGCCGTCCTACCCCAGCATCGAGACCGCGATGAACGCCCGCCTCCCTGCCACGTCCGAGCCCGCCTGACCCGGCCAATCCAGCAGCCCGGTCCAACTTCAGTGACAAACCGTGCAAGTTCAACGGAAGAGGACAGGAGCGCGCCCGTTAGAGGCGGGGGCGAACTGCTTCTCCCAGGCCGCGCCCAGGTCCTCAGCTCGTCGGGCGATGTCACGGGGCAGGGCGCGGCCGCGTCGCGGGGATTCACGACGCGGCCGCCCGGGGCGGGTGCCCCGGTGGGTGCGCCGGGACTGTAAGACGTTCTTTCAGGTGAAGTTCGAAGCAGCCAAGGGGCTGGGGCCGTAGATGCTCATACCCTCTTATCGCACTCGAGCAGTACCGGAGGTGTGTGTTTACCCTTCTACGCTTGCTCGATTGTCGAACGGGGGTTGCATGGTGCAGGGATGGGCGGGCCGAGAAGGCGCGCTTCGCGTTGCCCGCATCGGTCGGTTTAAGGCGGCGGGGCTGGGAGGGGCCCTGTGCGTGGGCTCCGCGGTTGCTGCCGCCGTCGGCGGTGGTATGGCGGGATCCGTGTTCCTGCCAGCCGACATAGGAGTGCCGGCTGCGCACGCGGTGGCCGCACTTTCCCTCTTCGCACGGTCCCGGACGACCGCGGGGCGGGTACGTCTGCGTCTGACGCTGCTCGCTGTGGCGGTCGCGGCAGGCGGCCTCCATCACCTTGTGTCAGGTCACCACTCCTGGGATCCCGTGCACTCTGCCGGTCTCTTCCAGTCCGTGGCCCAATTCCTGGCGGTTGCCGGGATCGTGGTGTGTCTGGGGTTGGGTGTCGCCGGGCTGGTGGTGGCAGTCGCGGACAGCGGCACGACCCTGATCTGGTTGCGGCGGCTTTTGGACGGGTGGATGATCGCAGGGTCGTTGCTCACGTTGTGCTGGGTGCTTCTGCTGCATCGTGCCGATGAACGCAGTGACATCACGGCATCGGTGATGGGTCTCGCTCGGGTGGTCACGGACGTTGTCGTCTTGGGGCTCCTGGTGGCGGTGTGCTTCGGCGTGAAATCCGGGGAGCGCACAGGAGTCATCGTGTCGGCCGTGGCCCTCATCGTCCTGGCCGCGAGCGACATGCTGCGTATCCTTTTACCCGCGCCAGGCATCTGGCACGGTCTTCCTGTGGCGGCGGCCTGTTCGATGACCGGATTGCTCGTTGCCGCCGCCACACCATGGATGCCGGGGGGCGCGAGCATCGTCGGAGTCGGTCAGCGAGTGCTGCCTGTCATGGGGGTGGTGGCTGCCTTTGTGCCTGTGGCGGTCTGCGCCTTGGTCATGGCGGCCCACGCTCTAACCGGTGGCCGCACCGATGTGGTGATGGCGGTGCTGGCAGGTTCCGTGCTTCTTGGACTCGGGGCCCGGCAAGGTGTCGTTCACGCCGACCATTTGCGTATCACGCGGGAGGCCTCAGTCCGTGAGGCCCATTACCGCACGCTGGTGGACGGCTCGTGCGACGTGATCACCATCGTCGGTCTGGACGGGCGCGTCCTCTACATCAGCCCGGCCGCCCACCAGGTTTTCGGGTACCGGCCCGAAGAGCTTGTAGGTGCCTCTCTGCCCCTGTACTGCCATCCGGAGGACGCGGCGTCGCTGCAAAAGGCCGTCGAGAGCCTGCGGAAGGAAGCTGAGACAGGCACTCGCGGCCCGGGCCGCCGCATGTCCTGCCGGCTTCGCGACGCCGACGGGCGATGGCGCCACGTGGAGTCAACCATCAGCCACCACGCCGAGGGACTGATCTTCGCCAGTCGCGATGTCACCGAGCGGGTCTCACTGCAGGAACAACTCCGACACCTGGCTTTCCACGATGCGTTGACCGGTCTTGCCAACCGCGCGTTGTTCACCGACAGAGTCGCCCACGCGCTACGGAAGCGGACCGCCGATACCATCCCTCCCGCGGTGCTCTTCTTGGACCTGGACGGCTTCAAGGCCGTCAATGACGCAGCCGGACACGCCACAGGCGACGCCCTGCTCATCCAGGCTGCCCGCCGGCTCCAGGCATCTGTCCGAGCCGGAGATACCGTCGCCCGCCTCGGCGGTGACGAGTTCGCAGCCCTGCTGGAGGGAGAGGCGGGGACATCACGTCCACGGGCAAGCGAAATAGCTGAGCGGATCCTGTCCGCCCTGACGAAGCCATACCGCATCCGCAGTACGGACGCGGTGGTCTCGGCTTCCATCGGCATCGCCTTAGCCACGCCAGGGATCACGCCCGAGGACCTCCTGCACAACGCCGACCAGGCCATGTACGAAGCCAAAGCCGCAGGAAAAGGCCGCATCCGTATCCACCACAGGCAGCCGCGCGCAGGTTGCGAGACCTCCTCTGCCGTCACCGAGACAAGGTGATGTCAAAAGACTAAGACAGTGCGGCGAGGCCGAGAAACGCCAGTTGGTTGCGGGGATGCGTTCGTAGCGGGAGTTGAGTGGGAGACGTCGGCGTCCTAGTCGTTCGTTCGACTCGGCGCCTTTGCAGGCGGTGCGCGCTCCGATGCGTTTTCCCTGCAACTACTGGCCCTTTTTTCTCGGCCTCGCCGCATCTGCTGCTACAAGCGGTTCGTCCCCTCACCGCACAGGACCGTGTAAGGAGCGTCCCGCACTTGAGGTGCGAGACCCCGCTGTGCAGTCCTGGGATCAGCCGATCACGGTGCAGAAGTTGCCGATGCCTGGTCCGTGTCACCGAGCTCCGAGCCGAGGGGGCGAAGGCGGGGCTGGCGTCGAAGTCTTGCTCACAGTCCACGAGCTGGAGGGTGCTGACGCCACCGTCGGACGGCTCGTCGTAGCTGTGGCCACCGTTGGGCTGGCAACCCCGCCGCCGAGGAGACCGAGGCCGCCGACCATCGCCGCTACGGCCGCAGCCTTCTTGAACTTGTGCCATGGCCGCACTCTTCACCGCCAACCCCACCGAGGACGACCCGCAGCTTCCTTTCGCCCGAACAGAAGCAGCTCGGCCAGTGACTACACCACTACCTGGGGACATGACCGGTCGCTGGCCGGTCTGTCTGCGCTCTGCCGGTGATGAGCGGGGACCGGCATAGGATGACTGGCGTGGATATGGGGGCGGTCATCGCAGAATTGGTGGGGGAAGCTGAACGTTTGATGCGCGAGCAGGTGTGGGTCCTGTCATCCGCCGACCGTGCCGTCGCGGCGAAGGCCGCTGCCGATCTGCACGCCGCCGTAGGGCCCCCGGAGTTCCAGCAGGCCCTGTCCGAGGTCGACCGGTTGGAGCATTTGCGGGAGGCACTCGCTGCTGTGGCCATCGCCCTTGCCCACGTGCATGGACGCCTGGCCTGGTTCCTCGGCGCCGCTGCCACCGTCCTCACGCCGGTGTTGCACTGGCGCGCTGTGCCTGCCGAAGACGGCCGTACCTTCGGTGCTGTCGTGCCGACCCTGCAGCAGTACGCGGAAGCCGAGGACGCGGTCCGCCGGCTCCAGAGCGCCCTCGCCGGCATCGCCGCCTGACGCCATCGGGCAGCCGAGCATCATGATCGCCCGGGCAGGGCCTGAGCGCGGGTGCTGGTGTAGCGCACGTAGGGGCCCCACTTCTCCCTCACCGGGGTCATGCACCACTGGCACAGGGGAACTTCCGCCACTGCTGTACTTGTCCTCGCGCGCGGCGGGGCCGCACGCGCCGCCCCGGCTGCGAGGACGGGTACCTCGTGCCGGAAGCCGACCGCCGTCTGGTCACGGGCGGCTGCATGCAGGGCGCTGATGCGGTTCTCGATCCCGGCCGGGCCGGTGCAGTCCAGGACGAACAGCAGCCGAGGAAAGATCGGGTAGTGCCGCCGCCATTCCTCCTGCGCGGCGCCTGGCCGAAGGCGGGCCTGCGTCCAGTCGTCACCGCCGCGCCGGTAGTACAGCAGCGCGTCGGGGATGACAGCCTCGCCGCCTCCGATGAAGTGGTAGATCTCAGGGATCCAGTCCAGGGGCTGGCACACATCGCCGTGGTGGCGGGCGTCCTGGAGGAAGGCGAGCACGGTTTCCGTCACCGTCAGAGCGTGCCCGGTGCGCAGCCGCACCGCGGTCCGGTCGGACACGGTCTTCGGTGGCCGCCGCCCCGCAGCTCCGGCCACTCACCGGCGACCTGCACCCCGTATGGGGTGGGGAACCACACCCGGGTCCGTCCGGCCTGCGGCAGGGCGATCCGGTCGATCAAAAGGCCCTCACTGCGCAGCTTGGCCAGTCGGCGCCGTGTCTGCTCGATCTGTACTCCCGGCGCGATCACCAGGTACTGGACCAGCACCGCCAGCGCCAGCCGTCCCCACCGCCCGCGCCCACATCACTCAGCACGGCTGCTCCCGTCTCGTACGGTGCGGCGCCGTCTTGGCCGGCGCCGCGTGTACGACGAAGCGCGAACAGCCAGCCCCGACCAGAAGACCGACCAGGAAGGCCCGACCACGGTCACGGTGCGACAACACCGCCCCCGACCAGGCCGACAACCCCGCAGACAGCCGCCCGTGCGCTCACGGGATCCGTTCGTATATCCGCACTTGGAGCAGGAGAACGCGCAGCTTCGGCAAGCCGTCAACTCGCATGCGACGGTGGACCAGGCCATCGGTGTTCTCGCCGCCATGCACCGGCTGGCGTTGGCTGCCGGGTTCGAGGTGCTGCGTGAGGTGTCCCAGCGCACCAACATCAAGCTGCACACGGTGGCCGAGTCGGTGATTGCCTGGGTGCTGGGGCAGACGCTGCCGGAGCCGGTGGGGCGGAGCTGGACGCGGCTGTGCACCGGTGGTCATGCCAGCAGGAGACCTCAGACGGGGAAGCCGGCTAGAACGCCGCGGCCGGGCACGCCGCGGGTCGGGCGGTCAGGGCCTGCTCGACGGTGGGATGGCAGTCGATGACCTGGTCCAGGCCGACAAGCTGAAGGAGTCGCAGCACCGATTCCTGGGCCCCGGCCATACGCCGGCATCTGCGAACTCCATCTCCAGGCTGGCGTGGCGATGCTGACGTAGCGAACGTCTGGGCCTTCGACCATATTGCCGCGCACCGGGGGCGTGTGCATGCTGCTGGTCATGGCATCTCCGCCCGGCACGCCCGCGTGTATGTGATGTTCGCCCATCAAGTACTTGGCTCCAGCCGCATAACCCGTGTCCAAGATTCCGGTCAGCCCCAACGTAGAAGCGGGGCGGCACCCAGTTCGGGTGCCGCCCGCTTCGTGTGGTGTGGTCAGGTCCGGTAGCCGCGCTCAAGGCCCTGTCCGTGTTGTGCTGGGGCGGGATTGAGCACCAGTTGCATCGTGATGACTTCGGCCACCCGGGGCTTCTTGCTGTTGACCGTGGCTGTTCGGGCTGGTCGGGGCGGCCACGGCGGGGAGTCGGTGAAGGACCGTGCTCGCCGTGCTGCCTGTGGCTGTGCTGTTGTCAGCCGCGCTAGTTCTTGATGAGCAGCTTCTTGTTGTCCTCTTCGGTGAAGAACACCCTGCTGGTCCTCGTCACGGTCTGGTCGCCGGACCCGAGCGGCGAGTTGACCGTGATATTGCACGTCAGAGTCTGGGTGTTTCCCGAAGCGGTAGCTGCCCCGCCCGTGGCGGTCCCACCCTCGCCAGCGTCTGCGTCACCGCCAGTGGCGGTGATGGATTGGGCGCACAGTGGACCCGCCGGTACGGCCACGATGGGGGCGGGGCCGCTTTCCTCGTCGAACCTGGCGAACTTCACCTTGTCGGATTCTGCGAAGAGGACGAGATCTTCGTCGTGGGAGGAGTGGTCCTTTCCGGAGTGGGCCTCGTGCGTGTGGGCCGGCTGGTCATCGTCGGCGTAGGCGCTGCCCGCGCCCGAGACCGTCAGCGCGCTGATCGCGGCGCCGAGCAAGGCGGCCTTTGTGCCAAAGCGCATGTGAGCTCCATGTAGTCGCTGCCCAGGTGTATCCATGGACGCTCTGGCAACGCGGCAGCACCCATTTCGTTCCGATTTCATCACCCGTCTGGTGCGCACCCGTCCGGGTTGACTTCAAAAACGGCAATACTCCGATACCTCCTGGCCTAGGAGGTCAGCAGGCGCTGACGGAACTTCAGGCCCGCAGCCTGCTCATCGGGCTGGCCGCCGTCAAAGAGGACTTCTCACGCCGTTCAGCGCTCAGCGGTCGACGTGCACGCGGTTCAGGTCCCCGGGTGCGCCGCAGTGCTTCCCGCGCGATCGAGCTGTCGGATCCGGATCCGCTGTCCGTTCGTGATGCCCGCGAGATGCGGAATTTGGAGGTGTGCTGCTCTCGGATGACCCGGCCGGAGCCGTCGCATGTGGTGGAGGCCCGCGCCGCCCTCTCGTGTTCCTGCCGGCCTCGTCCAAGCACCTGAAGTCACCTTCGTGTGAGATTCTGAGCTGGGTAATCGCAAGCTGCGCTTACTGAGGTTTTCAGGGTGGGGTCGGTGGTGCGAGGGTCAGGCCGGTGGCGGTGAGGCAACCGTCGATCAGGTGTGGCCGGAGTTGGATCCTTCGTAACTCCCGGCGGAGTGTGCGGTCGAGGCCGTCGGGTGTGTCGAAGGCGGTGTTGGCCATGGCCCGGCGTACCAGTGACCAGAGGGTCTCGACGGGGTTCAGGTCGGGTGCATACGGCGGGAGGCGGACGGTGGTGAGCCAGTCGTGCTCGGCCTCGTACCGTTTCAGCCCGGCCGCCAGGTGGGTGTTGAGATTGTCCCAGACCACCACGATCGGGCCGCCGAGCTGGATGTGTGCACGGACGAGCAGGTCGCGGTAGTCCTGCCAGGAGAAGCTCTTGCGTGCGCCTTTGAGGAGGAGGTGGTTGCGGGGCCGGTGGATGAGACGGGTTTCCACGCCCGGTTTGTAGCAGCACAGGGCGGCGACCGAGGTCCTGCGGCGGGAGCGGCCTCTCACTCGGATGACGGGGGTGTGTCCGCGCCGGCCCCAGGTGCGGGCGCGAGGCGGCGTCGTGGAGAATCCGGACTCGTCCTCGAAGACGATCCAGGCCCCGTGGGCCGCCGCGAGGCTTTTACCCTCGGCCACACCTCCTTCTTCCACAGTTCGACGGCGTGCTCGTCGCGTTCGAGTGCTCTGCGGGCGGGCGCCTGCCATGACCAGCCGTGCCGTTTCAACAGCCGCCACACCGTCGCCACCGACAGGCTCAGCCTCAGACGCCGGCGGATCACCGTCTGGACCCGGGCCAACGTCCACCGCTCATCGCCGAAGCCGTGCGCTGACGGACCCTTGCCGAGTTCCTCCTCGAGCACGGCGAACTGGGCATCGGTGACGGTCGGGGAGTTGGCCGGGCCCGCAGAACGCAGGGCCTCCATGCCACCCTCGCGCCAGGCACGGCGCCAGCGTTCCACCGACCGCACACTCACCCGCAAATCCCTGGCGATCACCGCAGTCTTCTCGCCCGCCGTGAACCTCTCACCGGCCCGGAGCCGGATCTTCTCCCGAAAGGCCCGACGCTCAGCGGTCAGGCCCCACCCTCCGGATAACGCATACCACCGGCATACCGCAGGGATCATGAACCGTCACCACCCGACGACAACCCGAAAACCTCAGTAGGGGTGCCTTGCCGCGTCGATGTACGTCTTGGTGACCTCGGTGATGAAGTCGCGGCTGCTGTCGGGGGTGAGAGCCTGGGCCTGGAGGTGGTCGTACAGCGCGCTGTAATGCTGCGCGTCGGAGGGTTTCTCCAGGTAGAGATCGTTTGTGAACCGTTCCATGTACACCACCCCCGCCTCGGGGCTGTCGGCGAATTGCAGGATGCAGAACTGTCCTGACAGGCCCGGGTGGGCACCGACGGTGTAAGGGAGGACCTGCACCGTGATGTGCGGCTCTGCGCTGAGTGCGTTCAGGTGCTCCAGCTGTTCACGCATGACCTGTGGGCTGGCGACGATGCGGCGCAGTGCCGATTCGTCCAGGACGACCCACAGGCGCAGCCGACAGACCGGGTCGTGGATCCGGTGCTGACGGCGCAGCCGCACCTTGAGGCGTGTGTCGGCCTGTTCGGCAGTGAGCAGGGGGATCGTTTCCTTGATGACCGCCTGGGCGTAGGCGGGAGTCTGTAGCAGCCCGGGGATCACCGTGGACTCGTAGGCATGGACGGAGGCGGCGTCCGTCTCCAGGGCGATATAGACACTCTGGGGGATGTCGCCGTAGGCGTTCCACCAGCCCTGCTGTGCGGATTCCTTGGCCATCTGCATCAGCGAGTCGATGACCGGCTGGTCCGTCACTCCGTAGATCGAACACAGGTCGTGCACGTCGCAGGGGCTGATGGCGCGTTTACCGTTCTCCAGATGACTGATCTTGGGCTGGGAGACCATGAGCCGCTCGGCCACTTCTGTGGCCTTCAGCCCACTGGCCTTGCGGAGCCGGCGAAGCTCGGCTCCCAGACGGCGCCGCCTGACGGTGGGGTTGATGTTGGCCGCCACGAGCGGTGTACCTCCGACTCCAGTCACTGTGCTCAACCGCAGGTTGCCATGGGCAAGGGTTGCATGGTCACATGCCATGCCGTCGTGATCGCAGGCGACCGAAACAGACTCTCACGTTGGCATTTTGTCCAGTTCAAGACGGTACAAGAGCCCCCGTTCGTCAGCCCTTCGGCTTTGTCCACGAGCAACTCATGAACAAGCCACCCGTTGCGAGGCGCGGGCGGTTCCGGACTCCGGACCTTCCGCAGCACGAGACCTGCACAGACGAAGATTCTGCTAGAGACGTTTGACAAGAGGCCCACATAAGTCGGACAGCATGGCACTGCATCCCTCATGCTCCGATACACGGCCGCAGATATGCCGATACAGGTTCCCTTGAGACTGGCCGTGCTTTCCCGGGTGAGGAATTGTCACGAAGACGGCGGGGCACCAGCCCGGAGGCGGCTGGCGGCTGGCGGCTAAGAATTTGTCAGCGGTGAGTTATGGGTGCCGCCGCTGGGCTGCCGGCGGCGGCGGCACCAGGGGCTCGTCGGCGTTGGCGACAGGTGAGCCGGTGAGCCCCGCTCGTCCAGAGTGATCCACAAGCGGGGGCTGCGCCAGCGGGACACGGTCAAATGAGCCAAGGGGTTACGGGTCGAGGCTGGTGACAAGGCCGGTGTAAGGACACCGGAAGCGCCGTTGACTGCCCGCGTGACACGGACAGCCGAGTGCCTCATCCATTCACCTGACATGCCTTCACCCGGATACCCGCCAGGGTGGTGGCGCGCGCACATCTGGGTTGACGTTACTGAGGTTTTCAGGGTGGGGTCGGTGGTGCGAGGGTCAGGCCGGTGGCGGTGAGGCAACCGTCGATCAGGTGTGGCCGGAGTTGGATCCTTCGTAACTCCCGGCGGAGTGTGCGGTCGAGGCCGTCGGGTGTGTCGAAGGCGGTGTTGGCCATGGCCCGGCGTACCAGTGACCAGAGGGTCTCGACGGGGTTCAGGTCGGGTGCATACGGCGGGAGGCGGACGGTGGTGAGCCAGTCGTGCTCGGCCTCGTACCGTTTCAGCCCGGCCGCCAGGTGGGTGTTGAGATTGTCCCAGACCACCACGATCGGGCCGCCGAGCTGGATGTGTGCACGGACGAGCAGGTCGCGGTAGTCCTGCCAGGAGAAGCTCTTGCGTGCGCCTTTGAGGAGGAGGTGGTTGCGGGGCCGGTGGATGAGACGGGTTTCCACGCCCGGTTTGTAGCAGCACAGGGCGGCGACCGAGGTCCTGCGGCGGGAGCGGCCTCTCACTCGGATGACGGGGGTGTGTCCGCGCCGGCCCCAGGTGCGGGCGCGAGGCGGCGTCATGGAGAATCCGGACTCGTCCTCGAAGACGATCCAGGCCCCGTGGGCCGCCGCGAGGCTTTTACCCTCGGCCACACCTCCTTCTTCCACAGTTCGACGGCGTGCTCGTCGCGTTCGAGTGCTCTGCGGGCGGGCGCCTGCCATGACCAGCCGTGCCGTTTCAACAGCCGCCACACCGTCGCCACCGACAGGCTCAGCCTCAGACGCCGGCGGATCACCGTCTGGACCCGGGCCAACGTCCACCGCTCATCGCCGAAGCCGTGCGCTGACGGACCCTTGCCGAGTTCCTCCTCGAGCACGGCGAACTGGGCATCGGTGACGGTCGGGGAGTTGGCCGGGCCCGCAGAACGCAGGGCCTCCATGCCACCCTCGCGCCAGGCACGGCGCCAGCGTTCCACCGACCGCACACTCACCCGCAAATCCCTGGCGATCACCGCAGTCTTCTCGCCCGCCGTGAACCTCTCACCGGCCCGGAGCCGGATCTTCTCCCGAAAGGCCCGACGCTCAGCGGTCAGGCCCCACCCTCCGGCCCGAAAACCTCAGTAGGACGAGGTCCTGGTCACCGAGTGCGAGCCACAGCCGCCCGTACAGGACACACAGCCACTCGTAACCCTCGTGGGAGACCTGCCGTGGCCGCTGCAGGCTCGGTGAGGTGACCAGAAGCGGGCTTGATCATGCCTGGACGGGAATTGGCCTGCCGGATTGATCATGTAGCGCAAAACGGTCGACAAACCACTCGAAGTCGTGCGTGCGGGTTTTGGCAAGTTCAGCGCGGCGGCGCCAGGCATCCCTTTGCTCAAGCAGGTGCAGAGCGGCCTGGATGTGGTCCGGGAACTCCAAAGCGTGCAGGCGTACCATCTCCAAGATCATCAGCTCCGGCAGGTAAGCGACACCGAACCGCAGGCAGTTGTGCAACAAGGCGGTGCGCACTGAGGCGACGAACGCGTCGCGTTCGTGCGCAGGTTTGAACCGGTGGGCAATCTCGATGCCGGGTGCCAGGACGACCTCGGCACCACTGCACCAGGCCCGCACGCTGAACTCCGGTTCGAATCCGCCGTAATGCATCATCCCCTCGTCGTACCCGCCGATGCGCTCAAATAGGGCACGTTCCAGTACAGTTCCGGCGGACGAAGCGATTTGGACGTGTGGTTCTGAGTCCGGCAAGCTGGTGTTCCAATGGGTTCCCATATGCGGCACGACCAGGCGGCAACCGAAGAAGCGCTTTGAGGAGTCCTGGTTGCAGATGGCGGTTGCCAGGATCCGCTGGGGCTTGATGAGGCGGCCTACCTCCCGGTCCCATGCAGGCGAGAACTGAACGTGAGCGTCGGTGATGAAGACCACGTCCCCACGGGCATGCTGGACAGCCAGGTTGCGTGCGGCCCCGACGCCCAGGTGTACGTCTGAGCGGATGACCCGCACCGGGAACCGACCCGCTGACGCGCTGACGTTGGGCCGCCCCGCAGGCTTCGAGGAGTCGTCAACGATGACTACCTCGATGTCGCGGGGCGCTTCGCAGGATTCGAGGGCTGACGCGACAGTCTGCGCGACCCGCGCGCCTTCGTTACGCGCGGGGAAAACCACGCTGATTGTCGGCGTGCTGAGCACTGCAGGTCAGCAGTCCGTGATGGTGATCGGGGTTGTTGTCCCTGCCAGAACTTCGCCGGGCAGGACCAACAGCAGGTCTGAGCGTTCAAGGCGCTCCCGCTCGGCGTCAGACAGGTTGAACCGCTTGGCGAATGCCTGTGGGTCATCGCGCAACAGACGGACTACTTCGTTCGTCCTGCATGCTGCGCGCAAGGCTTCACGCACGTTCTCGTTCTCGGGCTTCTTCTCGCTCATGTGAGTCCCTTTCGTCATGTGTGCGAACACTGTGGCTGTGGCTTGCAGGAGTCTCGCCACCGCACGGTCGGGGCGAGCTGGTCGGCATGGGCTGCAATACGGTCTCGGTGCGGCAGCAGGTCGCCGATCATGTTCCGGATTTCCTCGTCGATGGGCAGCGACTGCCGGAATCCAAGCTGTCGCAGGTGCTGACTGTCCGGGCGGTAGTGGTGAGCCTCCGCTTCCACTCGAGGGTTGTCCAGCGGCTTGATTTCGACAGCGAGTTCGAACGATTCGCAGGCCGCACGCACCAACTGCGCCAAGTCATTTACGGACAACACCTCACGCAACTGATTGAAGACCCGGTACTCGCTAACCGCTGGCGGGTGTTCGATCGCCAAACTCAGGCACTGCATGGAGTCGGCGAGCGACAAGAATCCACGCCGCTGGGTACCCTGACCGTAGGGCATGAGCGGCTTGCCAATAACCGCTTGGCAGCAGAATCGGTTGAGTGCGGTCCCGAATGCCTCGTCAAAATCCAGGCGGGTATTGAGTCGTGCGTCGGTGTCAAGCCAGGTGCCGTACACCACGCCCTGCATTACGTCGGTCGCTCGCAGCCCCCAAAGCTGGCAGGCAAAGGCGACATTGTGAGAGTCGAATACCTTGCTCCAGTGGTACCAAGAGCCAGCTTGCCGGGGAAACGGGAGCTGGTCACGCCGGCCTCGGTACTCGACTTCAAAAAAACCCTCTGGGATGTCCAGGTTGGGTGTCCCGTACTCACCCATAGAGCCCAGCTTGACCAGATGAGCCTCCGGGCAGTGGTCACGCATCGCAAACAGGAGACTCAAGGTTCCGGAGACGTTGTTGTGCTGGACGAAATCAGCGTGGTGGAAATCAATCATGGAGTATGGGGCGGAAGGACACTCAGCGAGATGTACCACCGCATCAGGCTTAAACTCCGCAAGGGCAGCACACAAAGCCGTATGGTCGCGCAGGTCTAGCGCGAAGAAGCGCATCGGTTTGCCGAAGTGCTCGCCAAAAGAGGCCAGGCGCTCGTCCATGGACGCGATGGGGATGGCGCTCAGAGATTCCATCTCATCGACCCAGATCCGACGCAACAAAGCATCAGCGCCACCGACGTCGTGACCCTGACGGGCAAGGTGCTGAGCCAGAGTCCAGCCGAGATAGCCGTCCACGCCAGCGATGAACACACGCACAGGTGGCCTCCAATGGTTGTAATGCATGCCCGCAGGCAATGTGGACGTGCCGGAGGCTACTGGATTACGTAGTCATTGTTGCCCCTTGAAGGGGGAAGTCTCTCGCCGAGGGGCAACTCATTACTCCAATTGGGTGATTATCTGGGAGGTGCGTGCAAGCTGGCCTGGTGATTCCAGCACCGTGCGTGTCGCGAGGGCTGACAGCCGTTGACCTCGCTCAGCTGAGCTACGAGATGCAGGAAACCACCCGGTTGTTGGCCTGGGGCCCCCTCTGCTCTGGCACAGCTCTTCCCGGCCCCGGCCCCGGCCTCGTCTGAGGAGCAGCGGTGGCCGCTGGAGGAGTACGTCCGTGACGAGTTGCTCGCTTCCGTCATGCCGGAAGAGATGGAGCAGGCCCGGAGGGCAGCGGTGCCTTGGAATGGGCGGGCCTGCCGCTGGCCTGGCTCATCGAGTCACGGCTGCGGAGGAGCCTGCCGGAGCGGTGCCTGGCCCTGCTCGCCGTCACACCGGACCCGGCGGCTCATCCGATCCACCCCGCGTGGGAACAGCCGGCCGCTCTCTGGCTGGTCCCCCTTGTGAGCACCGCGCAGACCATGGCGAGGGAGCTGCTGGCCGGATGGGCAGCCGCCAGGGATCTGCGCGACCCCCTGATCAGGCGTCACGTGGACCGAGTGAGGTTCCCCCGAGATGCGGGGAAAGGTGACAGCAGGTCAGATGGCGTATGAGAGAAGCCCAGACGATGCCTGCCCCGAGGAAGTACCCGTTGGAGTTGCGTGAGCGTGCGGTGCGGATGTACCGGACTGCCGAGCCGAAGCCCGTGATCCGCCGGATGGCCGAGGAACTCGGCGTGCATCACGAAGCCCTGCGGAACTGGATCCGGCAGGCCGAGGCCGACGCCGGCGAGCGGGACGACCTGCTCACCACCGAAGAGAAGAACGAGCTCGCCCAGCTGCGGCGCGAGGTGCGGGACCTGCGCCGGGCGAACGAGGTCCTGCGGACGGCCTCGGCTTTTTTCGCCGCGCAGCTCGACCCGACCCGGCCCAGGTGAGAGCGCTCCTCGACGAGCACCCGCACCTGGGGGTCGAGCCCGTCCTGCGGGAACTGCACATCCCCTCCTCCACCTACTACCGCTGGCGTCAGGCCGAGAAGGACCCCTGTGAACGGGTCCGCCAGGACACCGAGCTGACCGGGCAGATCCGGCAGATCCACCAGGACTCCGGCGGGATCTACGGATCGCCCAGGATTCATGCCGTCCTGAAGCGCGAGGGTGTCCATGTCGGCCGCAAGCGGGTCGAGCGGCTCATGCGCCAGGCCGGCCTGGCCGGGATCAGCCCCCGTAGGAGCCCGAGCTTCACCCGCCGCGACCCGGACGCCGACCCTGCCCCTGACCTGGTGCAACGCGACTTCACGGCATCCGCGCCGAACCGGCTGTGGGTCACCGACCTGACCATGATCCCCACTCTGCAGGGGCCACTGTGGCTGTCGGCGATCCGCGATGCCTTCTCCCGCAGAGTCGTGGCCTGGGAGACCTCCGCCCGCGCGGACGCCGACCTGGTCCTCACCTCCCTCGAGTAAGCGCTGGCCAGCCGCGAGGTCACCCCCGGCGAACTCGTCCACCATGCCGATCACGGAGCCCAATACACATCCATCAAGCTCACAACCCGCCTGGTCAGAGCAGGCGTTCAAGCGTCCATGGGCTCGGTCGGCGACTCCTTCGACAATGCCCTGGCGGAGAACCTGTGGATGCTGATCAAGACCGAGTGCATCCGCGGCCGCGTCTTCGCGACCAGGGCCGAGGCGAATCTCGTGCTCCTCGAGTACATCGACGGCTTCTATAACCCCCGCCGCATCCAAAAGCGCCTCGGCTACCTCAGCCCCATCGAGTTCGAAGAGAAGCACTACGCCGACCAGGCAGCGGCCGAACCGGTGAACCTGAAACCATGTCAACCCGCCCTGACCTGCTAGTCAGCCACTCCCGCGCAGCGGGGGAACCTCAGTGCGCGGGCATTCGCGGCTCTGGTGTTACGGCGCCGCCACCGGGCATCGCTGGGAGAACGGTGCAGCCGGGCGGGCCATTTTGCAGGCTGCACCGGACCCAGCGGTGAGGAGGCGCCGCCGGAGCATTGGGCCCGCCGGCCCAGCCCGGCTTCGTACTCATTATGTGGCCCCACCCGGTCGTCGGCGCCGAGGCGCGCCAGCACGTCACCACCGGCTCCTCGAACAGCCCATAGACGACCAGAACAGGTCACCGCACAAGCGAGCGCGCCGCCCCCACGGTGACCTGCTGTGGTCGTACCTCATGGTCGGGGGCCGGCTCGTGGTCGGGCCTGAGCGCGGGGCATTGCTGAAGCGGTGCGTTGGCGTCATGGATGTCGGGAGTGGCTCCAAGAGACTGGTCGGTCGGGGTCGTTGACGGGACAGTATGCGAGTGATCGTGCAGGCAGTGGCTCGAGGCTGAGCCTTGATCGGCTACACCACCAAGCGGGACGTCACCCGGAACCACGCGGCGACGACCTCTTCCTGCCAGGCCGAAGCGGATGTGTCAATCCCCCGGTTGCGTAGAGACGTTGGTTATGCGGCCCGACCTTCCTGATCGGTCAGCGCTCGCGCTTCCTGGATGATCCGTTCGAACTCGACGGGTGGCTTCCCGCCGGCCGCGCTGTGACGGCGTTTCGTGTTGTAGAAGTCCGCGATCCACGTCGCGGTCTTCAGCCGGGCCTCGGTGCGGGTGGTGAAAGTGTGCCGGTGGATGTACTCGACCTTGAGGACCCAGTGGAACGACTCCGCGGCGGCGTTGTCCAGCGCCGACCCGACGCGGCCCATCGACTGCACCACGCCCCACCTGCCGCACAGCTGCTGGAACGCCTCGGACGTGTATTCGGCGAGTTCAACCGGTCGTTGCAACACCGGGCTGTTGCAGCGAGCGTAGCTGTTCTTCGAAGACCTCGGCCGGTGTCCGCCAACCCAGGACTTTGCGGGGCCGGTTGTTGATCGCCATGGCGACGGCTTCGAGGTCCGTGGACGACCAGCGGGAGAGGTCGGTGCCCTTCGGGAAGTACTGACGCAGCAGCCCGTTCGTGTTTTCGTTTGTCGGTCGTTGCCAGGGCGAGTGCGGATCGGCGAAGAACACCTTCGTCCCGGTGTCGAGAGCGAACTGGGCGTGGCCGGAGAGTTCCTTCCCTCGGTCCCAGGTGAGGGTCTTGCGTAGCTGCTCGGGCAGGTGCGTCATCGACGTGGTGAGCGCCGCGTTCATCGCGATCGCGCCATAGCCTCCGAGCGAGGGGCCGTTCTTCGCGGGTGTCCTTTCGCCCCAGCCCTCCAGCCGGGGCAGGTGTACCAGGAGTGTGGAGCGGCTGCTGCGCTCGACAAGCGTGCCGATCGCGGAGCGGCCCGTCCCGATGATCAAATCGCCTTCCCAGTGTCCGGGGACCGCGCGGTCTGCGGCCTCGGCGGGGCGTTCGCTGAGGACGACGTCCGCGGTGACATGCCCCTGCGGTTGTTCTGCGACCGTGCGCGGGGAACCCGCAGCGCCCGAGCCATTGTCAAGAGTTGTGGATCGAGTCGTTCGCATCGGTGGTGCTGTCGCTCGGGTTGAGGAGGTAGGAGCCCCTCGCGACGCCTTGCAGGATGCTGTCGGCGGTTGCCTCAGCGGTCAGGGTGGTGGAATCCAGGACGTGGGCCTCATAGAGGCCCAGGTTGCTGAACTGGCTGTGCAGTGAGCGAATCGGTTCGGGGTCGGTCAGAGCGTCGTCGGCCCGGCTCGTTGCCCGTTCCAGTGTGGTGTGTTGGTCCGGCCGAAGGATGACGTAGCTCAGCGGCAGGGCCCGCTCCCGTGCCGTCACGCGGAACAGGTCGATGAACCAGGGTCCGACGATGCCGTCGCAGATCACGTGGTATCCGCCCTCGGCGTAGCCGAACGCTGCTGAGACCAGTACCTGCAGGACTACTTGGTTCTGCTCGTGTGCTTCGGGCAGGTAAGGCGCGATCCAGCCCTGCTTGATATAGCGCCAAAAATCGTCGCTGTGCAGGTGGACGCTTGGAGTCAGGTGATCTGCCAGCAGCTGCGCCACGGTGCTCTTGCCGGCTCCGGGCGGCCCGGTCAGGACAATTACCTGACCGCGGTGAGGGGACGTCCGAGACAGGGGCGGCGGGTTCATGCCGCCACCGTGCCACGTTCGACCAGCACACCGCTTTCGAATTTGGCTCCCGCACGGACAAGGGGCACCAGGTGGGCGCCGGTGATCGCGCGCCAGCGGGCCTGGGCGGACTCGACGAGCTTGAACACCATCGCGAGTGCGGCGGCGGGGCTGCCGGCCCCGCGGGTGACCTTGGTGCGGAGCTTGACCGTGGAGAATGTCGACTCAATGGGGTTCGTGGTCCGCAGGTGGATCCAGTGCTCGGCAGGGAAGTCGTAGAACGCCAGCAGTTCCTCCCGGTCGTCGGTGATCTTCGCGACGGCCTTGGGCCACTTGGTGCCGTAGGTGCGGGCGAACACATCGATCGCCTTCTCGGCGTGGGCGCGGTCCTCGGCGTTGTAGATCTCCTGCATCGCCTTCGTCGCGCCCGGCTGTGCGGACTTCGGCAGGCAGTTCGTGACATTGCGGGCTTTGTGAACCCAGCACCGCTGATGACGGGCGGCCGGAAAGACCTCGGCCAGCGCCTTCCACAGGCCCATCGCGCCATCGCCGACCACCAGCTCGGGGTCGCGCATGCCACGCCTGCGGCAGTCACGCAGCAGGTCCGCCCACGACTCGGTCGACTCGCGCAGGCCCTCCGCCAGCGCGATCAGTTCCTTGGTGCCGTCCAGGCGGACGCCGAGCAGGACCAGTACGCACGAGTGCGTCTGCCCGAGCCTCACCTTGGGGTGCACGCCGTCGGCCCACACGTAGACGAAATCGCGGTCTGACAGGTCCCTGGCCTGGAAGGCGGCATGGTCATCGCCCCACTGCCGCGTCAGCCGGGTCACCGTCGCCGACGACAGACCGGCCGTCGAGCCGAGGAACTGCTCCAGCGCGGGCACGAAGTCCCCGGACGACAGTCCGTGCAGGTAGAGCAGCGGCAGCACCTCGGAGATCTTCGGCGACTTGCGGCACCACGGCGGCAGGATCTTGGAGGAGAACCGCTTGCGCTCGCCGGTGGCCTCGTCCACGCGGCGGTCGTTCACCCGCGGTGCCCGCACCTCGACCGGGCCAGCGGCAGTGACGACGGTCCTGGGCCGGTGATGGCCGTTGCGGACCACCAGCCGTCGGCCTGCCTCATCGGTCTCGGCAGCCAACTCGGCTATGTACTGGTTGACTTCTGCCTCCAGTGCCGCGGCGAGCATCCGCCTGGCGCCCTCACGGACGATCTCGTCGATCAGGGAACCGGACTGAGTGGAGCCATCCTCGGTGACTACGCTGAGCACGGACGTACCTTCCCGACCCGCGCGCCAACGCGGGCCTACTCGGTGACCATCACAGGATCATTCGGGAAGGTACGCCCTCCGCGTGCCACCCGGGACTGATCCACAGGTATCGAGCATTGCTCAGCGCCCGGCCGGTGCGCAGACACGTGACCAGTTCCCGCTTGAGCGCGCCACGGCCTTCGATGAACAGCGCCTGGTAGATCGCTTCGTGGCTGATGCGCATGGACCCATCATCGGGGAAGTCGACATGGAGTCGATGCGAGATCTGCTCCGGGCTCCATGCCGTCGCCCATCGTCTGTCCTGCCGGTGCGGCTTGTTCAGCCCCTTCCATGCAGGCGTCCTGGGCCCGGTGACGATCGTGTTGTCGGGGCGGCGGACGCTGCCGGCGAGCCGGTCCTGTACGTACTCACGCAACCTGTCGTTGCCTGTGAGTTTCGCGGTCTTCGGGCGCTTGGCGGCCTGCTGTGCTTTCCACTGGGCGACCGTCGCGCGGTACTCCTGCTTGCCGCCGCGCGTGGCGGCGTTGCGGCGCAGTTCGCGAGAGATCGTTCCGGGGTCACGCCCCAGGGCGCGGGCGATCTCGCGCACGCCCTTGTTCATCGCCCTGAGGATCGCGATCTCCTCGCGCTCCTCGAACGCGAGGTACCGGCCCGTGGGCTCGGCCAACGAGATCGGAGGCATGCCGCCAGCGTGACGAAACCACCTCGCACCCACCGGCCACGACACGCCGACCGCCAACGACGCCTCCACCGTGGTGACCCCCGTGGCGATCAGCCGCCAGAACTGGCGCTGCACGACTCGAGACGGATCAGGCCTCCCCGGCGAACGCATCGCCGGCCGCAACGCACGATCAGCGCGCCACTGCCGACGCCGACCCTCCGGGACATCGCTGGTCTTCAAACTCCAGTCCGCCGTGGCCACGTCGCACACCTCCGAGATCAAAGTGTTGCGACGACCAGTTGAATTCACCTTCGCTGCCGCGGTCCGTGTGGAAAATGACCCCGTCGACCTGGCCGCCCCGGGTCGCGATCGCCATCTGCAGGGCGGCGCTGACCAGCGCGGCATCGTGCCGCGCGCCCATCGCATAGCCAAGGGCGCGGCGGGAGAAGGCGTCGTGGACGGATGCGAGGTAGAGCTTGCCCTCGCCGGTCTCGATCTCCGTCATGTCACCCCACCACAAGACGTTGGGAGCGATGGCGTCGAACTTGCGTCGCACCAGGTCAGGAGCGGTCTTTCGCTTGCCGGGGCGGGTGAGCGAGCGGCGCCGGCGAGGCGGCTTGCGGCCCTGCAGGCCGAGTTCGGCCATGATCTCGGCGACGGTGTTCTGCGACACCTGCCAGCCCTCCTCCCACAAATCCAGCGTGATCCTCGGCGAGCCGTACGTCCGGCCGGAGCAGTCGAAGAAGTAGCGGATTCGCTCGGCCAGCACGGCTCGCCTGGTCTCGCGTTTCGTCGGCTCGGACGGCCTGCGGCGCCACTTGTAGAACCACGCCTCCGACACGCCCAGGGCCCGACAGGAGGTGCGGTGCGGAATGCTGTGCACGGTCTTCTGGTCGCTGATCATCCCGACGAGCAACGCCGGTTCCGCCACAGCTACTTCACCCACAAGACCATGCAGCGTTTGAGCACATCACGCTCCATGGCCAGCTCCTTGTTGTCCTTCTTCAGCTGTGAGTTCTCCCGCCGCAGCCGCGCGAGCTCCTCGCTCTCACCCGTCGCCGTGGCCCCGCCGGCCCTTCGGGCCCGCGACACCCAGCTCGCCAGCGTGGTCTCGTTGATCCCGAGATCCTGCGCGACCTGCGCGATCGGCTTGCCGGTCTCGGCGACGATCCGCACAGCCCCCTCACGGAACTCCGCGTCGAACTTCCGCCTTTTGCCTGCCATGACCCTCAACTTCCCCTGCAGTCAGGGTCTCTACGCTACGAGGGGAAGGTCAAAAGTCACGGTCCTGCCGTTTGCACGGATGATGCGGATCCCCTTGCCTGGGGTCAGGCTGCTGAGGTTCGCGAAGACAGCGGGCGCGGTTTTGGTATCGAGGTGGCCGGCGACGATCGCGGTGCCACGCTCTCCCGGCGAGGGACCGTCAGTGAACCAGCCGACCAGGTCCGTGTCGTCAGCCGGTGGCGCGTTCAGCTGGCCGGAGGGACCGATGGCCAGGCCGGTAAAGGGCGCGTCCACCCCGATACTCGGAATGAGCAGACGCACGGGAGCCGAACGGGGCAGTGTCGGGCTGCGTGGCGCAGCCGTGGACTTGGGCTTCGGTACGGACGGCGCGCGCAGGCTCACCGCGGGCGCTGGAGCAGGCAGTGAGACCTGGCTGTCCGGGCCGGTTAAACCGGCCGCAACCGCGATCAGGACGAGCGGCGTGAGTACGGCCAGCAGAAGGCGCTGCGGCATACCGGGCCGCCGGGATCTCCCCGAGTGAACGAATGAACGGATCGTCATGCCGCAGCGCACCTCAGTCAGCGAAACGCGGATACACGTAGGTCAGGCGCAGTGCCGCGTGCGGCTGAGGCTGCGGAGCGGAACGCTGCCTGCCGCACGCGGTACCCGCGTCAGGGAGTCAGGCAGCGCCACGGGCGATGCGTCGGCGCAGCACGTACGCGCCTGCCCCCAGGCCGCCCAGAAGCGCGAGTCCGCCGACAGCCGTCGAGCCGGAGGAGGCAAGACCGCCGCCACCGGTGTGCATGCCGCCCTTCGGCTTGTCGTGCTCACCACCGGCGTCCTTGTACTCGTCCTTCTTGTACTCGGTGTCGTCCTTCTTGTCCCAGTCGTCACCGCCAACTGTGGCGAACAGGCCCCCACCGGTGTGCACGCCCCCCTTCGGCTTGTCGTGCTCACCACCGGCGTCCTTGTACTCGTCCTTCTTGTGCTCGTCCTTGTACTCCTCCTTCTTGTCCCAGTCGTCACCGCCAACCGTGGCGAACAGGCCCCCACCGGTGTGCACGCCCCCCTTCGGCTTGTCGTGCTCACCACCGGCGTCCTTGTACTCGTCCTTCTTGTGCTCGTCCTTCTTGTACTCGTGGTCGCTGCTGTAGGAGTGGTCGTCCTTGTCCCCGTCACCGGTGCTGGAGGCGTAGGCGCCAGGGGCTGCGATGGCGAGGGCAGCCGTGGCCGCGGCCGCGGCGAGGAGAGTGCGGGCAGAACGCATGCGTCATTCCTTCCGTCGCAGCCTGCGTCAGCTGACGTGCTGTCGGCTGGTGGAAACCGCGGCGGCGACGTGGCTAACGTCAACCCAGATGTGCGCGCGCCACCACCCAGGCGGGTATCCGGGTGAAGGCACGTCAGGTGAATGGATGAGGCACTCGACTGTCCGTGTCACGCGAGCAGTCAACGGCGCTCATCCGGACCCTTTGGATCATTCGGCCGTGTCCCGCTGGCACATCCCTGCACTGCGGATCAGGCTGGATGGCGGGCTCACCGACCCGTCTGTCGCCTCGCGGGCAAGCCCTGGTACCGCCGCCGTTAGCAGCGCGGCGGCGGCACCGATAGTTACGCCGGCCGCACCAGCACTCTCGCCCAGACCGCGAGCAGCACGGCCGCCGGGCTACTCGCCCCGGCGCGGCACGGTCATCCATGGACAGGCTGGTCGTATTCCACCGGGTGAGACAGCCGGGCGACGCTGGACGTCACGCTGGTGGAACCGGAGCTGGCGCTGGAAGGCGGGGTCGATGTCGCCCGCGATGCCGCCGGGCGGTGGCGCCAGCCCGCACGCCGGCACCGCGCCCGCCCTGACCACTCCCGCGCCGAGGCGCCCGGCCTGACGTCGCCGCACTGACGACGGCCCGACCCAGCAGCGGCGACGCTGCGCCAAGGCGCATGACATGCGCACTACGCCGTTCGGCCCCATCCTGAGAAGCGGCACCATCGGCTCCACAGACCGACCTTCCCCGGGAGGTCCTGTGATCCTGCTCGTCCTGCTCATGCCCGCCCTGATGATGGCGTTCATCTTCGCCATGGACGCTCTCGAGGACCACCTCTTCCCCCGCCCGAGAGCGACAGATGACGGCAAGCTCCAGCCGCCAACACACAAGCGCGATCCCCCTGACAGCGCCAGGCCGACTGATGCCGCTGGGCTGGAAGGCATGCCCCGCGTGCTGCTCATGGCCGCTGATGCCCCCGGGGTGAACGAGTGAACACCCACCCGCCGGACGCGCCGGTCCCGCCGCACGCTTCCGCTTCCCAGAAAGATGCCCGGTATGACCGAATCGACCTTTGCATATCGGCAGAGCCGGGCTGAGCAGGGAGCCGGTTGTGTCGACCGCTCCGACCTGGCGGGCTACTTGCAGCGGACCTCGATGGACGTCCACAGCCTCCGACACGGGCTGGCGGACGCCGTCACCCAGGTCTTCGCCGGACCGGACCAAGCGGGCCGGGACCTGCCGCATCTGGCCGACCGCGTGGAACGACTGCTGCTGGACGACCTGATGGGAGCAGGTGTCCTGGTCATGGACCAAGACCTGGCCACCGCGCTGCGGCACACCATGCGCCTGCTGGAAGAGGCCGCCCACGCCACCCACTTGGCCCGCGCCCTGCTCGAGCGGGCCAACGACGCAGTGACCGCCCGCCCCAACCAGACGCGCGGTACGCCCGCCTGACGGCGCCACGGGTACGCAGACGAGGGGCCCCGAACCGTCTGCCCGGCCCCGGGGCCGCTCCCGCCACCCACGAAGCCGCGCTCCGGTCGCCGCATGGCCTTGAGGCGGACGGCGCCCTGCGCGGGCCGCCCCGCGGGCGGCCCGCGCAGGGCGCGGCCGAGCCCTGGCCGCGGCCGTCTTCGCGGGTGGCGACCACGCGGGCGCAGCCCGAAGCGGTGCGGGTGACGCAACCGGTGAGGCGGCCCACCACGCCGTCGTCGGAGCGCGCGACCGGACAGGTCGAGCCCACCTCATGAATCAGGGCCAGGAGATACGGGGCGCGCGGATCACGCTCCCCCGATGGCGATGGCGATGGCGGTCGGCCAGGGCCCGGATGTCGGTGACACCGCCCGGGGGGTCCGCGCGCGGACGCGGTCCGGTCCAGACGCAGGGGCCGGGCCGCCGACGGGCGGGGGCCAGACCGCGCTCCTATGCTGGGGGAGAGGGGCCGCGCGCGGCCCGTGCCCCTGGTGCGGCTGTGGCCTGCGGCGAAGTCTCCTGGCGGGAGTGAGCCCATGACGCATCCGTGTGTCCGTCTGTCCAGAGGAGCCGTCGTCGCGGCCGCCGTGGGCGCCCTGGTGGTGCCGGTCGCGGGCGGCACGGCGGGGGCGGCCCCCCTCGCCGCGGCCCCCTCCCCGACGCCCTCCGGGGACGAGGTCCGCGACCTCACACCCGCGGTCAAACAGCAGATCGACCAGGCCGTGCGGCGCGTCATGAAGCAGGCGAACATCCCCGGCGTGTCTGTTGGCGTGTGGACCCCCGACAAGGGCGAGCACGTGAAGTCCTTCGGGGTCGCCGACAAGGACTCCGGCCGGAAGATGACCCCGAACCTCTTCATGCGGATCGGCAGCGAGACGAAGACGTTCACCGTCACGGCCGTGCTGAAACTGGTCGACGAGAAGAAGATCGGCCTCGACGACACCATCGACAAGTACATCGACGGCGTGCCGAACGGCGACAAGATCACCCTGCGGCAGCTGGCCGGCATGCGCAGCGGGCTGTTCAACTACTCGCAGGACGACGCCTTCTTCAAGGCACTGACGTCCGATCCCCAAAGCCCCTTCACCCCGCAGCAGTTGCTCGACTACGCCTTCAAGCACCCCGTGCTGTTCCAGCCCGGCGCCGAGTTCTACTACTCCAACACCAATCTGGTCCTGCTCGGCCTGCTCGTCGAGAAGATCAGCGGGCAGAGCCTCGCGGACTACATCCAGGAGCACATCCTCGATCCGGCCGGCCTGGACGACACGAGCTTCCCCACCGGCAACGAGTTCCCGCAGCCGCACGCCCAGGGCTACACGAACCAGACCGCGAACGGCGCGGTCGAGGACACGGCCGACTGGAACCCCTCCTGGGGCTGGGCCGCCGGCGCGATGATCTCCACCCTGGACGACCTGCGGCTCTGGGCGCGGACCGTGGCCACCGGCCGACTCCCGGACGGCGAACGGCTGATCAGCCCCGACACGCAGAAGGAACGGCTGATCACACCGAAGACGCCGATCCCCGGCGCCGGATACGGTCTCGGCATCTTCGACGTGCAGGGCTGGATCGGCCACAACGGCTCGCTGCCGGGCTACGAGTCGCTGACCATTTACCTGCCGTCGGCCCAGGCCACCGTCGTCGTCCTCCTGAACACCGACATCAACTACAAGAACGAGGAGCCCAGCACCCTCTTCGGCGACGCCCTCACGAAGATCATTTCCCCGGACCACGTGTTCAACCTGCCGAGCCAGCCCGCCGCGAGGTGAGGGAGGTAGCCGGTGGCGAACCGGGTGACCCTCCCGGCCGGGAGGGTCACCCGGCCGTACCCCGGTCAGGAGGCGCGGACCTCCGCGATCGTCTGTACGCCTACACCTCGCCATAGCAGCACCTGGCGCGCGACGGCCGAATTGGTACTACCTGCCCGAGGCCCGAGTGATGGGCGCTGGAACCTCTGTGGGCCTTCGCGCCGCGAGCGTCGGCGAAGCGGACGTGGCCACCCCTGATCTCGCCCAGCACGCCCTCTTGCTCCACGCTCTGTGCTGCAGCAACGCCGTCCACCGGCACCCGGGAGTATGACATCGTCGATCAGGGCGAGGACGACCCCACGACGACTGGCATCAGGCCCCGGAGTGGCAGCGCATGAGACAGCGACGACCGCATCAGCGCCTGCTCACGGCAGCGGCGTGGCTCCTGTTTTGCGGACTGGCCACTGCGGCCGCTCTCCACATCCCACCGGTGTGGATCAAGATCCTTTCGTTTGCCGCCGTTGCCCTACTCGCAGCGCTGGTGAGCGCCTGGCCGACGGGGTACGCCTCCTTGCGTCGAGCCGGACCGCGGCGGCACGTCGTCGTGCGCGGGCGTGGGAGAAGCGGCGCGTCCACTGCGGGCAGGATCAGGCGTCGGCTGACCGACGCACTCGCTGTGCTCCCCTCAGCCTGGGACTCAGGTGGCGCGATGCCTGACGGTGAGGGCAACGCGACGGGAGGCACAGCTCCGATACAGGCCGCCGTAGCCCTCGACGGGGACTTCTCCTGTGTCGCCCAAGCGCGTGATTTCGTCGCCGACTTCCTGGTCCGCGTGCAGGCCGAACAGGGTCTGCCAGTGTCCACGCATGTCATGGACGTGGTGCGGCTGGTGGTCAGTGAACTGGTCACCAACGCCCGCAAGTACGCCCCCGGGCCCGCCCTGTTGGAACTTCGTGTTGCCGATGCCAGGGTGGAGGGTGACCGTGTGGGACAGCGACCCGGCCCTGCCAGTGGCATGGGCCGCAGAACCCGGCCGGGTCGGCCGGCACGGCCTGGAAATCGTCATGGTCCTCGCCCAGAGCTTCGAAGCGCACCGCGAACCGGTCGGCAAACGCATCACCGCCGGCATCGCCCTGGCCGACGACCCCAGGAGCAAGAGTACGGCCGCCGGAGGCTGAAATTGCGGACTAACCTGTCAGGAAGGATGAGGGCGGCTGGGGCAGCTTCCTCCGTGTGTGAAACACCCGTGCCTGAAACCGCCAGGAAGCGTGTGTATAGGCTTTCGGTCGTGACCTCGGATCCCGTGGAAAAGCTGCTTGCTGATGTGTGCGGAACGTTGGCCCGTGCTGGCTTCGATGTCGCGTCGGCTGGTGATGAGAGCAGCCCTGGTCTGCGGGTGCGGCGGGAGACGGACTCGGTGATGGTGGGATGGGTGGCCGGCAGCGAGTTAGATCCTGCGGGGGCCGCAAGGATGCCGAGTTCGAGGGCATCCGTGCTGCTCTGCGGTCGGCGTTGCTGGCGATCCTCACGCAAGCCGGCAATACAAGTCGGGAACCTCATTCCGGCACGGGAGGCGAAGCACCGGGCTGCAGACGGTGCTGCAACGGGTGGCCGTGATGCTGGCAGGCCGGGCCGGCGCCCGCCTGGCGGACACACTCGCGGTCCGGGCGAGCCGGTCGACACTCCTGCGGCTGATACGCCGCCTGCCGGACCCGGAAGTGCACACGCCGCGGGTGCTGGGGGTGGACGAGTTCGCCCTGCGCAAGGGACACAACTACGGCACGGTCCTGGTGGACATCGACACGCGTCGTCCGGTTGATCTGCTGCCCGACCGCACCACGGCCACGGTGTCCGCCTGGCTCGCCGACCACCCCGGCGTCGAGGTGATCTGCCGTGACCGCTCGACCGCATACGCCGAGGCCGGACGGCTCGGCGCCCCGGACGCGGTCCACGTCGCGGACCGGTGGCACATCTGGAAAAACATCGTCGAGGCCGTCGAGAAGACGGTCATCCAGCACCGCGCCCTGCTGCACGAGCCGGAGGCGACCGGCCCGGTCCGCAGCAACACGCCCGTGAACACCACGGAGCTCGCGCCGCGTCCGGGCGAACCGCGACACTCCGGCCGCCTGTCGGACCGGGTGCGCGAACAGCATGCAGCTGTCCACGCCCTGCTCGACGAAACCGCCAAGGACAGCAGCTGGACCAATGGATCGAGCGCGTCCAGGCCGATGACCTGTCCGCCCTGCACGCTTTCGTCACCGGCCTCGGCCAGGATCTCGACGCCGTCGTCGCCGGGCTCAGCCTGCCCTACAGCTCTGGCGCCGTCGAAGGCCACAACAACAAGATCAAGATGCTCAAGCGGCAGATGTTCGGCCGCGCCAACTTCGACCTGCTCCGCAAGCGGGTCCTCCTCGCGGCGTGAGGCCGTTCATGATCGCGGTTGTGGTGACCCTCCGTGGCTCCGGCACGGAAAGTGATCCAGAACCAGAATTCAGGCGTCGCCGAGAAACGGTGGCTGGGCGCTGGTCGCCCTGCTGCGGCTGGTGGTCGGCGTGGAAGGCATCACCGCATGACGTGGTCTTTGCCTGAGCCCATGCTGACAGTGGCCATGGACAGCTCTGCTTTGCCTGACCGAGAACGCCGCCCTGCGCGAACAGACGGCGGGACGGTCCGCCGTCATCGTCCCGCTCACCCGGAACACCACGGACCGGTGCCAGCACGATGAAACACCCACTCACTAAAGTGCTGGTAAGAGCCATGTCACCAGCCGCAAACGGTGGCGGCTACCCCTCCAGCCCCTCGCTCTCCCCCTCCGGGCTCGGCGGCTGCCGCAGCGTCCGGATTGCTGCCGCATGGAAGTTTCCGCGGTGAGGCAACGGTCTCGGCCTCTCATGGCCTCTTTTGAACATCTAGGAGGTGCTCATGGGGGTTCGAAAACAGGCCGAGGACAGAGAGTTCCAGGCCTTCGTCGTCGGCGCGGAGGCGTCCGAGCCGCACATGCGGACGACCCTGGCGAGCGGCACCGACGCGGGAGTGCCGTGGAGGGTGTACATCGACGTGTGGAAGGCTCCGGCGGACACGGCGGAGGCCCAGGCCACCCTGACGGCGATGGCGGAGTTCGGCGAGCACCCGGAGGACGTCTCCACGGCCTCCGAACTGGTGGGCAAGGTTGCGCACTTCGTGCACCGGGTCACCGGTGAAGAGGCGAGGACCACCCAGATCGCGGACATGGTGCTACCTGAGGACGACGTCCTGTCCGGCGGCGAGTACGGGACCGTCTCGCTCCCGCTGCTCCCCCACAACGACACGGCCCCGCGCCTGGTGACTGGCCAGGTCGCCAAGACCGCCCGGGAGGTCACCTGCACCTGGAAGGACGGCACGTCTGCCAAGGTCGGCCGTGCGTCCGCGGCCACCGAGGCGAACGCCGCCGTTCCGGTCATCCACAGCCCCAAGCACTCGCCCTACGACTGGTTCGTCTGCCTGGCGCCGAAGTCCACAACGTTCGAGGGGATCAAGGTGACGAAGTAGACGAAGCGGGAGACCGAGTGCGGGGAGTCGAGGCCGGACGACGGTTCGCGACGCCCGGTGGCCCCCGGAGCCCCGTCCGGGCCGGGCCGGGGCTCCGGAAGACACCCGCGGCACCAGGGGCAGGGCGAAGCTCTCCCTTCCCCTCCCTGGCGGGGTGACAGCGTCGGCACACCGTTCCGGCTCGGTCTCGAGGAGCGAGGGCTGCCCTATGTCCTGGCCCTGCACGGGAAGGAAGTCGCGCATCCGGAGGATGTCGAGCCGCACCAGCCCGCTTATGGCGGGCTCGGGCCGCCCACCCTTCCCCGCTACCGCACCCCGCCGCGAGCCATCTCCACCGGGTCTGTACGCTCACCGGCCCTGTCTCACATTCGGTGGTGACGGAGAGTTGTCAGGGTCGTTGACCTTCCTGTGATAGATGTCAACGAGCTTGTGCAGACGGTGTTTTCGGGTCTGTCCCCACTGATCATGGAGGATGTGGTCGACGAGGGTGGGCGGATCGTGGTGCGGGCCCGGACGCCGCTGGACACCGCGGTCTGCCCGGTGTGCGGGGCCTCGTCGGGACGGGTGCACGGCTATCACTGGCGGACGGTGGCCGACGTTCCGGTCGACGGGCGACAGGTGGTGGTCCGTGTGCGGGTGCGGCGTCTGGTGTGTCCCACGCGAGGCTGCCGCCACACCTTCCGCGAACAGGTGCCCGGGCTGCTGGAGCGATACCAGCGACGCATCGCTCGTCTGACCAGGCAGGTCAGGGCCGTGGTCAAAGAGTTAGCGGGCCGGGCGGGATCACGTTTGCTGGCGATACTCGCGGTGGGCCTGTCCCGTCACACGGCCCTGCGCGCCCTGCTGCGCATCCCGTTGCCCACCGGGCGGGTGCCCCGTGTGATCGGCGTCGACGATTTCGCCCTGCGCCGGCGGCACCGCTATGCCACCGTGATCATCGACGCCGAGACCCATGAGCGGATCGACGTACTGCCCGACCGCACGGCCGACACCCTGGAAGCGTGGCTGCGCGGGCATCCGGGCATCGAGGTCGTGTGCCGCGACGGCTCAGCCACCTACGCCGAGGCCATCCGCCGTGCTCTGCCCGACGCGGTGCAAGTCGGTGATCGCTGGCATTTATGGAAGAACCTGTGCGAAGCCGCCCTGAACGAGGTGAAGGCACACAGTGCCTGCTGGGCCACCGTACTGGACGCGCCGATCTACGACGGGCCCCGCGCTCAGACCACCCTCGAACGCTGGCACCAGGTTCATGGCCTGCTCGAGAAGGGCGTGGGCCTGCTCGAATGCGCCCGCCGCCTGCAACTGGCCCTGAACACCGTCAAACGCTACGCCCGAGCCGACCGGCCCGAGCGCATGCTCCGCGTCCCCAAGTACCGTGCCAGCCTGGTCGATCCCTACCGCGAGCACCTGCGCAAACGCCGAAGTGAAGACCCCGGCGTCCCCGTCCAGCACCTCTTCGAAGAGATCAAGACCCTCGGCTTCACGGGCTGCCTGAACCTTCTGCACAAGTACATCAACCAAGGCCGCGCGGACGCCGACCGCAGCCATATCTCGCCACGTCGACTCGCCCGGATGCTGCTGACCAGGCCCGACAACCTCAAGCCCGAGCAGCACGAGCTCCTGGCCAAGCTCACCGCCGCCTGCCCCGAGATGACCCAACTGGCCGCAGATATCAGAGACTTCGCCCCGCTCCTTACGCCACACACCGACAACGCCGATGCGCTCACGCACTGGATCGCCCAAGTCCGAACAGCCGACCTGCCCCACCTACACGCCTTCACCCGGGGCCTGGACCGGGACATCGACGCCGTGATCGCCGGGCTCACGCTTCCGTACAGCAACGGCCCCACCGAGGGCGTCAACACCAAGACCAAACGGATTGCGCGCCAGATGCACGGACGAGCAGGCTTCACCCTGCTCCGGCACCGCATCCTCCTCGGATAACAGCACGCTCCGTCACCACCGAATGCGAGACAGGGCCGCAAACGTCCCGGACTCCATGAGCACCGGAAGCTGGGCCCCGTTCCCGTACTTCTGACGGGCGTGGACTGGCAGTGAGACCTGGGAGAGCGAGGTGGTCAACTCGGCGCCGCATCCAGCGCACACGAAAACGAACAAGTGTCCTCCGCCTGGGAAACAGCCGCATCGTCGCAGCTGTCCAGGCAGCCAGCCAACCTGTTTTCTCATCCGTTGGGGGAGCGGCACCTGCCGCCGTCGTGGGGGTGTCAAGGCAGCGCGGACAAGTGCCAGCCGCCGCCCCTAACTACGGCAAGCGACTCACTCAGTGTTCGAATTTCCGGTGGGCTGTGGCGCCTCCCGAAGTGGTGAACATCTGCTGCCCATTCTCGCGAACAAGGCCACTCGGAGGGGCCATGCCGTAGCTATCCAGGATGCAGAACATTTCGTGGAACTCGCCGTACTCGTTCAGGTAGTCGAGGGCGTAGCGGTCCTCGAGCTCGTGCAGCACGAGCGGGCCTTCGGCGCCGTGCCGTTCCTCGGTGCTGCCGAGCAGACCGGTCTTCTCCAGGGCCATCAGCAGGTGGGCGCGCTCGGGCAGCCCGTTGGAGTGCAGCCGCTCTTGCCGCTCCTGCTCCAGCTCCAGGTCCCGGAGTTCGGCTTCGGCTTTGGCGGCCGCCGCGGCTTCGGCAGCGAGCTCGTCCTGGACGACGGCGTCGGACTTCGGGTCGTACGTCCCGCCGGTGGTGGCGAGCAGCTGCGCGATGCGTTCCCACTCCGCGACTTCGGCGGGGCCGCGTTCGTCGCCGGCCAGGTCCTCGCGGTCACGGTCCAGGTGCTGGTGCAGCCGGGCGTCCTCGAGCGCGGCCGCGGCCTCGGTGGCGGTCATGCCGGTGGCGCGCCGGCGGACCGAGCTGCGGCCGACCTTCGCGCGGTCGACCGGCTGGCGGGGCGCGGCCGTGCCGGGCGCGGGAACGCGGGGACGGCGGCGGGATCGTGGCGCAGGGGTGCTCACTCTGCCTCTCAATCGTCACGGAGAAAGGAACGGGATATCGGGCCGCCGCGCATCGGGCGCGGCGGCCACAGAAAGGTTCTATCGCAGTCGTTAATTCCGTGCTGCTAAAACCGGATGTTGAGCCATTCCACGTCAGCGAATTCCACCTCCAGGCCCGCCCGGCCACTACTGCCTTGACGGAAATAGGCGTCCGCGATGGCGTCCGCGACCAGTTCGTGCAGATCATCGTCCGTCGCACCCTTCTCCCGTGCGGCCAGGATGGCCCTCGCGTGGGAGAGCGACACGGCGACGCTGACGTCCCGCACCCGGCCCGCGTCCGAGGTGCCCTCGGGGCCGAAACCGAAGTAGGCCCGGCACGAGATGACGAGCCCGCCCGAGCTGGCCGCGCGCTGCCTCGCCTGTGCCTTGACCTGCGGTTGCCACTCCGCCTCCGTCTCCTGGGTCAGGGCCTCCTGGAGTCGCTTGTTCGGCTTGGTGGAGGCACCCGAGAGGTAGCGCTGCACCGTCTTGCGGGAGACGCCCAGCCGCTCCGCCAGGCTCTTGGTGGAGCCCTTCTCCCGCGTGCGAAGGAATTTCATCTGGGCTCGCGCGGATTTCGGCGCAGGCCGGGTGAACAGGGCCCGCTCCGCACGGGCGAAGCCCTCCATGATCTTGGCGCGCGTCCGGGCCGCCTGCTCTGCCTTCTCCTCATCAGTCATACGAACACCCCATCGGAGCGGGGCTGTGGACAGAGGACGCCGCCGACGGGGCACCCGCACCGCTGATCACCGCCCTTGCGCGTGACGCGCCCTGGTGGGTGCCGGCGCCGGGCCGCTACGTTCCCCAGGACCCTGTTGATCGAAGGGGGAGACCCAAGGGATGAGCGAGCGCGGCGCGTTACGGGGACTGCGGGTCTTGATGTGGGTGGTGATCGCCATCGAGGTGCCGGTGTACCTGGTGTGGCTGGTCAAGGTCGGCTACCTGACCGGGCAGGAGCTGCCCCGCGGTGACGTCGCACGGTGGGCGCCGCCCGTGCTGCTGCCGCCGGCGGCGGTGCTGTTCTGTGTGATGGCGGGCTGGATGTGGTGGCTGAGCGTGGTGGCCGGCACCCGTTCGTCGCTGCGCAGTTCCCAGCACCGCATCGAAGTGGTCGCGCTCGCGACTATCCGCCGTGATCGCCTGCACTGCGCAGCCGACACCACTGACACACCCGAACCAAACGATCACGTTCGGAAAGCGGACGGCGCCTGAGGGTCCCGATACTGGTGACCTACAATTAACTGTCTATGGAAGATAATTCTTTGGAAGATGAGTGATGGCTGACACTGACCTGAAGCTGCTGTACCGGGAGCTGGTCTCGCTGGAGATCGAGTTGTGGGACGGCATCGAGGGGCGGTTGCGGGCGGAGTATGACCTGGCGCTGACCTCGTTCGAGGTGCTGCACCTGCTGTTGCGGCGGCCTGGGCGACGGATCCAGGACATCGCGGAGGAGTTCTCGATCACGGTGGGCGGCACGAGCAAGGTCGTCGACCGTCTGGAGACGGCGGGCCTGTGCGGGCGGAGGGCCAATCCGAACGACCGCCGTTCCTCGATCGTCGAGCTCACCCCGGAGGGGCGGAAGCTGGTGGAGGGGGCGCTGAAGGTCTTCGAGGAAGAGCTGGAACTGCGGATCGGGTCGGTGATTCCCGAGGAGTCGGTACGCGAGGTGACCGCGGTCCTCAGTACGCTGCGGGCAGCCGGACGTGCTCTGGACGCGGAGCGGAAGGCCGGGGGTCGGACGCCGGTTCCGGCCTCGCGGGCGCCGAAGCAGTCCGGTCGGTCGGCCTCGTGAGCCAGGGCGCCTTGGGTGCGACAACGGGCGGCTGATGCGGGGCGGGTGACGATGGTTCACCCGCCCCGCATCAGCCGCCCGTTGTCGTTCAGTCGGCGATGCCGTCGAAGGCGATGACTTTGTCGATGTGGGCGCGGACGAGGAGGTTGCCGGGGCCGCCGTTGCGTGCGGCGTACTCCTGGGTGCGGTCTTCGCCCATTGTCGGCGTACAAGTGCACGTGCACCACCTCGTACGGAGGAATGTGCGCCGTTTGTGGTGCGGGGGTGGGGTGGAGACCGTGAGTCTGCTGCTGTCGGTTCGGGGCGGCAGGGAGGCGACTGACGGTGGTCCTGGATCCACATCGGTGGCTGGAGTTGAGGCGGTTTCGTCCGCTGTATGAGTCCGGTGCGATGAGCCTGCGGGAGATCGCTAAGGAGACGGGGCTGAACCGCCGGACGGTCAGCAAGTACCTGAAGAATCCGGCGTCGGCCGCGCCGCCGAAGCGGGAAACAGCCGGTCGCCGGCATCGCCGGGTGGTGGACGAGGTCGCGCCGCTGATCGACTCGATGCTCAGGTCCGAGGTCCTGCTCAAGGCGTCGGTGATCCATGAACGTCTGATCCAGGACTACGCGGTCACCATCAACTACCAACGGGTGAAGCTTTACGTGCAAGAAGCCCGGCCACGGATCGCGGAGGAACTGGGCATCAGTCCCGGCGAGCTGGCGGGTCTGCACCGGCGGTTCGAGGTCGTTCCGGGTGCTCAGGCCCAGGTGGACTGGGGCGGTGCGACACGAAGTCGCGCATATGAGTGAACTCGCAGATTGGAGGCCGGTCATGCCGGTTGCGTAGTTCTTGGTCAGTGTTCGAGACCTATCTCCGCCCTGACGTGCGCTCGCGGGTCCTGCCCGCTGAGGGTGCGAAGCTCAGGGAAGACGCCCAAGGGCCCCCGATCCGTCAGGGGGAGCAACCGGGCAAGGAGAAGGCCGGACGGGCGAACGCGAGTGAACCCCCTGTGATGCCTCGTCATCGACAAGCCCGGAGAGACGGAAAGAACACCGGGCGATAGGACCTGGCCGCTGGAAGAGGCGGCGAGCGGCGACCGAAGCCTGCCCCGTCGGTCGCAAGAACACCGCTGGTCCCGGGGTTTAGGGGGCGCCCTCCCCGGTCGCGTCTCGTATGCGCGGAACGTGGAAACCCCGTCGGGGTCCGGGCCATCTGGCTCGGTAGGCCGATCGCAAGAGGGGCGGAAGCCCTCGGCGGGACAGGATGCCCAAGAAGCGGATGTCGGCTGCCGAAAGGCAACGGGACTCGTGACACCACGACTGCCTCTCCAGGCGGCTGTCACGGGGAACCGGCCGGATGCCGGTCAGGCGACCGGGCCCGAAAGGGCGCTGACGTGGGCTGGTGAGCCTTTGAACGCCGAGGCCGAGCGCCTCTCGAACCGAGGGACATGTTGGACACCATCGTGGTGAACGGACCCGAGGACGTTCTCGACTGGGACGCCATTGTCTGGCGGACTCACGAGGAGAACGTAGTGAGGCTGCGGCGAAGGATCTTCAAGGCGACACGAGAAGAGGACTGGGCCCAGGTCCGATCCTTGCAGAAACTGATGCTGAGGTCCTGGTCGAACACGCTGGTCAGCGTGCGGCAGGTCACTCAGCGCAACGCTGGGCGCCGGACGGCCGGGATCGACGGGGAGACAGCTTTGTCCCCCGAGGCCAGGGCGGCGGTCGCGGTGCGGGTGCACCGCACGCGTTCGTCCTGGGACCCCATGCCCGTGCGCCGTGTGTACATTCCGAAGGCCAATGGAAAGCAGAGACCGCTCGGCATTCCCGTGATCTTGGACCGCTGTCATCAGGCACGGGTCCGCAGCGCACTGGAGCCCGAGTGGGAAGCCCGGTTCGAGCCCCGTTCCTACGGGTTCCGCCCCGGGCGAAGCTGCGCCGACGCGATCGGCTCCCTGTTCTCCACGCTCAGCGGGCCACGCGCCCGCCGGTTGTGGATCCTGGATGCTGATCTGTCCGCTGCGTTCGACAAGATCGGCCACGCTCGGCTACTCGACTCGCTCGGTTCGTTCCCGGCCAGAGATCTGATCGAGCGATGGCTGAAGGCCGGAGTGGTCGACAAAGGGCAGTTCACGCCGACCGAGGAGGGCTCTCCTCAAGGCGGCGTGATCAGCCCGCTGTTGATGAACGTGGCCCTCCACGGGCTGGAGGAGGCCGCAGGGGTCCGCTATCTCATGACCGGCACTCACGCCGGGGATGTGGTGGCGGGCTCTCCGATCTTGGTGAGATACGCCGACGACATGGTCGCCTGCTGTCATTCCAGGCAGCAGGCCGAGCAGGTCAAGGCACAGCTTGCGGAGTGGCTGGCGCCTCGGGGGCTGGTCTTCAACGAGGACAAGACGCGCATCGTCCACCTCGAAGAGGGCTTCAACTTTCTCGGGTTCAACGTCCGCCGCTATCGACGCGGCAAGCTGCTGATCAAACCGAGTGCGGAGGCGGTCAGGCGCATCCGGAAGAGGCTCGCGGACGAGGTGCGCTGTCTGCGCGGCTTGAACGCGACGGCTGTCATCGCCAAGCTCAACCCGATCGTGCGGGGCTGGGCTGCCTACTACCGGGGGGTGGTGTCCAGCAGGATCTTTACGGCGCTGGATCACTACGTGTGGTGGCTCACCTACCGGTGGGCCAGACGCATGCATCCCAACAAGTCGAAGAAGTGGATCGTTCGACGCTACTTCGGCAGGTTCAACAAGTTCAGGAACGACCGGTGGGTGTTCGGAGATCGCGCCAACGTGCTCAACGACCGCGGCGAGATCCCGATTCTGCTCAAGTTCTCCTGGACGAACATCGTTCGGCACCAGTTGATCGCAGGCGGGGCGTCACCCGACGATCCCGAGCTGACGGACTACTGGGTCAAGCGGCGACGAAAGGTCAAACCCCCGCTGGACAACTACAACTTGCGCCTGCTCGCCAAACAGGACGGTCGTTGTCCGCTCTGCGGGGAGCACCTTCTCACCGCCGATCAGCCACCGCAGTCGCCTCAGGAATGGGAGCGATGGTGGTTGAACGTCGTCAAGAGGGCGATAGCCGCCGACTATCTCACTCTGCACGGACGGCACGACACGTCGGACGGGAACCGAACATGCCTTGTGCACGCCTCCTGCCATCGCGGCCTTCGGGCCCGAAACCGCAGGAAACCAGCAGTAGTTGCACTCTCGTGACGCCCTCGGGGCTTGCTTGAGCCGTGGTGCGGGGAAACCTGCTAGCCCGGTTCTGAGGAGGGAGCGCCGCAGCAATGCGGCGCTCCTACCCGACACGAAGGAAAGATCCTCGCCCATGTCGGCATCCCGAAGGTCTACTCGTTCCACATGACGTTGTCGTACTCGCGCGATCCGTTCTGCTGTTTCACCACCAGCCAGGACCTGGCGACGTTCTTCGACTGCCACCGGCAGGCGTTCGCGCACTTCGGCGGAGTGCCGATGAGCATCGTCTACGACCGCACCAAGACAGTCGTGCGCCGGCACGTCGCCCCGGGCGAGGCAGTTCCGCTGCACCCGGAAGCGGTCGCCTTCGCCGGGCACTACGACTTCGACATCGACGTGCTGGCCGCCTACCGGCCCCAGGGCAAAGGCCGGGTCGAGCGCCAGGTCGGCATCGTCCGGGACCACGTGCTCGCCGGGCGGGCCTTCTCCTCCATCGAGGAGATGAACGCCGCCTTCGCCTCCTGGGTGCCACTGCGGCGAGCGAAGGTCCATGGCACCCACGGCGAGATCATCGGACACCGGGCCGTGCGCGATCACACGGCTCTCCGGCCGCTGGCGACGACTCCGTATGTGGTCACACAGCGGCATCTGCGGCATGTCGGCAAGGACTGCCTGGTTGCGTTCGACGCGAACCTCTACTCGGTTCCCGCTCGCAAGGTCCGCCCTCGCCAGCTGGTCGAGATCCGGGCCACGAAGTCCCAGATCACACTGCATTCCACCGTCGCCGACGCGAACGGTCAGACGTTGTTGGCCGCCCATCCCAGGGCAGTCGGCCGAGGTGCCCGCATCGTGGATGAGACCCACTGGGACGGTCTGCCCACCGGCGCCGGCCGCCGCGTCACCACCGGGGACGGTCTGCCTGCGCCCCGCCGCGGCCAGACTCTGGGGGCGCCAGACGGGCCACTGCAAGCTCTGCTGAACCGGGCCGCCGCCGCAAGCGTCGAGGTCGGCCGCCGTCCGCTGTCGGTTTATGACGAGCTGACCGGCACCCGCCCCTTCACCACCAACGCACCGACGAAGGAAGCCCGTTGAGCGAGCTGACCAGCAATCGCATCCGCGCCACGGCCGTCAAGCTCGGCTTGCCGCACCTGGCCGAAGCCCTGAACCAGTACATCCAGCGGGCGGACGAGGCCAAGATGGGCTATCTCGATCTGATCGACCTGGTTCTGGCAGAGGAACTCGCGGTCCGTGACGACCGCCGCTTCCGCAACGGCCTGCGGCTGTCGAAGCTGCCACACCACAAGACGCTCGAGGACTACGACTTCTCCTTCCAGCCCGAGCTCGACCCGCGCAAGGTCAAAGACCTGGCCACCCTTTCCTTCGTCGAGGACAAGGCCAACGTCGCCCTGCTCGGGCCGCCCGGGGTCGGCAAGACACACATCGCTGTCGCGCTGGCCGTCGCAGCTTGTCGGGCGGGCTACTCGATCTACTTCACCAGCCTCGACGACATGGTCCGTCACCTCAAGGCCGCCGAGGATCAGGGGCGGTTGATGAGCAAGCTCACCAGCTACCTCCGCCCCGCCGTCCTCGTGGTCGACGAAGTGGGCTACCAACCCCTGGAACGGGCCGAGGCGAACCTGGTCTTCCAGGTCATCTCGAAGCGTTACGAGAAGGGCTCGATCATCCTGACCTCGAACAAGACCTTCGGCGAGTGGGGCCAGGTCTTCGGCGACGAGGTCCTGGCCACCGCGATCCTCGACCGCCTCCTGCACCACTGCGAGGTCGTCCCGATCAACGGCAACAGCTACCGGCTCAAGAACCGCCTCCAGGCCATCGAGCGGGACACTGACGTGGCCTGAGCACTGGTGCACATAACTCCGTACTCGGTGGTGCACTCGGACGAGTACGCGGACACCCATGTAGCGGGCGCCGAGGAGGCCGCCCCAGTGCAGCAGCTCGTCGGGCTTCTCGGAGGTCTCGGCGCGTCCTTGGAGGATGACGAACGCGTATGGGGGTGGTCGTCGTCGACGCAGAGGGCGAAGCGGCCGTCGCGGGCGAGGTTGCGGCCCTTGACGCCGTCCTTCTCGGTGGTGAGCACGATGTCGTCACCGTCGAGAAGGAACCAGACCGGTGTGATGTGCGGGCTGCCGTCGGCTTTGACGGTCGACAGCTTGCCGGTGCGGGTGCTGTGCGTGACGAACTCCCGCCACTGCTCGTGGTCATCTTCCGCATACGGTGCCTTTCACTCTGGTGGGGCCGTTCGCCGGCCCCGAGGCCAGGCCGACCTCGGGGCACGCAGTGGGTGTCAGCGGCCCCAGAAGGCGTCTTCGGCGTTCTGGTCGCTGGAGAAGAGCCACATCTCGGTGATCTTGCCGTTCTGGATCCGCAGGAGGTCCACGCCATCCATGACCATGGACGTGTCGCCGCGGCGTCCGGTGAAGTGGATGGTGGCGGCGACCAGGTCACCGTTTCCCATGAGCGAGTGGATCTTGTCGATGGCGAAGGTGCCCTGGCTGGCCTCCATCATGCTGCCGAGCATCTGGAAGACGGCGCCTTGGCCCTTGTGGTTGCCGGAGAACTGGTTGGCGCCGGGCTGGTGCCAGACGATCTCCTCGTCGAGGAGGCCGCCGAGGGCGGCCATGTCTCCGGTCTGCACGGCCTGGAAGTAGGCGCGGGCCAGGTCGAGGTTCGCAGTGGTCATCGCGCTCTCCATGGTTCTCGTGCGGGTTCGGTCGGGGTCATCGGGCGAAGTCGAGGCGGTCGGCCAGGCCGGCCTCGGTGAAGGCGGCCTCGATCTCGGCGCGGCCTTCCTGGAAGTGGGCCCAGCTGTCGTAGTGCGCGGGGACGACGCGGCGGGCGCCGAGCGTCTTGGCGGCCTCGGCGCCCAGGGCGCTGTCGAGGGTGAGCAGGGCGCCGTCGAAGGCGAAGGGCATGCGGGCACCGCCGAGGAAGAGGATCGCGGTGTCCACCGGGGCGAACCTCTCGGCGATCTCCTTGACGTGCTCCAGGGCGGCGTTGTCGCCGCTGACGTAGACCGAGGGCAGGTCGTCGGAGGTGAGCATGAAGCCGATGACGTCACCGGAGATCGGCTCGCAGCCCACGGGGCCGTGCCGGGCGGGCACGCCGGTGACGGTCACGGTCCCGCCGTCGGGCCGCTTGAGCTCGGCGGTCTGCCAGAAGGCGAGACCGCGGGCGCTGCCGCCCAGACGGCCGGAGCCGCTCTCGGTGGTGAAGACGACCGGCACCTCGGCCAGGAGGGCACGCCCGGCGTTGTCGAGGTTGTCTTCGTGCGTGTCGTGGGAGAGCAGGACGGCGTCGACGCGGCCGAGGTCGGCGGCGGTGACCGGCGAGGGGGCGGTCTTGACCAGCTTGTGGTCGCCCGGGAGGGGCATCGGGTACTCGCCGGGCGGGTCGAAGGTCGGGTCGGTGACGAACCTGAGCCCGCCGTACTCGACGAGGGCAGTGGGGCCGCCGTAGACGCGGACAGGGATCTTTTCGCTGGTGGCGCTGGCGCCGGACATCGGGGAACCTCTCGGTCGGGGGGAACGGTGGCCCGTGACCCTGCGGCGCGCTCCGGCGGGAGGCAGGGCGGAAGGGGCAGGGTTACGGGGCGGGTACGGAGAACACGCCGAAGTGGTTGCCCGCCGTGTCCTTGAGCCGGGCGAAGGTAAAACCCGCGGAGTCGGAGACCGGCGCCATGAGCACCTCGGCGCCCAGCTTCTCGGCGCGCTCGACGGTCGCGGCGACGTCCTGGACGAAGACATAGAAGATCGCGTAGTTGGGGAAGTCGCCCTCCGACTCCCATACGCCGCCGGTCGGCTGCTGGGCGCCCGGCGTCATCACCGAGTGATAGGTGACCCCCGGGGTGTTGGTGTTGAGGACGTACTGCCAGTCGAAGAGCTCGCCGTAGAACTCCTTGGCCTTCTCGGGCTGGTCGGTGCCGAACTCGAACCAGGCGACCGAGTTGAAGGCGGGAACAGTCATGACACGCACTCCTTACGCCCCACAAGGGGACGGATGTGACTCTCTGGGGCGGGCTAAATGCAGATGGTGACCATCTCTCCGCGCGGGGCTCGCGGGAGTCCGGCGCGGATGGCGGGCTCCGGACCGGCCCCGGGGTCCAGCAAACCATTTGCATTCTATGGAATCAACTTCCGCAGATTATTGTTCCTGTGTATGGGTTCGGCGGCCTGCGGTCCACCGGCCCTTGGACAGCACAGGACCCCGGCACGTCGGACACGGACGGCCGGGCCTCAGGAAGGAAGCACGTCATGGAGCCGGTCGAGATCGAGGCGAAGACCCTGATCCAGAAGTCGAAGACCCCCTCGAACGACTACGTCATCAACCCCTACACCGGCTGCGTGATCGGCTGCGCCTACTGCTTCGCCAGCTTCGCCGGGCGCCAGTTCGGCCGGTCGGTCAAGGAGTGGGGCGACTACCTGTACGTGAAGAAGAACGCGGTCGAACTCGCCCGCAAGGAACTGGCGAAGATGCCGCAGGACAAGCGCCGGGGCACGATGCTGCTCAGCTCGGTCACCGACCCCTACCAGGGCCACGAGACGAAGTACCGGCTCACCCGCGGCATCCTGCGCGAACTGGAGAGGGTCGAGTATCCGGGCCTGGTCCGCATCCTCACCAAGTCACCTGTGGTCACCCGCGACATCGACCTGCTCACCAGCCTGCCCCGCGCCGAGGTCGGCATGACCGTGACCACCACCGACGACAAGGTCAGCCGCTGGCTGGAGGTCCGCGCCCCACTCGCCTCCCGCCGCCTGCGCACCCTCGCCGAACTCAACGAGGCGGGCATCCCCACCTACGCCTTCGTCGGCCCGCTCCTGCCCCACTTCGCCACCCAGCCCGAACTCCTCGACGACCTCTTCGGCCGGCTCGTCGAGGCAGGAGTCAGCGAGGTGTTCATGGAGCACATCAACCTCAAGCAGTACATCCGCGAACGCATGGACCAGGTCCTCGCCGACGAGCCCGAAGACGTCCGCGAGGCATACCTCCAGGCACGGACCAAGGAGCACCGCGAACACCTCGACACGATCGTGCCGGAGCTGCTCGACAAGCACGGGCTGAGGCTGCGCTTCGAGGAGGTCGTCCACCACGACGACAACGACACCCTGCGCCAGCGGCTCGCATCCTCGGCGTGACCATGGCCATGCCCGTGTCCGGGGGCCGGGGGCAGAGCCAGACGTACCTCAGGCAGTGACGCCGGACTCGGGCTCCGGCACCGCCATGGCCCACGCCCCCATGGCCTCCAGGACCTCGCGCAGCCCCTCACCGAGAGGGGTCAGCGCGTACTCGACACGCGGCGGGATCTCCGCATACGTCGTGCGAGTGACGATGCCGTGCCGCTCGAACTGGCGCAGTCGGCTGGTCAGGGTATGCGGGCTGATGCCCGGCAGGGCCTCGCGCAGCTGGTTGAACCGGTGGGGGCCATGCAGCAGTTCGCGCACGATCAGAGTGGCCCACGGCCCGTTGAGCAGCGTGAGGAACCGGGCAACACCGCACTCGGGAAGACAGGGATCAGTCACAGTTTTGACCGTACCCCATTAGTGCAGTTGATGTAACCGGTGCACCTCATGCACTAATGACGTCATGACCTACGTGATTCACGGCGCCACCGGCGCCCAGGGTGCCCCCGTCGTCGCCGCTCTCGCCGCCGCAGGCAGGACCGTCACCGCTCTGACCCGCAACCCCGACGCCGTCGTGCCCGGCGCGCAGCACGTCGTGGCCGCCGGCTACTCCTCCGCCGCCGACCTGACCGACGCCTACCGAGGTGCCGAGGGGATCTTCGTCCACCTGCCGGTGGCCTCGGAGGAGGACCGCCAGACCTACGCGCACAACATCCTCACCGCTGTCGGCGAGGCCAGGCCGGACCGCGTCGTGTTCTCCACCAGCGGCTTCGCCATCGATCCCGCCATCGGCGGTGCCGCCGCGACCCTGGCCGCCGGCCTGGCCGACAGCGGTGTATCCCACGCGGTCATCGCACCCGAGCTCTACCTCGAGAACCTGCTCATGCCGCACGTCATCGGCTCGGTCCGCGAGCGCGGCGTACTGCCCTACCCGATCCGAGCCGACTTCCCCGTCTCCTGGGCCTCCCACCTGGACATCGCCGACGCCGCCGTCGCCCTGCTCGACCGCACGGACGTCACCGGCGTGGTCTCCGTCGGCCAGTACCCGGCGATCACCGGGCCGGACCTGGCCGAAGCATTCGGCGCCAGGCTCGGACGGGACGTGGTCTTCGACCAGATCACCGCCGAGGAGTTCCGTACCTCGATGGCCCCCCTGATCGGGGACGGCCCGGCCGCTGATATCGCAGGGGCCTACCAGGCGATGAGTGCCATGCCCGGCCGCTCGATCGCACCGGAGACCTCCGCCCAGAAACTGCTGGGCGTCACCCCCCGGACCACAAGCCAGTGGCTGGCCGACATCGGCCTCTGACCACAACCGCTGTCAGCTCCGGCCGACTTCGCGAAGGCTTGGCAGGCCGCCGTATTCGGCGGGCGGCCCTGCCGAGCCTTCAATTACCTCCGACCGCCCGGGCCAAGACCCGCTGCGACTTCAACACGCTGAACTTGACAGGGAACAGACCCGGTCGGTGTACAGCTTCGTCGTCAGCTGGAGGCCGCAGCCTCCGAGCAGCAGCCCGCACCAGAACGTGTCGTGCTCGTGATGGCGGCGGAAGGCGTCCAGCTCGATCGCCTCCAGCGGCAGCAGTAGCGGCTCCTCCGAGTCAATACTGCCCAGGACCGCCGTCTGAATCTGCCGCCTGTCACCCTGCTTAGAAGCCCCCACAACCCACCCCCAACTCATCGTGACACCGGCAGAATGCACTCGCCAAACCGACTCTGGAAGCAGGTTCAGCTGTCGATGTGCACGGTGACGTACGTACAGGTCTCCGGGCGCAGCGGAACGTCGGCGGGATTCCGCGAGGGCCGCCGCCCACTCCTGCTCAAGGGTCAGCACCCACCGGTCCGCGCGCAGCGGGGCGAGCAGTTCGGCCGGAGCTCCCGGCGCGGACCGAGCACCTTTGCGGCTGGAGGCGACAGCCGGACGGCGTACGGCGCTGCGGGTCGACGGCCGGTTTCGCCGCCTTCTTCGCCGCCGGGCGGTGCCCCTACCCAATCCCGCGGTAGAGACCGGAGAGATTCTCGAGCATCTTGGACTCTCCTCTGCCAGGCACGCGTCGCCGCGCATCCCGTACATGCCGTCCGGCATCAGCGGCGGCAGCGGGCTGCCCGAGGCGCGCGCCTGGGAGACCGCCTGGCGCCATCCGGTCGGCTGCACCGGCCCATCGCGGTCCATGAACGTTGTCACCTGCACGCCGGGATACTGGGCCGTGGGCAGGATCTGGTGCTGGGTGATGAACTGCCAGCCGAACGCCTTGATGGCCGATAGCGAGCCGCCTGGCGAACCCTAAGGGCTGCGCTACAGCCAGCCGCGGTTGCGCAGTCGCTGGACGGCCGTCTCATGGGCTGCCCGCAGCGCATTCTCGTGCTCCCCGCTCAGGCCCCAGTTGTGCCGGTCGATGAACGCGACCGGTCCTCGGAGCTTAATGACCCGGTCTTCCGGGGTGTAGTCGTCGTCCGGCTCTTCTTCGTACTCATCGTCGGTGCCTCTCGCGGCGGGTCCGCTCAGTTCCCAGAACATGCCGTTGGCGACCTTGTTCATGCGCCGGTCGTCCTGGTCGTAGGGCACGTAGAAGTACGCGGTGACGGGGTACAGGCTGCGCAGGGACTCGTGGCCGGTCTCGCCGACTCCGCGGCCACCGATCTGGGCCTGGATGTCGTGGTACAGCTTGGTGTCGAAGCTGAGTTCGCCCTCCGTCGTGACGAAGGCGAACCGCATGGGCTGGTCTTTCCGGTTCCAGCCGTCGGTGGTGTGCTCCATCAAGTTCTCCCCCTGCTCTTTGATGCGGTTGCCGCACTTTCTGAGCTGACCTACGCCGTGACAGGGCGTGTCGATCCAGGTGTAGGTTCTCAGCCGCTGTGTCATGCGACGACGCCGTGGCCTGGACGTTTTCAGACTGTCTCACGTCGTGTCATCTGCCTGCTGTCTCAGCGTCGTGTCATTTCCTCAAGTAAGTGCGAAACGCCCGACGCCTTCTCAGTCCTGGTCCGCGCCGTCTGCTGTGTGGGGAAGCAGGGGGAACAGTCGGGTGATGAGAGCCACCGGTCGAGCGCCGTCGGGCCGGGCCAGAGGACGTTGTTCGCGGTCGTGGTAGGGCAGGAGCGCTCGTCGGATCACGTCCGCGACCCGGCTCATCTCTTCGGGTGTCAGGTAGGCGACGGCACTGAAGGCTTCGTCGTGACGCCATTCGGCAGGCGCCTCGTCTCGCTGGGTCAGCCATCGCTGCCAACTTTCGTCCTCCAGCCCGCGGGCCAGGTCGCCGAACTGCTCCTCCGCCATGGAACCGTCGGCTGCGGGGGTGTGCTGCCTCAGACGCCAGGGACGTGCGCGGCCCCCGCGGTGGGGTGCCTCTTCGATGTATCCGTGACGTGCGAGTTGCCGTAGGTGAAATGAGCAGAGGCCGGAGCTGTAGCCCAGCTGGGAGGCGGCTTCGGTCGCCGTGATGGTGCCGACTTCGGCGAGCAGGTCCAGCAAGGCTGTGCGGACCTCGTGCTCGCGCAACTCTTCGCCGGTGCTGGCTGCCTGGTCGTCCGGGGTGTTGACGTCATCTTCAGTCACTTTGCAAAGTCTGCTACTTTGCAAAGAGCTTGGCAAGCAGTAGTCCTACTGAAGGCATCAGCTGCGGTGACCTCCGTGGCATCTGTGGCGTGCGCAAAAGGGAGACAGCCATGTCTGTTCGTCACGAGCGGTCCCGTTCCGTCGACCGGCGAATCCGTGTGCAAGGCCGCCCAGTGGACACCTATCCGGCTCTGCCACCGGAGGCAGAACGGGGTTCGGTTCGCAGGGTCACGGTGGTGGGTGAGGAGGTGCTGAGCCGTCCGTGCCGGGAGGTGACCGAGTTCGGGACTCCGGAGTTGTCGGCGTTAATCGACGACCTGTTCCTGACCATGTATGTCGCCGACGGCGCCGGCCTGGCCGCCAACCAGGTTGACGTCGACCTGCGGCTGTTCGTGTATGACTGCCCGGACGACTATGGGATCCGGCATGTCGGTCACATCATCAACCCAGTTCTGGACCTGCCTGATCCGGGAAGTCGGCGACTCATTGACGACTTCGAGGGCTGTCTGTCCGTGCCCGGCGCCGCCATGGCGGTTCCCCGCACCGATCGTGCTATCGCCCGTGGGTTCGACAAGGACGGCGCCCCTCTCGTCATCGAGGGGATGGGTTACTTCGCCCGGTGTCTGCAGCACGAGACCGATCACCTCGTCGGCCACACGTATCTTGATCGGCTCTCCAAGCGGGACCGCAAGGACGCGTTGCGGCAGATGGAAGGCCGCCGGGAGGACGTCTTCGCCCAACGCGCGATCAAGGCCGCCCGCCTGAGCCAATGAGACGCTTGGCGGCAGCGGCCTGCGAATCTCAGCGCAGTGTCGGATCCGACTTCAATCCGACATCGACCGTGAGATTCCGACACGAAATTTGAGACCCTACAGGTCCGGTCTAGGTCTGGGCCATGTCGACGAAGCGGGAGTAGTGGCCCTGGAAGGCGACGGTGATGGTGGCGGTGGGCCCGTGGCGGTGTTTGGCGACGATGAAGTCGGCCTCGCCGGCGCGGGGCGAGTCCTTTTCGTAGGCGTCCTCGCGGTGCAGGAGGATCACGACGTCGGCGTTGTCCTCGAGGGCGCCGGAGTCCCGAAGGTCGTTGATCATCGGTTTCTTGTCGGTGCGCTGCTCGGGACTGCGGTTGAGGGTGGAGATCGCGACGATCGGCAGCCGGAGCTCTTTGGCGAGCAGTTTCAGGCAGCGGGCGATCTCGGAGATCTCTTCGTAGCGGGAGTTCAGGGGCCGGGTGCCGTAGGTGAGCAAGTGGACGGCGTCGACGACGATGAGCTGCACGCCGGCCCGGGCCTGCAGGTAACGGCAGTGGGCGCGCAGGTCGTGGACGTTGGAGTAGGAGCCGTCCTGGATGTAGATAGGGGCGGCGCTGACGTCCGGCATCCGCCTGGCCAGCCGGGTCCAGTCCTCGTCGGTCATCGTGCCGGAGCGCATGTGGTGCAGGGCGACGCGGGCTTCGGCGGACAGGATCCGCATGCCGACTTCCCTTTGGTCGGCTTCCAGGGTGAAGACGGCGCTGGGCAGGGCGTGCTTGATGCTGGCGGAGCGGACGAAGTCGAGGGCGAGGGTGGACTTGCCCATGGCGGGGCGGGCGGCGATAACAATCAGCTGTCCGGGGTGGAGGCCGCCGGTGAGGGAGTCAAGGTCGGTGAAGCCAGTGGGTACGCCGGGCAGGGTGGCCTCGCGGCCGCCGGTGGCCTCGATCCAGTCGAGGGTGTCCTCCATGATGTCGCCGATCGGGCTGGCCGGCGGGAGCAGGGGGCGCCGGGTGGTGGCGGCGAAGATCTCGGCCTGTGCCTGGTCGGCGATGCGTTCCGCGGCGTCCGGTGACGCGTCGGAGGCAAGGTCCTCGATATGTACAGCGGCGATTTTGGTGCGGCGGAGCATCGCCGCGTTCTGCACGCGCTCAGCCTGGGCCAGCCAGCTCCGTGAAGAGGAGGGGCCGTTGATGAGGGCGGTGATGTACTCGGATCCGCCAGCCTTCTCCAGGCGGCCGTCCTGGGTGAGGTGGGCGGCCACCGCGAGGGGGTCCGTGGGCTGGCTGCGTTCGTACAGGGCGAGGATCGTCGTGTAGATCAGCTCGTGGGCGGGCCGGTAGAAGTCGTGGCCGTGGAGGACCTCGCCGATGTCGGCGATCGCGTCCTTCGACAGCAGCATTGCCTTCAGCACAGCCTTCTCCGCTTGAAGATCGTGCGGATCGTGCAGTGCGGCATCGTTGTCGTCGCTGGTCACCCTGACCCCTCTCCCCCGTGTCCCGCTCCATGTCCGCGTCCTGTGGCGTCCGGCCGCCAGGTCAGGGTAGCTGCGGTCCGGACCGCATGATCACGGTTTCGGTCCTCTTACCCCGGGTGGGTGAACTGGGTTGCTTCGCGCGGGAGTTGATGAGCCTGTCGGTTCAGGGCCGCCTCGATGGCGGGATCGGGCGGCAGCACGGCCGGCTTCGGTTGTACGCGTAGACACTCGGGCGCCGGTGGCGGTGGCGGAAGGATCGTGGAGGGGGCTTTCTTCACTAGGTGGAGTTGGCGCACCGTACCCGCTCCGAGCACGTCATTGAGCGCCCGCACGAGACGGTCAGCCAGGAGCCTGGTCTGGGTCAGCCAGGCCACAGAGCTCGCGGCCAGGGTGAGCGTTCCGGTCTCGGAGTCGAACGCGGCAGGGGCCACGTGCCGGGCCAGTGGGCCGGCTACCGAAGACCAGGCCGGCATCGGTGAGACCTCGGCCGCAGGGAATAGGTCAAGCAGGGCTCGCCCGAGGAGGACCGGCGGGGTCCGTCCTCGCACGCGCCGACGACCGCCCACGGGGGCACGCTCGGTGAAGCGGTGCAGCCGGGCGTCCTCACGAGCGCGGCGCAGGGCCACCCGCGCCAGATCGATCCGCCCTTCGCCGCCCGGCTGCTGGTCGTTCACAGTTCAGCCTGGCGGAGCGCCGGGGTACCCCAGACGCGGACGACGTCGTGGTCGGTGAAGGCGTACACCAGCCGGTAAGCGGAGGCCCCTTCCGGGCCGGAGCGCAGCTGCGCGAGGTAGCTTTCGGCGACCCGTTCGTCCTGACGCGGGGTGCCGCACACCTGCCAGGCCTGCCCGTTCCACATCTCCGGAATCCAGCGCTTCTTCGGCTCCGGCTGGTCCGCGCGGACACTGTGGCGCGACTGCACCCGCGACGGCGCCTCGCCTGCCGCGTCCGGCTCTTCCGCTGCTGCGCGGGAGCTGGGGATGCGCAGCCCTGCCCGACGGCGCGTCTCGCACAGCAGACACAGATCAGCTGCGTCCGGGTCAACAGGACCACCCGGGTGCTCGGGGCAGCGGGTGACCGGCTTGGCAGTGCTGATGGAGTCGTCGAGCAGGCCCAGGGCCCGCTCAAGATCCCGGCGGATCTCGTCCAGGTTGGTATCAGGGCCACTCTCATCGAGGCGTTGACCGTGTTCTCCTGCGACGCGAAGAGACCGCCCCAGGGCGATGAGCTGGGCATGGTTCACGGTTGTCCCCTTCGTACAGCCACGGGCGCCGCCATCCTGGGACGGGCTCGAAGCCTTCGGTGTCGTCAGTCGGTGGAGGGCTCGCTGCTGCGGGCCAGTCTCAGCCGCATGGCCCGCCACAGTTCACCGGCGCCCCGGCTGCTGGCCGGCGGACTGCGGTGCAGGCCGGGACAGCAGGCGTCATGCACCACCTTGGCGTTGCCGTAGTCGCGGTGATGCGGTCCTGGCCAGGCGATCCCGCCGACCAGATGGTAGACCTCGGTGTCCGCGAAGAGCCTCGCCGGATAGTCCCCCGGCATCAGCGCGATCCACACCCGTTCCACCGACGGGTCCTCGCCCTCCACCACACGAGCCGGATCGGGGCCGGCCTGCGACCGGTAGATGTTCACCCCGTCGAAGTCCAAGGTGCGGCGACGCTGCGTCGCCAGAGTGCAGTGCGGACACGGCACCGTCAGCTTGCGCCCCCACACCGGCACCAGATCCTCGCCCGGCCCCTGCTGGGAAGGAACACCCATATCGGCTCAGCCTCCGTTACACACATCCCAGCAGCCCGGCCGTGAAAGCGGCCGGACAGCGCAGAATCCAGCAACTCTCAGGCTAATGGCAGACCTTGACGCTCCCACAGCCTTCACGCGACCCCGCGGTGCGACCGGCCGGCCGCCACCCGCGCCCGCAGCACCGTCAGCTGTCCGAGCCTGCTGCGCAGCAGATAGCCCGCGGTACGGCGACAGGCGGCATCCGCGGCAGCTTGGGCGCCCTGATGTTCGTGGGGCCGCTGGCGCAGCGCTGCCTCGTACGCGGCGTCCGCCTCCGCTACGGCGTCCTCGCTCGCCATCAACCGCCGCTCAGCGGCCACCCGACGCTCGTCACGGACCCGTTCGGCGACCTCCTGGGCCGCGTACGCGGCCCAGACCTCATCCCCACCGCGGCGCCTGCACACGTCAGCAATCAGCGTCCGAGTGTCAGCCTCACAGCGCGCCGTGAGCTGCGCGACCTGCTCCGCGTCGTCCAGGTCGGCCCGCACGGCGACCGCCAAGTCGACGGCCTCCCGCACCAGCAGGTCCGTGCGCCGGGCGTACGAGCAGAGTGGGCACAGGCCCGCCGCGTCCGGCAGACCGCACCCCGAGCAGGGAGCCGACCGCCGTGCCCGCTCAACCTTCTCCTCCCACGCTCGGCGCCGTTCCGCGGCCGCCCTCCGCCCCTCCACCTCAACCACCGCACGGGCATGTCGACGCCGGGTGCGCTCCGCCTCGAGCACGGTGTGCTCGCGCAGTCGCTCCTCAAGCACCCTGCGGCGTTCACCATTGGCCAGCCCGGGCAGCTCCCGGTCGACCTGCGCCGCGATCTTCGCCCGCCGGGCAAGCCGGATGTGGAGCACGTTGTTGCAGTTCTCGCACTCGCCGCCGGTGTCCAGCCGGATCCCCTCGTCGCACCGGCAGTCCGAGCACGCCTGACGCTGCACCAGGCCGCGGCGGATCAGCCACGGGTACGGGCGGTCGACCAGGGCCTCGCCGCCGGTCTCCGCCAGCCGGTCTTTGAGCCGGTCGGCCAGCAGCCGCGCCGCCGTCTCCGGCTGCTCCAGTATGCCGGTCAGCAACTTCAGCTCCGCCTTCGCGGCCGCCTCGACCTGGTCCTGCTGCCAGCCGGACAGTCGCTCCCACAGCCCGGAGATCGGTCCCAGAGCCACCCGTAGACCAAGATCATCCGGGAGCCCCACCCTCCGCTGCTGCTGTGCCTTGTCCCAGCGCACGGCCTTCGGCCGGCCACCGGCGACAGCCCCGGCAGCACGCCGCCCATCCCGCTCATCGACCGGAGACTCCTTCGGCTTTTCCCCGCGCAGCGGGCCGTCCTCAGCCACCGGCGGCGCCGACTCGTCAACGGCGTCCCCGCCGTCGGCGGCCTGGTCCTCGCGCACGCACACGCGCTCCGGCCGACGGCCTTCACCCTCACGGCCTTCGCCGGAAAAACCATAAGAAAGCTGGAGCGGACCTACGGGAGTAACCACAGAAGCGTGGTCTGCGTGGAGCTCTGCACCATCGGGACGCTCCTGATCCACCGCATTCTCGGGGCCTTCAGCACCGCAGATCCCAGTCGTGCCAAGGGTCCCGGCCGCACCAGCCGGAGCATGATCTCCGCACGCACCATCAGGACGCGCCGAAAACACAGGATCAGGCCCTTCAACAGTCTCCACAAAGGCCAGGGTGCGACCGTACGCGCGGGCGACCGGCAGCAACATGACCTTGCCCCGGCCATTCATCCGCGTCGCCGTCGACTTCCGCTGCCGCGCCACGACACCCGCCTCCACCAACCTGGCCAGGACCTTCCGCGCCCCGGACGGCGAACAGCCCAGCAGCCGCGCCAGCGTCGCCGCCCCACGCCCCTCCTTCTTCCTGACCGAGCCGCCGCACAGCTGCAGCCAGCCCGAAGCCCTCGTGTTCAGCACCATCAGCAGCAGCCCGAGCCGGTCGGTCGCCGCGCCCTTGCCCGTACGGCTGGCCAGCAGCCCTGGCGGCGTCGGCTCCTTGCCTTCAGGCGTCCAGCCGTGCCCGAACAGCACCTCAATGAGACGCAGCAGCGTCGCCAGCTCCGCCTTCGTTAATGCGAGCGGGTGCCCCGCTCCCCCGCCGTGGTGGGCGTTCCATAGCGGCATGACCAGGCAGTCCAGCCCGGTCGGGTGCCCCTTCGCGTCCGTCACCACCCTCGTGCGCAGTGCGCCCGAACCACGCAGCACGGGCAGCACCTTGTGGTGGACCGTGGATTCCTTCATGCCCATCCATCGGCCGAGCTCCGAGCCCCAGATGGAGGTCTGGAGGTCGTTCTTCTCGCCCTTGGGCGCCCGCGACTTCGCGTACAGCACCACCGCCGCCAGCTTCGGCGCATCCTTCAGCCCGGCAATCGACGGGTTCGCCAGCAGCGCCTGGACCGCGGCGAGCAACCGCAACCGCATCTTCCGACCAAGACGCAGCGGGTCCTCCGGGCCCTTGCTGTCCGGCTTCCCGGAGGTCGGCACCGACCGCAGCGCGGCCCGCTGCCGCGGAAGGACTGCAGAGCTGTCCGTGGCGTCGTCGGCCGGGTTCGGCTGCATCGCGAGGAGTGTCGCCCTCGACATCACAGGTACACACCCCCGTTCACGCAGCACACCGGGATGAACGGGAACCTGCTGGCGAACCGATCGTTGTGCGGGACATGGCAGCCAAGAAGGACCCCGCCGTCCGCCGCGCCCGCGAAGCCGCCCGCCGAGCCGCAGCAGCACAACGCATCGGCCCCCGCCCCGTAAGGCCGGCACGTCCGCGGCACCTCTACGACCTCAAACCGCCAGGTATCTACTACCGAGAGTGGGACACGCCGGAAGGCACGGACGAAGAGGTGATGAACAAGGTCAACGACATCTTCGGGCCGGCCTCCGATGCCGCTCTCACCATGCGATTCGTGCTGGAGTACCGCAGGACCTACGGGCCGCGCGTTCCGGTGATGGCCGCGCGTCAGCTCGATCAGATCCTGGTCCGGACAGACCTTGCGACCGACCTCGCTCAGACCATGGGCGTCCCACCAGAAGAGGCCCGAGAGCAGCTGCACACTCTCCACGCGCGGGGAGTGCTCCTGATCGCCGACGATGGCTCCCTGTGGACGACCGCCCCACCCGGAACCGGTACGAACGACCACTGGGTGTTCGTGGAGAAGAAAGCAGACGCACCACTGGAGACCACCGCCGACTGATCCGAGAGCCGGAGCCATCTGTGTTGTCATCGGGCTGGTGTACACGCCAAAGCGGACACCTCCCTGAGCAGCCGGAACGCGCGATTCGTCATCCACTCGCTGACCCTGCACGAGACGGCCTGTGGACAGAGCCCGGTGAGCCCGGATCATCCCCGGCGCTCCCGCACGGCGGGCAATAATCTTGGAACCCGTCCCGCCACACGGGACGACGCCCTCACGGACGCCGCCGTCGACGGAGTTGTCGATGACCTCCGACAGCGGGTGCTTGAGCGGGGCGGCCGCCGCCGCGACCGCGCTCACGGGAACATTCCCGAGGTCAGGCGGCTCGCCGAACCGGCGTCACCCGTGCGACAGCGAGGGGGTGTGATGTACGTCACAATTCTACCGAAAGGGACACCGCAACCTGCGGCAATCCCCCCAAGCGGGGTACAGGCCTGGTCGTGGTCGACCTGACAAGACGACTGATGCTCGTGCACTATGGCGATACCGACCTTCCATATGGATCAACGCAGAGGGGCCCCTTGGCCGGGGCCGATCTCGATGGCTCGTGTGGCGGGAAGGTGAGCCCCCTCCGTAAGGAGCGGGCGACAGCGCGAAGACCGGAGGCGAATCTCCTTTCGTCGACGTTTTGGTGCTGGTGTTCCGAAAGCCCTTGGCCGGGCCTCGGAACGAACCGCGAAGCCCCTTGGCGGGGGCCCGCGGGTGGAGCGGTACTTCGGTACTGCTGCTGGACCTGGAAGGGGCCCTTGTGGTCCTGGCTAGGGACCGGGTTTGCAATGGCCCTGATGAGGGGCCGGTGAGAAACAGCGGCTGATGGCCGCGGCTCAGAGTCGGGTACGAACCGAGATCTGAGCGCTCGCCTGGTGGCGAATAACCGGGCGGTGAGACGGGCCGCGCAAGGCCAGAGGATGGCTAGTCCCCTCTTCGGCGCGCGCGGCTGATGGCCACTAGGTCATCCCAACCCCCTGGATCTGGAGGCTGGCGTCAGCATGCGCGCGTACAGCCCGGATGGCGTGATCGCGATTGAAGAACGGCGTAGCTGCGCGTGTGGTTCCACGCGCGCGGGTAGCCTTCATCCCGCGAGCACCTCCCATGCAGGTGTGTCGCCCAACGGAGCTTCGCCCCGTTCGAGAGCCCCCAGTGGACCAGGCACGGTCCCGGGGGTTCTCGTTGTTATAGCGCTCGGGGAAGAAGGCGCCGGTGGTCGTGCCGAGACGGCGGCAATGGTCGACCGGTACTTCGTGGGCTGCGCGTCGCGCCGTTCCCAGCGCTTCCACTGGCGGAGGAGATCCTTCTCGCTGACATCGTGGTCCTCGGGGAGCCGAACCATCAGCGCACGCACAGCATCGGTCTGCGACCACTCCCGTGCAGCTCGTTCCTCCACCATCCGGCGTGCCCAGTCAGGACGTTCGTCAGCCATCGCCGATCCCGTTCCCCGTACGGTCCAGCGGCGCAGCCTCACTTTGTGTAGGACTCGGCAGGGGCACGGTGGCTCCCATTCACACGGACTGATCCACATCCCCGTGGGAGGCGCACAGCCGATGTCGTGTTCACCAGGACCAGCTCATTCGCTTGCTGCGCGGCGAGCCTGGACGAGGTACGCGTACGCGGCTCCCAAGGCCCCGTACTGTGCACTGCCTTCGGTGACGAGGGCGGCGTCAGCCGCGTCGGCCGCGTTCCTGAGTTGGCGGGCGACGGCTTCCGGCACAGCGGGTACTCCCGCGAACTCCTGCAGTCGCCCGACCACCACGTCCAGCGCTGCCGCCTTGGAGACGCCTACGGGGCCTTGGGAGCTAACGAGGTCTGGAAGCCAGCCGTTGTCAGCATCGAGCGCGCTGCGGAGCTCTTCCACCAGCTCGTCTCGGGTCAGGCGCTTTTCAGCGTTCATGAGGGGCTCGATCTCCAGGGGTTTAGAAGGAGGGTGCCGGTCGGTGCCCTGCCAAGGACAGGGCACCGACATGTGCCGTACGGAGTTAGCCCAGCGGGACCGAGAATCGCAGCGTCCAGCCCTTGGCCAGTACGTGCTGGGTCACCTCAACGACCCGTCCGTCGGCCGTGCGACCGATGTGCTTGATGGTCAGAACGTCCGAGCCTTCCGGCAGACCGAGGCGAGCAGCCTCGTCTGCGGTGGCCGGCCGCAGCGCGATGTCCTCGGTGGCGGCGTCGCCCTGGTCGAAACCGGCCTCCTTCATGCGGCTGATGATGCCGCCCACGCCGGTGTCGACCTGCTCGATTCCAGCGGCCTCAGCAACGTCGACGGGGATGTACGTGGTGGCGAGTTGGACCAGACGATCGCCGTCGGACATCTCACGGGAGCGGACGACAACCTCGCCGTCGATGCCCAGCAGTTCGGCGACGTCGGCCGGGGCGGCCGCGCGGCTGACGGAGACCTCGGAACGCGGCGTACGACCGGCACGCTGCAGTTCAGCGTCGAACGCGCCGTGCGCGCCGTTCTCCTCACGCTGGGCAGTGGTGTACCGGGTGCTGGCGTCGCGCAGGATCGTGCCGGTCTCGTCGATGCGGTTGCTAGCCATGTGGTGCAAGCTCCTAGCTGTTGTAGTCAATGGGTATTCGGTGTGCCCCGGCTCTCGCCGGAGCTGAGCGGGGACTTCCTACATGTCACCCGGGTTCCGGGGAGTCGATGGGCCACTCATATGCGAGTCGCCACTTGGCTCGCGGCAGCACGTGGATGCAGACCTCGACAACGCGGCCTTCGATGGTGATCCCCTTGTGCGTGATCTCCAGGACGGCCTGTTCGGCCGGAATGCCCAGTGCTGCAGCTTCGTCAGCAGTTGGGGCCCTGACCTCGACTTCCTCGCGAAGACGCACCTGCTTGAAGCCGGCTTCCGCCATACGCGATTTGCTGCCTCCGACTCCCGTCTCCATCTCGGCAAGCACGGGGACTGCGTCGACTATGTCCGGAGGGAACCAGCTTGTGGCCACCTGGACAACCTCGATCGCTTCGTCGTTGCCAGGCAGACCCGCGGACATGATCCGCTGACGCTTCAGAGTCTTGGCACGGTGGTGCATCTCGAAGATCTCGGCCACCTTCTTGGGCGGCACATCACGGTCGATGACGACGGTGTTCTTGGGGTCGAGTCCCCTCGCCCTCATCTCCGCCTCGTAGGCCCCGGCTGCGCCACCGGCCTCACGGAGTACTGCCAGGTAGCGGGTGGTGCGATCAGAGATGATCTTCCCGATTACCAGGGAAACGAACGTCCCCTTGCCGCGGCGCGAAAACACGAGGCCCTCGTCCTCGAGTAGGCCGTAGATGTCGCGGGCCGTCTGGTACGCGATGCCGTGTTCCTTCTGGAGCTGAGGCACGCCAGGCAGGCGCGACCCAGGTGCGAGTGCGCCTCGCTCGATCTTGTCCCGGATCTCGGATGCGATCCGTTCGACCTTCCCGGGTTCCTTCTGCTTGGTGGCCACTGCTCCCCCTCTCGCACGCATCGTGCGGACAGCGGATCTCACTGCCCGGTGCGCACAGCATTGCATGTCTAGTTGTTTCTCGAAAGCCGAGACTCGTTTTCGTTTAACTGGACCCGGGAATCAGCAGGTCAGATGGAGTGTTGAAAACAGGTTAGCTAGACAGGTTGACCGAGGTGGCATAGCAGGGTTCTAATCGAAGTGCCCCAGCAGGCGGTGAGTAGCCGGATGCGGGGCGTATCCGGTGCTGTACCTGCACGTTTGGGCACGTCGCCGGTCGCAAGACCGCAGTAGTCGTCCGCCCTTCGGGGCGGCCGGGGTCGAGAGCTTCATCGAACTCCTCCGGAGCCTGACGGCCGCGACTGACTGTGTGCACGTCGCAGCGCTGTGCGCTGTCTGTCCTGCGGGACGCCGGCCTTTGCCGTGCGGCCTGGAGGGCGGAGAGAGCATCGCGACGCTTCCCCTGCCACTCCGTTCATGAGGAGTTCAGATGTCTGCTTCGACCCTTGAGCGCACCGCCCGCTCCCGCCGCAGCCGGACCCGCTCCCGGAGCGTCAACGGCCGCCCGGCGCTGGCCCTCTCCGCCCTAAAGCCCCACCAGTACGACCTGCGCCCGGCCTGTGCGTCGCTGATCTGCCCCGACTGCAAGACGTGGGTGCCGATCACCGGCCTCCAGACCAAGAAGCCCAAGCTCGTACCGCACGACAACGGCCGCGCGGGCAAGGACGCGGCCGTCCGCTGCCGCCTGGGCAGCAACCGCCTGGTCACGGTCAACGTCACGGTCAAGAAGTGGCAGGAGCGCCTCGAGGACGGCGGTGCCGAGACCGCCAGCCGCCAGGCCACCGTGGTGCTGCCCAAGGCATTCAGTCCGCAGACCGACCGGACCCTGCGGGCTCGCGCGGAGCGCACGCTGGCCGGGCGCGTGGCCGACTGGGAGGCGGTGCTGCCCCGCGTGGCAGACGCCGACAAGAACCGCCGGGCGGTTCCCGCTGGTGACCGCCCCACGGAGGGCCCTGCGGTCCCGCTCAAGACGCTCCACCCCAAGCGTCCCGCGCGCTGACCCGCTCCGGACGAACGACCACGGCCCCGGCTGACCCGATCACCTCGGGTCGGCCGGGGCCGTGGCTGCTCGCACGAACAGCCAAAACGAGCGGCCCCGGGATTGCGCCCCAGGGCCGTTCAGCAGGTCACTCCGTGAGAGGAAAAACCTTGAGTCCCATCATGACATCTCCTGCACCTCCTAGTGCACGGGCAGACAGCAGCCCGGACATGGACGACATGCTGCGCCGGGCCCGTATGAACGACCAGCGCCGGTCCCAGCGGCCGGCGCTTCCGGCCTGCGTCCCCGGCCTGTACGTCCAGCACCGCGCTGGCGGGTTCGTCGTCCACATCACGGCTTCCGAGGTCGCCTTCAGCACGGTGCGCGGTCTGACCGTGTCGGTGCCGATGGCGTACGGGGCCGGCCAGGCGACCGCCGACACCGCTGAGTGGCTCGTCTCGGAGCTGCTCGGCAACGCGGTGCGGGCCTGCGGTGATCACGTGCCCTTGGTCGTGGAGGTGTACGTCACCGGGCGCGGCGTCCAGGTGAACGTGCACGACCCCGCCGCCGATCTGCTGCCGCGCCGCAGCGCGGTGGCGATGGACAGCGAGACCGCGGAGTCCGGGCGCGGCCTGGGGCTGCTGGACCTGCTGGCGCCCGGATGGGACGTCGTGCCCTCGCTGGTCGGCAAGCAGATTCGCTGCCACATCGACGCCAAGTAGCTCAGCCCGCCGCCAATACCTGAGGCAGCCCCGGGGATCCCTCGGGGCTGTCTCCTATCCGGACCTTCTGGGAGGCCCACATGAAGCGAGTGTCCGTCGCCGTCGTACGCAACCACGCCTACGCGCCCGTCTCCACCGACGCACCGGACCGTCCCCGCCCGGCCTGTGCCGATGAGGACCCCGAACTGTTCTTCCCGATCGGTACCACCTACCCGGCTAAGTGGCAGACCGAGGATGCCAAAGCCGTGTGCCGTCGCTGCCCCCTGATCGAGAGCTGCTTCCAAGTTGCTCTGGAGCGCAACGAGCTGGGCGTGTGGGGCGGTACCGACGAGGCCGACCGCCGTCGCATCAAGCGCCGGGCCGCACGTCGGCGCACAGCTGCCTGATCCGTTCTGGCGGCTGCCTGATCCGCCCGCACCGGCCGCTGCACCACGGCGGCCGGGACGGGCGGTGACGGGGAGCCGGACAGCCCGGACCGACAGCCCAGGGAGGCCCTGATGGGCACGACGACGACCGCCCAGCTCGACACCACGACGACCGACACCGGCATCACTCGACTGCCGGATTCGCTGTGCACGCACACGCCGCACTGCCCGACCGCCGACAGTGCCGACCGCGAGGCCGCGCAGATTGTGGCCAGCCACCCGGAGCAAGGCTGGAGCCTGCTGTGCAACGGCGTTTTG